>JBEVHL010000322.1:0-4060 GCA_040511255.1 Mycobacterium sp. | reverse complement strand
GCGATTCCGATGACGGTGTGCTGACTCGGTATTCGGCCAAGGACGGCACCGACGTCACCCTGCGTCGGGCCGGCGACGGCGGCGTACTCGTCGAATACGGTCCGATGACACTGGATCTGGCGATGCGCGCCCGAGTCCATGTGCTCGACGGCAAACTGCGGGCCCTGCAGGTTCCCGGCCTGACCGAGATGACACCCGGGGTGCGCTCGCTGCAGGTGCAGTTCGATCCGACCGTGGTCTCGATCGACGAAATCAGCGACGTCCTCGCCGGCCTGGACGAACAACTGCCCTCCAATGACGAACTCGTGGTGCCCAGTCGCACCGTCCGGCTGCCACTGTCGTGGGATGACCCGTCCACCCACGAGGCCATCCAGCGCTACATGCACGGCGTGCGCGCCGATGCGCCCTGGTGCCCCTGGAACATCGAATTCATCAGGCGCATCAACGGTCTCGACGATGTCTCCCAGGTGCACGACACCGTGTTCGACGCCGAGTACCTGGTGCTCGGCCTGGGAGATGTGTACCTGGGCGCGCCCGTGGCCACCCCGCTGGACCCGCGGCACCGACTGGTGACCACGAAGTACAACCCGGCGCGCACGTGGACGCCCGAGAACGCAGTCGGTATCGGCGGGGCGTATCTGTGCATCTACGGCATGGAGGGTCCCGGCGGCTACCAGTTCGTCGGCCGCACCACCCAGGTGTGGAATCACCGCCATCCGAAGGACGCCCGGTCCTTCGAGCCGGGGACGCCGTGGCTGCTGCGTTACTTCGATCGGATCAGCTTCTATCCGGTCAGCGCCGAGGAACTGCTCGAGCTGCGGGCCGAAATGTCCGCGGGTCGAGGCGATGTCGCGATCGCCGACGGCACCTTCTCGATGCCGGACTATTTGGCGTTCCTCGCCGCACAGGCCGATCCCATCGCCACGTTCCGTCAGCAGCAGGCCGTCGCGTTCGCCGAAGAGCGCCAGGCCTGGGGTCGCGCGGGCGAGTTCGCCAACCAGATCGCCAGCTAGCGACGCGATCACAGTGGGCGAACCGGCCGTTCACTTTGGTGTGGCACTCTGTTCACCAGTTGGCCCTGTACGCGCGTCCTGTTGAAGGTGAGAATGCCTGCTCAAAAGCCGAAAACCACTCGGCACACCGAAGTCGAGCGCAAGTTCGACGTAGTCGAATCGGCGGTCTCCCCGTCGTTTGACGGCATCTACGCCGTCGCCCGGGTTGAGCGGCAGCAGTCTCAGTCGTTGGACGCGGTGTACTTCGACACTGCCGAGCACGATCTGGCCCGCAACAAGGTGACCCTGCGGCGTCGCACCGGCGGTTCCGATGCGGGCTGGCATCTCAAACTTCCCGCCGGCCCGGACGCCCGCACCGAAGTCCGCGCCCCGCTGGGCGCCGACGACGGGTCCGACACCGCCGTGCCCGACGAGTTGCTCGACGTGGTGCGGGCGATCGTGCGGGACCGGCCGACCGCCCCGGTGGCCCGGATCAGCACCACCCGCAACATCCATCTGCTCTTCGACGCCGACGGCGCTCCCCTTGCCGAATTCTGTGACGACCACGTGACCGCGTGGGCCACGGACAAATCCGGCAACGGCGCCGAGCAGGAATGGCGCGAGTGGGAACTCGAACTCGCCGAGGACTCCGCCGCGGTCAACACCGACCTGTTGGACCGGTTGAGCAATCGGCTTTATGACGCAGGCGCCGTGCCCGCGGGACACGGCTCCAAGCTCGCCCGCGTGCTGGACGCCGCGACGCCTGAGGCCGAGACCGAAGACGAGCCGCCGCCCGCCCCACCCCGCGAGCCGGTGCACATCGCGGTCGCCGAGCAGGTCGCCGAGCTGATCGAATGGGATCGTGCGGTGCGCGCCGACACCTATGACTCGGTACACCAGATGCGGGTCACCACGCGCAAACTGCGCAGCCTGCTGAAGGAGTCGGAAGAGTCGTTCGGACTGACCGACGATTCCTGGATCCTCGACGAGCTGCGCACGCTGGCGGGCATCCTCGGGGTCGCCCGAGACGCCGAGGTGCTGGCCGAGAAGTACGAGAAAGCCCTTGGCGAGTTGCCGGCCGAGCTCATCCGCGGACGCGTGCGCGAGCGGCTGGTCGACGGGGCCAAGCGGCGCTACGAGACGGGTTGGCGCCGCTCGTTGACGGCGATGCGCTCGGAGCGGTACTTCCGTTTGCTCGACGCCCTCGAAGCGCTCGTCGCTGCCGAGCCACAGCCTGCCAAGCCGGGCGAGGAGCCCAAACCGGTGACCATCGACGCCGCCTTCAAGCGAGTGCGGAAAGCCGCCAAGGCCGCGAAGGCCGCCGAGGACGCCCAAGCCGACGATGCGGACGAGGCGCTGCATTCAATCCGCAAGGGCGCCAAGCGGTTGCGCTATACCGCGGCGGCAACCGGGGCCGGCAAGGTGGCCGACGCCGCCAAAGCCATTCAGTCTCTGCTCGGTGATCATCAGGACGCGGTGGTCAGCAGAACGCATCTGGGCGAGCAGGCCGTGATCGCGCACGCCGCAGGGGAGGACACCTTCACCTACGGCCTGCTGTATCAGCGGGAGGACGACCTGGCCGACAGCTCGCGCGAGCAGTTGAAGGCCACGCTGGACAAGCTGGAGAAAGCGGTGGCCGACACCCGGTAGAGGTGGTGGGCGAACGAGTTGGCCTCTAAGCCGGATTCTGTTCCGTACGTCCTGGCGAGAGGACGTACAGCGGCGACCATCCATCTGGACACACCGTTGCCGGGTGCCTCAAGCGGCCTACCCGCAGGCTCGGGCGAGCAGCCCTCGAACGCCTGCGCAGCCGTACCCCTACGGCCTGCTTGGCCTTGCTTCGGGTGGGGTTTGCCAAGCCATCCCGGTCACCCGGGATGCTGGTGCGCTCTTACCGCACCGTTTCACCCTTACCATCTCTGGCGGTCTGTTTTCTGTGGCACTTTCCCGCGAGTCACCTCGGATTGCCGTTAGCAATCACCCTGCTCTGTGAAGTCCGGACTTTCCTCGATTGCTTCGGTTCTCCTCCCCCAAGGAAGCCCGAATGCAACCGCGGCCGCCCAGCCAACTCGTTCGCGCAGATAAAGGTACCGCCCGCAGGCCGACGAGCCATAATTGCTGGCATGTTGCCGCCGGCCCGGTACCTCATGCGCGCCAAAGACTTCGCCGACGCCCGCTACGCCGAGCCCATCACGGTCGACGATCTGGCCGCCGCGGCCGGGTTGTCCAGGGCCCATTTCTCCCGGATGTTCAGCCGCACGTTCGGTGAATCGCCCCGGGCTTATCTGCAGACCCGCCGCCTCGAGCGGGCCGCTGCCCTGTTGCGATACACCGACCGGTCAGTCGCGGACATCTGCGCGATGGTGGGTCTGTCCAGTGTCGGCTCGTTCACCACGACCTTCGCCCGGGTGTACGGAAAACCGCCGGCCGCCTACCGGGCCAGTATGCCGCCGGCCGCCACCGTGGCCCGCGTGCCGAACTGTCTGCTGCGGTTGCACACCCGCCCGCAGTTCAGCACACGGGGAGAAGACAGCCCCGCAATCTGAGCCGTAGTTTCGGGCGCATGGTGAAAATTGCAAGCGCCCACCTATGGGTGCACGATCAGGATGTCGCGCTGAAATTCTGGACCGAGAACGTCGGAATGGAAGTGCGGCAAGATGTTTCGCTACCGGACGTCGGCGACTTCCGGTGGCTTACCGTCGGGCCACCCGGGCAGGACGACGTGAGCATCGTGCTGATGGCGGTGCCGGGTCCGCCCGTGATGGACGCCGCCACCAAGGCCGAAGTCTTGAACGTGATGGCCAAGGGGTTCGCCGGCACCATCTTTCTGACCACCGACGATTGCCAGGCAAGCTACGAAGAGTTGTCCGCCCGCGGCGTCGAGTTCACCGAAGCGCCCAACCAAATGCCGTACGGCATCGACAGCGGTTTCCGCGATCCGTCCGGTAACAGCGTCCGGTTGACCCAGGTGAGCGATCAGTGGGGTTAGTGGTCTTGCCCTAGGCCGCGTCTGGGTGTTCGCGTAGGTCGCAGAGTCGGAATCGGAGTGCTTGTTCCAGGGTGCTGAT
>JBEVHL010000321.1:0-2616 GCA_040511255.1 Mycobacterium sp. | reverse complement strand
ACAACCCAAGGACTCGATCAAGAATGAGCGCGCCAGGTTCGTCGCAAGAGAATCCGTTGGACTGGCTGGTGTCGAAGTTCGCCCGCGACATCCCCGGTGTCGCGCACGCCGTGCTGGTGTCGGTCGACGGGCTGCTGATCGCGGCCAGTGAGCACCTGCCCCCGGAGCGCGCGGACCAACTGGCGGCGGTCACCTCGGGACTGGCCAGCCTGTCCGCCGGCGCCGCGCAGCTGTTCGACGGTGGCCGGGTGCTGCAGTCGGTGGTGGAGATGGACCACGGCTACGTGCTGATCATGCAGGTCGGCGACGGCTCCCAGCTGGCGACACTGGCCTCCAAGACGTGCGATATCGGGCAGGTCGGCTACGAGATGGCACTGCTGGTCGAGCGGGTCGGCGGAGTAGTCCAGTCGACCAGGCGCCGTGCCGCGTCTCATTCGTGAGTCGGCATGGACAGGCCAGAGCAGCCGGCGCCCGGCCATGAGGCGAATCTGGTCCGCCCCTACACCTTGACCGCCGGGCGGACGGCCCCCGCCGTCGAACTGCCCTTGGCAGCGCCCATCCAGACTGTGCAATCGGCGCTGTTTCATCAGTGGCCACTCAACGACCTGCGAGGCAAGATCATCCAGCTGTGCATCAAGAGCCCTTCGGTGGCTGAAATCTCCGCCCATCTCGATGTTCCGCTGGGTGTCGCCCGTGTCCTCGTCGGTGATCTCGTCACCTCGGGATACCTTCGGGTGCAGGCAACTTTGACCGACAGTTCCACCCAGGACGAACGACGCGAACTAATCGGAAGGACACTCCGTGGCCTACGCGCACTCTGAGCGACGTGATGCAGCGTCGACCAAAATTGTGATCGCGGGCGGGTTCGGCGTCGGTAAGACGACCTTCGTCGGCACGGTCTCGGAGATCATGCCGCTGCGCACCGAAGCCATGGTCACCAATGCCTCCGCCGGTGTCGACGGACTGGACGCCACCCCGGCCAAGTCGACGACCACCGTCGCGATGGATTTCGGCCGGATCACCCTGGACGAGGACCTGGTGCTGTACCTGTTCGGTACGCCGGGCCAGCGCCGGTTCTGGTTCATGTGGGACGACCTGGTGCACGGCGCGATCGGGGCCATCGTCCTGGTCGACACCCGCAGGCTGCAGGACAGCTTCGCGGCGGTCGACTTCTTCGAGGACCGCAAGATCCCGTTCGTGGTGGCGGTGAACCAGTTCGACGACGCCCAGCGCTTTCCGGCCGACGAGGTGCGCAAAGCGCTGACCTTGGCCGAGCACATCCCGGTGATTTCCGTCGACGCCCGCGACCGCAATTCGGCGAAGCAGGCCCTCATCGCGGTCAGCGAATATGCGCTGGAGACCCTGTCTGCCGCAGGCTGAGCCGTGCCTGAGCAGTGGGTTGACCAGGAGTTCGTCGAGCGCGAATTCCACGACGAAGATCTGGGCGGTTTGCGCACCGAGCGCGTGGTGTTCGACGGCTGCGATTTCAGCGGCGCGAACCTGTCCGAATCCGTGCACGCAGGCAGTGCCTTCCGCAACTGTAAGTTCAATCGGACGACGTTGTGGCACAGCTCTTTTCGCAATTGCAGCATGATGGGTTCGGTCTTCACCAACTGCCGGCTGCGGCCTGCGAAATACGACGAGGTCGACTTCACGCTGGCCGTCCTGGGTGGTGCCGATCTGCGCGAGGTGGACCTCAGTGGGTGCCGGCTGCGGGAGGCGTCGCTGGTGGAGGCCGATCTGCGCAAGGCGGTGCTCCGCGGTGCGGATCTGTCCGGGGCGCGGACCGTCGGCGTCCGGCTGGAAGGGGCGGATCTGCGGGGCGCCCGGATCGACCCCGCGTTATGGGTCAGCGCCAAGCTGGCGGGTGCGCGGATCGACATCGCGCAGGGCTTGGCGTTCGCCGCCGCCCACGGCCTCGACGTGCACGGGGAGTAGCCGACGAGCGCTCACCCTGGTACAGATCTCGGTCGAAATTCTGTACACAGGTGAGCGCTCGCGCCCGAGAGCGCCCTACCCGCGGGGCAGTCGGATCCGCCAGCGCACGAAGCCGGTGTAGAAGACAGACAGCAGCACCAACATGCCGATGTCGAACAGCCAGGCGGACGACGTGTGCTTCCAATGCTCGTCATCCGGCAGCAGCGGTGGCGGCGCCAGCCGGGTCAGGTCGACCGTCGATGCCGAGCTGGCGAAGCCCCAGCGTGCCGGTGTCACCCACGACAACTGATCGAGCACCACACGGCCCGTCACCGGGATCAGCCCGCCCGAGAACACCAGCTGCGACATGATCGCGACGACCAGCAGCGGCATGATCTGCTCGGCGGACTTGGCCAGTGCCGACAGCGCGAGTCCGGTCATGGCCGCGGCCACACACGTCGCGGAGATGTCGACGAACAACTCGAGGGTTCGGCCGCTCAGGAAGGCCCCGTGATCGACGGCGCCATCACCCCAGCCCTTGCCCACGACCGTGATGGTGGTGACGATCAGCGACTGGATGATGGCGAACGCCGTGAAGACGGCGATCTTGGCCAGCAGATAGGCGGTGGTCGACAACCCGACGGCCTGTTCACGCAGGAAGATCGTCTTCTCGCCGATCAGCGCGCGGATGGTCAGCGC
>JBEVHL010000320.1:0-2544 GCA_040511255.1 Mycobacterium sp. | reverse complement strand
CTGCTCAAACAATCTCGCTACAACCTGGGGCACATGGCCGTATACACTCCCTGCGGACCGCCCCCGTAGCTCAGGGGATAGAGCACGGCTCTCCTAAAGCCGGTGTCGCATGTTCGAATCATGCCGGGGGCACGGGCCAAGGTGGTGCGTCGCCACTTTGGAAGGCGATTCTTCGCTCAGGCTTGCACGGAATGCCTGATGGCATCTACGGCGGACGGTGCAGCTACACCGGCCAACACCAGATCGCTGACCGCGGCCAGCACCTCGTCCTTGCCGTATTCATCCACCAGCTTCTGTGCCACCGCGAAAAATGCCGCCCAGTCATCGGGTGACCACACGTCCACTGGCCTGGGAAACAGTCGCCGCTCGAATTCTGCGATATCGAGTCCACCACTCACGCCAGTCGCCCTCCCTGCCCTCAAATATGCAGTCTTTAGGGTCAGCCGTGCACCTGTCCAGGCGCATACGTGGGTTCGGAATGCTGAACGTGTGTCTTGGGCGTTGAGAACGTGGGTTCGTCGCTCGCCGGAGGGGCCGCAGTCGTCGCAGGGGCCGCGCTCGCTGCGGGGGCCACGCTTGCCCGCGGGGCTCTGGTGTGGGGAGCCTTGGTGGCCGCAGGTGCGGCGCTCTTCGGCGGCTTAACGCTGGGCGAAGCGACGGTGATTGGTGGTGGCGGCGGAACGACGGCAACCGGGGCAGCCGTGACGGTTGTCGCCTCCGTTGCCTTCGGCACGTAGGCGGGGCCGCTGTCAGGTTGCCGGGTGAGCGTCAGCACCACGATCCCCGCCACCACCGCGGTCACGGCCGCCATCACCAGCCCGCGAATCGATACATGCCGTTTGAGCCAGCGTCGCAGTTTTCCCCCCACGGGCGGAAATAATATTCGGCCATCCTGGTGATTAGCTGTGTAGAAACCGCTGTGTAGCTTCGGGTTTGGTCGCAGCCAGCTATTCCGCGGAGGAATCGCTCAGGTAGTCGATGAGCTGGTCCGCAGTGCCCGCCCAGCCGTCCAGGTGATCTTCGAAGGCCTCCTCGGAGGGCAGCAACGAATGTTCGATCGACATCAGGGTCCGGTCCTCACCGACGGCCTCGAAGGCGACGTCGACGATGCTGACCGCCGTGGGATCCGCCCAGCCCGAGTGACTCCAGGTGAAGCGCAGTTGGTGCGGCCGTTCGATGACCAGGAAGCGTCCCATGATCAGCACCAGGTCACCCGAGTTGTCGACGTCGAACCGAACGGTTCCTCCGACGCGGGGTTCTAGTTCGATGGCGACGCACCGGGCCGGCCGGGGACACATCCACTCCGCCAACGACTCCGGGTCGAGCCATTCGTCGAAGACCTCCTCCGGGGTGGCCGGCATGACGCGTTGCACGCGGGCGATCGGCTGGTCGCTCACCGTCCACTCCGCTTGCGTCGCAACCGCGTGGCGAGTGCGTCCGCCCGGGTCGACCAGAAGTCCGTCTGCTCGGTGATCCACCGCTGGGCCGACGTCAATCCGCCTGGCTCCACGGAGAACCAGTGTTCGCGCCCGCGGACCTCACGCCGCACCAGTCCGGCCGACTCCAACACGCCGATGTGGCGGGAGACCCCAGCGAAGGTCATCGGCAGCGGCGCGGCCAGATCGGTGAGACGGGCATCGCCCTGCCGCAGCGTCTCCAGCAACTGACGTCGAGTCGGATCCGCGAGCGCGGAGTACGCCCGGTCCAGCAGCTGATCTTCAACCATCTTGTTGACTATAGCCGGTAGGCGTGGTGTGCTGGCAGAACTAGAACATTCAACTGATTGATTGAACGAATGTACGAAACCGTTGCTGCAGAAGCGAAAGGGGAAACCGTGAAGACGCCTCCAGTTGTCTCGGCGCAGGAGTGGGAGGCCGCGCACCAGGAGATGCTCGTCAAGGAGAAGGCACAGATGCGTGCCCATGATGCCCTCGCCGCGGAACGCAGGCGGATGCCGTGGATGGCAGTAGAGAAGCAGTATGTCTTCGAGGGCCCCGAGGGGAAAGCGAGCCTGCTCGACCTGTTCGACGGTCGCAGACAGTTGCTCGTCTACCGTGCCTTCGTCGACCCGGGAATACACGGGTGGCCCGACCACGGTTGCGTCGGCTGCTCGCTGATGGCTGACCACATCGGCAACTTGGCGCATCTGAATGCTCGCGACACCACACTGGTCTACGCCTCGCGTGGGCCGCAGAGCGACATCGCACGGATCAAGGCGCGGATGGGCTGGGACATCCCCTGGTACACCATGATTCCCGAAGCCGGGGCAGCCTTCGACGTGGACTTCGGTGTGGACGAGTGGCACGGCACCAACGCGTTCATCCGGGACGATGACGGACGGGTGTTCCGCACCTATCTCATCAACAACCGCGGGGACGAGGTCTTCGTCAACACGTGGGCCTTCCTGGACATGACAGCACTGGGACGCCAAGAGGAGTGGGAGGACTCCCCCACCGGCTACCCGCAGAGCCCGACCTACGAATGGTGGTGCTGGCATGACGAATACGGTCAGCGCGCGCCGTCCCGCTGGTTCGGCGAGCCCGA
>JBEVHL010000319.1:0-3026 GCA_040511255.1 Mycobacterium sp. | reverse complement strand
TGCGGATCGTGGATTGCCTTCGGCCAGCCGGTGATCGGGTTCTCATCCAACCAGGCGCGCACCAGGTAGACCAGCAACACGTCCACCAGCGCGGTGAGCGCAGCGGACTGACCCTGGCGGGTGGCGTCGACCTCGGCGGCGAGCAGGGTAATGGCCGCGTCGAGTTCCGGGTGTGCGCCGACTCCACCGGAGAGGTGGATGACGTCTGGGAGTCCGGCCAGGAGCGGGTGCACGCGACTGCGATCCAGCCGGTATTTGCCGCAGAGGAAGTCGGCGGGCCCGTCGCCGGCGGTCGCATCTTCGACCGGCACCGCCGCCATTACCTGCGGTGAGTCGGAGAGGTGGTGCGGGCTGCCGTGCGGCATCAGGAGGACGTCGCCGGCATCGAGCCGGATGGACGGGCCCTGCTCGGGGATCAGCCAGGCGGTGCCGGACAGCAGGACATGAAAACCGATGCCGTCGTAGCGGTCGAATCGGTAGCACCACTGCTCGCCCAGCTGCAGCCGATTGGAGTACGGCTGGCCGGTGCGCATCACCGCGATCGCGGCGCTGAGCACGTCCACGACTGCACTGTAACAACCCGCCGGTGAGACGATCGCGCAATGAAATGCGCTGATCACGCATCGTAAACCGCAGAAAGCCGCCCTACCGTCGGTAGACATGACCCCATCAAAGCTGTCGGCCATCCCCAAATACACCGAGGTGCAAGCAGACCCCGAGGTGCTGAAGAACTTCAACGACGACGTCGTGGAAGAGTTCCGCGCCAACGGTGGCAAGGTCGGCGGTCCCTTCGCGGACTCCGACATCGTGCTGTTGACCATGACCGGTGCCAAATCCGGACGGCGGCGCCTGACACCACTGGAGTATTTCCCGATTGACGGCCGGATCGTGCTGATCGGCACCTACGGTGGAGCGCCGAAAGACCCGCTGTGGGTGCACAACCTGCGGGCGCACCCACAGGCGCATGTCGAGGTCGGCGGTGACTCCTACGACGTCATCGCCCGGGAAGTATCCGGCGACGAGCGAGACGCGCTGTTCGCGAAGGTGCGGGAAACGCGGCCCCGCATCGGGACCTACCCGGGTACCGCCCGGATCATCCCTGTTTTCGAACTGCTGAGAACGGACTAGTGGTCGGCAGGGACAGCGCATCGGGCACCGTGCGCAGCGACGCGACCAGCCGCGCGATGTCGATGAAGTCGCGGACCACCTGGGAGTCGACGTCGGTGCGCCACGCGATCGACAGCGCGGTGGGCGGAATGTCCGTGACGGGAACGAAGGCGAGCCCAGGGCGGCCGTAGAACCGCTGGGTCGAGGCCTGCGAGAATGCCACGCCGCGCTGGGACAGGATGGCCTCGAAACACTCGTCCACCGTGGACACCTCGGTGCCCAACCGGACGGGCTCGCCTTGGCGAGAGTCCGTGGCCAGCCAGAAGTCTCGCCATTCCTCCGGCGCTTTGCGCGCGACGAAGTGTTGGTCGGTCAGCTGCTGCACGCTCAGCGACGACTCTTCGGCCAGCGGTGAATTTGCCGACACCACAAGCACTCTCGGCTCGACGAACAGCGTCTCCAGCGCCAGCCAGTCCCGGACCATCAGCGGTGGCCGGACGAACGCGACGTCCGACGACCCGTCGGCCAGCCCGACGTACGGGTCGGTGAAATCGAACGACTGCATCTGTACCTGCACCCCGGGGAACTGGGTCTGAAACGAGCTGAGGATCTGCGGCGTCAGCTCAGCGGCCGCGTTCGCCTGGAATCCGACCACCAGCTTGCGGGTGCCGGAACCGTGCGCGGCCGCACGGGTGAGGCCGACGATCCGTTCCGCGTCGGCCAGTAGCCGCCGGCTCTCCTCGAGGAGCACCTGACCCGCCGGCGTCAGCTCGACGTGCCGGTTGCTCCGCAGGAAGAGCACCGCGCCGAGGGTGTGTTCGAGCTTGCGGATCTGCACACTCAGCGACGGCTGCGCGATGTGCAGGCGGGTAGCTGCCCGGCCGAAGTGCAGCTCATCGGCGACTGCGACGAAGTACGTCAGCAGACGCAAATCGAGCTCAGGCAGCATTTTCCGATGGTAGACGGCCTAGCGCGCGGTGACCATAGTCGTTGCCTATTATTCGATGGCTAACAGGTATTGGACGTTCGGTGCGCGCCCGAGTGTCATGGTGGTCATGGCGCGGCAGACCGACCTCATCACCGAAGTCGCCAGTCTGGCTCCGCAAGTCGGGGCCAACCTCGGACTGTGGCCCGGGCTGATCGTGTACCGCTTCACTGAGCCGACCGAACCGCCGTGGCACGAGATCCGTTCCCTGGCAATAGGTATCGTCGCACAGGGCCGCAAGGCGGTGCACGCGGACGGACGCTCAGAGGTCGCGGGCGGGTTCAACTACCTGGTGCTGCGCGGTCACCTGCATTTCACCGCCCGGGTGGTGACGGCCTCGCCACGGGAGCCGTTCCTCTATCTCGTCCTGTTGGTCGATCCGACACTGGTCCAGAAGATCTCGGCAGACATGACGCCGAAGGGTGGTGACGTCATCGCAGCGGGCGACGCCGACGGCGTGGTGTCGCCGCTCGACGACGAGTTGATGGGCGCCGTGCTGAGGTTTCTGCGGTCGCTGACGCTCGCGACCGATCGGCGGGTACTGGCGCCGCTGTATCTGCAGGAGCTGGTCTACCGGGTCTTGGAGCGCGAGCAGTTCGCCCGGATGCTGCACTTCGCTCAGACAGCGGACAATCCGGTCGCCGAGGCCCTGCGCTTTATCGACGCGCACCTCGCCGAGCGGCTGACTGTCGCCGAACTCGCCGCCCGGGTTCACCTCAGTCCCTCGGCGTTCACCCGCACCTTCCGCGAGGTGACCGGCCAGTCCCCCTATCAATTCGTCAAAGACGCGCGATTGAACCAGGCGCGCGAACTGCTCTTCGAGGAACGACTCGGGGTGGCCGGGGTGTCACGGGCGGTCGGGTACGCCAGCCCGTCGCACTTCATCAAGGAGTTCCGCAGCCGGTTCGGCATCACTCCCCGCGGGTTTATCGAC
>JBEVHL010000318.1:0-2598 GCA_040511255.1 Mycobacterium sp. | reverse complement strand
TCAAAACAGCTAAACGAAACATGCTGTACGCCTTCATCAAAGCAGTGGCACCTGCGTCACGTGCCCTTGTCTGCGATCCGGACCTCCCGCTGCCGTATACCAATCTCGAGATCGTTGACTCCGCAGGACGTCGACGCATCAAGCGCCACCACATCAAAGGTGTCAAAGCCCGCCGATGACCGCTGGCGCGTGCTTCACAGAGATGGCCGATCCGTCACCACGATTCGCGAGAACCTACCTCGGCCCGCCGCCTCGCTAACCCCATCGCCATTGGGCGCGATCCGCACCTAGAATCAGATAGGTGCCCTACCGGATCGTCGACCCAGCATCGTTGGCCGCAGGGCCAGGCCCGCACCCCGCGGCGAGTCCCTTCGACAAACGGGTCAGCGAAAGTCTTGGCGTCACGGCGTTTGAGGTCTACCAAGTCGAGTTGCCTCCAAAGCAGGAGACCGTCCGCCACAACCATGTTGATGACGGCGTTGAAGACCTCTACATCTTTCTGAGCGGAACCGGGTGGGTGATTGTGGACGATCCGCCGGATCGCGCTGAGCGTTGCGGTGCGGGTCTGCTCGCTATAGGTGCGCGGATTCAATTGCAGCACGGCCTGATCGGGGATCACGTTGCTCTTGCTTCCGGCTCGGATGCTGCCGACCGTGAGCACGGCCGATTCGCCCGGAGCGACTTCCCGCGCCACGATCGTCTGCAGCCGAACGACGATCATCGCGGCCAGTACCACTAGATCGACCGCGGCCTGCGGCATGGAGCCGTGCGCACCCCGGCCGTAGACGGTGATGGGCATGCTGTCGGCGGCCGACAACAGCGGACCGGCACGGGTGCCGACCTTGCCAGACGGTGCGGGCAGAACATGCTGCGCGAGCGCGACGTCGACCGCTGGCAGCAACTCCGCTAGACCGTCGTCAAGCATCGCGCGAGCACCGTCGGCCGTCTCCTCGGCGGGTTGAAACAGGGCAACCACGGTGCCGTCCCAATGATCAGCACCGCCGGCCAGCAGCTGGGCCGCACCAAGCAGCGCGGTCACGTGCACATCGTGCCCGCAAGCATGCATCACCGGAACCTCGTTGCCATCGGCGTCGGTTGCCCGGGCGGTGCTGGCGTAATCCAGTCCGGTGGCCTCCTCCACGGGTAACGCGTCCATGTCCGCATGCAACAACACACCGGGGCCCGACCCGTTGTCGAGTACTCCGATGACACCGGTACCGCCGATGCCGTTATGCACCTCAAACCCGCATCCGCGCAGCCGGTCAGCAACCTTGCGGGCCTTCTCGAACTCCTGATGCGACAGCTCGGGATGTTCGTGTAGATCGCGGTAGAACCCTTCTTGCCAGTCCCGTACCCGCGGCAGCCCACTAAGCACGGTGTCGGCGAGATTCGATGACGCGGACACGGTGCCCTCCGATCGGAAGCCAGGACCCACACCGGTACGGCTGGTGTGCGCTTGATCTACCGCATGCCATGTCGACCGAAACGCCGTTGCTGCTGGCGCTCGACTTCACCGGAACCTTCGTGTTCGCGCTCAACGGCGCGCTGACGGCCGTGCGGGCTGAACGGCTCGACATCTTCGGGGTCATCACCCTCGGCATGTCCACCGGTCTGGGCGGCGGGACCATCCGCGATGTGCTCCTGGATGCTTTGCCGCCGGCCACCTTCGTCGACTGGCGCTTTCTGGCGCTGGCAGCCGGTGGAGGCCTGATCGCCTTCGCTCTGAGCCGTCGGCTCGAGCGGCTCACCATGCCCATCACCGTGCTCGACGCCGTCGGATTGAGTGTGTTCGCGGTGCTCGGCGCCGAGAAGGCGCTGAACTTGGGATTCGGCGTGGTCCAGGCAATGATCGTCGGCACCATCACTGCCGTGGGCGGTGGAACCATCCGCGACGTGATGATCGGACGAATTCCTACCGTGCTTCGTAGCGAGCTCTACGCCATTCCCGCGCTGATCGGCGCCGGCTGCGCCGCGGCCGCCACCAGCTTCGGCTACCAGGGCACACTGCCCGCGCTGGGTGCGGCGGCGGTGTGCTTTGTGATCCGGATGATCGGCGTCCGTTTCGACCTCGACGCGCCGCAGCCACCCGGGCACCCCTGACGGATGCGTGGATAGCCGATCGAGCTGATTCGCCCGGTGACCTACGCACCGGCGGTCTGCAGAGTTGAGGTGTGTCAGAGGCCATGGCTGCACCGGTGTGGCTCGCTGCCATCAGCGGATAGACGGCGCCAGTGAGCACCAACCCGGCAAGTACTGCGACCGATCCAACGCAGGCGCAACATCAGTGCAGCACTGCTCACGCGCTCCCTCGGGTCTCGTTGATTGCTCATTGTCTTCCACCTCCTCGTATGCAACGCTACGTGTAGCGTATTATTTCCGTCGTCATAGCAGCGAGAGATACGAACGAGCGAAAGAGGTGCGCCGATGCCATCTAACCCCGTTCCGCGCGATGAACGGATTACCGCTGCGGCCCTTGAACTACTGCGGGCCAAGGGCCCCAAGGCCGTCACCGTCGAGGCGGTCGCCGCGCGAGCTGAGGTGGCCAAGACCACGATCTACCGCAGGTACCGCGATCGGCAGGAAATGCTGGCTGCTGCC
>JBEVHL010000317.1:0-28834 GCA_040511255.1 Mycobacterium sp. | reverse complement strand
ACGCCGTCACTGGTCGCGGCCGGGATCGACCTGCTGGTGATCCAGGGATCGATCATCTCGGCCGAGCGCGTGGCGTCCGACGGCGAACCGCTCAACCTGAAGACCTTCATCTCCGAACTCGATGTGCCCGTGGTGGCCGGCGGCGTGCTCGACCACCGCACCGCCCTGCATCTGATGCTCACCGGCGCCGCCGGGGTGATCGTGGGCTACGGCTCCACCTCGGGTGTGACCACCAGCGACGAGGTGCTCGGCATCAGCGTGCCGATGGCCACCGCGATCGCCGATGCCGCCGCGGCCCGCCGCGAGTATCTCGACGAGACCGGCGGCCGCTATGTGCACGTGCTGGCCGACGGCGATATCCACACCTCCGGCGAACTGGCCAAGGCCATCGCCTGCGGCGCCGACGCCGTCGTGCTCGGCACCCCGCTGGCCGAATCGGCCGAGGCGTTGGGCGATGGCTGGTTCTGGCCGTCCGCCGCAGCCCACCCGTCGCTGCCCCGCGGCGCGCTGCTGCAGGTGGCGTTGGGCGAGCGCCCGTCGCTGCGGCAGGTGCTGATGGGGCCGTCGGACGACCCATTCGGGGCGATGAATCTGGTTGGCGGCCTGCGTCGATCGATGGCCAAGGCCGGCTACTGCGATCTCAAGGAATTCCAGAAGGTCGGCCTCGCGGTCGGCAACTAACTTCTCCCCGCGAGCAGACGCAAACAGCCCACTCGGGGCGGCGTGTCGTGGGGCCTTTGCGTCTGCTCGCCAAAGATACGGCCGACGAACTTAGGGTGACCTCGCTGGCATGTTACCGAGCAGTAAGTTAATAATGATTTGATGGAGCCGGATTACGACGTCCTCATCATCGGATCGGGTTTCGGGGGCAGCGTGAGCGCACTCCGGCTGACCGAAAAGGGTTACCGCGTCGGCGTGCTGGAGGCCGGTCGCCGGTTCGCCGACGAGGACATGGCGAAGACGTCGTGGGACCTCCGCAAGTTCCTCTGGATGCCCAAGCTCGGCATGTACGGCATCCAACGCATCCACCTGCTGCGCAACTGCATGATCCTCGCGGGTGCCGGCGTGGGCGGCGGGTCGCTGAACTACGCCAACACGCTCTACGTGCCGCCGGAGCCGTTCTTCGCCGACAAGCAGTGGGCGCACATCACCGATTGGCGCGCCGAACTGATGCCGCACTATGACCAGGCGACCCGCATGCTCGGCGTGGTCACCAACCCGACCTTCACCGATGCCGACCGCATCCTCAAGGAGGTCGCCGACGATATGGGCGTCGGTGACACCTTCGTGCCCACCCCCGTCGGGGTGTTCTTCGGCCCCGACGGTCAAAAAGCTCCCGGTGTGACCGTGCCCGACCCGTACTTCGGTGGCGCCGGACCGGCCCGGACCGGCTGCATCGAGTGCGGTTCGTGCATGACGGGCTGCCGCTACGGCGCCAAGAACACACTGCTGAAGAATTATCTGGGTCTGGCGGAAACCGCTGGGGCAGAAGTGATCCCGATGACGACCGTGACCAGCTTCCAACCTAGGCCCGACGGCAGCTGGGACGTCCACACCGCCAGGACCGGGCGGTGGCTCCGCAAGAAGAAGCAGACGTTCACCGCCTCGCACGTGATCCTGGCGGCCGGCACCTGGGGCACTCAGCAGTTGCTGCACAAGATGCGCGACACCGGCAGGCTGCCCCAACTCTCCGACAAGCTCGGCGTCCTCACCAGGACCAACTCGGAGTCGATCGTCGGCGCCGGCCGGCTGCGGGTGCGCGACGACCTCGACCTCACCCACGGGGTGGCCATCACGTCGTCGATCCACCCCACCAGCGACACCCACATCGAGCCCTGCCGCTATGGCAAGGGTTCCAACGCCATGGGCCTGCTGCAGACGTTGATGACCGACGGAGTTCTGCCGGACGGCACCGGGGTGCCGCGGTGGAAGCAGCTGATGCAGACCGCCCAGGAGGACCCGAAGGGCACACTGCGCCTGCTGAATCCGCGCAAATGGAGCGAGCGCACCATGATCGCGCTCGTCATGCAGCATCTCGACAACTCGATCACCACCTACACCAAGCGCAGCAAGCTGGGTCTGCGCCGCATGGTCAGCAAGCAGGGCCACGGCGAACCGAACCCGACGTGGATCCCGGCCGGCAACGAAGTCACCCGCCGGATCGCGGAAAAGATCGACGGCGTCGCGGGCGGTACCTGGGGCGAACTGTTCAACATTCCGCTGACGGCGCACTTCCTCGGCGGCGCGGCCATCGGTGACAGTGCAGAGCACGGCGTCATCGATCCGTACCATCGGGTACATAACTACCCGACACTGTCCGTCGTCGACGGGGCTGCCATCTCGGCGAACATGGGCGTGAACCCGTCGCTGAGCATCACCGCCCAGGCCGAGCGGGCAGCTGCCCTCTGGCCCAACAAGGGCCAGGCCGACCTGCGGCCCGCACAGGGCCAGCCGTACCAGCGGCTGGCGCCGATCGCGCCGGAGCATCCCGTGGTGCCCGCCCATGCGCCTGCAGCGTTGCGCCAGTTGCCGATCGAACCTGTGGCGTCGACTCGCTGAACGCTGTGAATGCGCTGCGCGGATGCGGGGCGATGCGCTGCGGCTAGTTACCGTGAGCCATGTCAATCGAGTCTCCGAACGCCCCGCACACCCCGACCCACAGTCCGGCGCTGCTCAAGCACGCCGAGCAGCGGGCCAACAGCTTGCAGAATCGCATCGCCGACAAGATCACCACTTTCGCCGGATCGATGGCTTTCGTCTATCTGCACGTCGTCTGGTTCGCGGTCTGGATCCTGTTCGAAGTCGAGGCCTATCCGTTCGGCCTGCTGACGATGATCGTGTCGCTGGAGGCGATATTCCTGTCCACGTTCGTGATGATCAGTCAGAACCGAGCGGATGCAAAGCGACAGGTGATCGCCGACCACCAGTGGCAGCTTGTCCAGTTGGAGGACAAGCAGAACTGCCAGCTGATCGAGCTGTCCCAGCAGATTCTGGAATTGACCAGAGCGGTGCACCAGACCGTCGGCTGTGTCCAGCCCGACCCGACTCACCATCCTGTGGTGGCCGGTGACGGTGAGACCTAGCCCCATAATCAGGGTGGATCACGTTCGACGCTGAAGGGGTCCGAGTCCGTCCGACCCTGATCATTGCGAGGTACGCGTGTCGACCACTTTGCCTGCGCCACCGAAGAATCCGCTGCCGTTGTGGCGTCGGATAGCGGTGACCCGCCGGCTGGACACCGGGCCGGAGATCCTGCGCGACGCAGGCGGCCCGGTCACGCTGAACAACCTCGCGCCGACGTGGCTGGCGCCGCCGATGGTGTTCGTCACCTCCCCGCAGGGGGCGCGTGACGTCCTGGGGCATCCGGACTCGTTCGCCGAGCGCGGCGTCACGCCGATGTCCTGGGAACTGCGGGCGTTGTTCGGGGACAACCTGCTGGTGTTGCCGCATGATGAGTGGCTGCCGCGCCGCCGCGCCATCCAACCGCTGTTCACGCCGAAATACGTGCCGCGCTTCGCCGGTCACATGGCGGGCGTCGCCGAAGAGGCCGCGGCGCGCTGGGTTGACGACGGGCAGATCGACCTCGACGTCGAATCGCGCGAGCTCACACTGCAGGCGCTCGGTCGATCGGTCCTGGGCATTCAGTCGGGCGAAGGGATCGACGTGGTGGGCCCAGCCCTGCGGACCGGTGTCGCGTGGGCCGCAGATCGGGCGATGCGCCCGGTCAACCTGCCGCGCTGGTTCCCGACCCGGGCACAGCGACGTGCGCGGGCCGCCAGCGCCGCGATTCACGCGTTCATCGACGACATGCTGCACGCCTGCCGGACGGACCCGGACCGCGACGCGCCCCTGATTCGAGCGCTGATGAATGCGGTCGACCCGCAAACCGGGGAGAAGATGACCGACGCCGACATCGGCGACGAACTGGTGCTGTTCCTGGTCGCCGGCCACGACACCACCGCCACCCTGCTGTCGTTCGCACTGTGGGCGCTCGGCCACCGCCCTGAGTTGCAGGACAAGATGGCCGCCGAAGTTCAGGCCCTGGGCCCTCGACGCCTCACGCACGAGGACGTGCCGAAGCTGAGCTACACCGTTCAGGTCATGCACGAGGCCATGCGGCTGTGCCCGCCGGCGCCTGCAGCCGGCCGGACGGTGGTGCAGGACATCGACG
The DNA here is from genome assembly GCA_040511255.1 of Mycobacterium sp. Classification (GTDB taxonomy): domain Bacteria; phylum Actinomycetota; class Actinomycetes; order Mycobacteriales; family Mycobacteriaceae; genus Mycobacterium. Next base: position 24,663 of record JBEVHL010000317.1, on the reverse strand, counting down.
TCGACGGCTACCACCTGGTGGCGGGCACGTTCGTCGTCGTCGGGATCTACGCACTGCACCACGACCCCACCTTGTGGGAGGACCCGCTCACCTTCGACCCGGACAGGTTCAGCCCGGAGCGCTCCGCGGGTCGGGACCGCTGGCAGTACCTCCCGTTCGGGGGTGGGCCGCGCAGGTGCATGGGTGATCACTTCGCACTGCTGGAGGCCACGCTGGCGTTGGCGACCATCGTCGGGCGCACCGAAATCACTTCGCTCAGCCCGGATTTCCCTACGTTGACGCCGCTGACGGTGATCCCCGCCGCACCCATCCCGATGCGGGTGCGTCAACGCAGCTAGGGCGGTTTCCGGCAGGTCAGCGGCGCCTCGCCGCGACAGGCTCCGGTCGCCACTAGACTGGACCAGTGGAATCCTCACCGCGCCCTGTGCTCGTCGTCGATTTCGGCGCGCAGTACGCCCAGTTGATCGCACGCCGGGTCCGGGAAGCGCGGGTGTTCTCCGAAGTCATCCCGCACACCGCGACCATCGACGAGATCAAGGCCAAGGACCCGCAGGCAATCGTGCTGTCGGGCGGACCGGCCAGCGTCTACGCCGACGGCGCACCGCAGCTGGATCCGGAAGTCTTCGACCTCGGTGTCCCGGTGTTCGGCATCTGCTACGGCTTTCAGGCCATGGCGCAGGCGCTCGGCGGCACCGTCGCCCGCACCGGCACCAGTGAATACGGCCGCACCGACATGAAAGTCGTTGGTGGCGAACTCCATACGGGTCTGCCGGAGAACCAGCCGGTGTGGATGAGCCACGGTGACGCGGTCACCGTCGCGCCCGGCGGATTCGACGTTGTGGCCACCAGCACCGGTGCGCCCGTCGCGGCCTTCGAGAACCGCGCCCGCCGCCTGGCCGGCGTGCAGTATCACCCCGAGGTGATGCACACCCCGCACGGCCAGCAGGTGCTCAGTCGTTTCCTGCACGAATTCGCCGGCATCGGCGCCAAGTGGACACCCGCCAACATCGCCGACGCCCTGGTCGAACAGGTACGCGAGCAGATCGGCGACGGCCGGGCCATCTGTGGCCTCTCCGGTGGCGTCGACTCCGCGGTGGCCGCCGCCCTGGTGCAGCGGGCCATCGGGGACCGGTTGACGTGTGTGTTCGTCGACCACGGTCTGCTGCGGGCCGGTGAACGCGCCCAGGTGCAACGCGATTTCGTCGCAGCAACCGGAGCCAACCTGGTCACCGTCGACGTCGAGGAGAGATTCCTCGCCGCGCTGGCCGGGGTGACCAACCCCGAAGGCAAGCGCAAGATCATCGGCCGCGAGTTCATCCGCGCGTTCGAAGGTGCGGTGCGGGACCTGGTCGGCTCGGCGGGCGACGCGGATTCTGAGATCGATTTCCTGGTCCAGGGCACGCTGTATCCAGATGTGGTGGAGTCCGGCGGCGGCACCGGAACGGCCAACATCAAGAGCCACCACAATGTCGGCGGGCTGCCCGACGATCTGAAGTTCAAGCTCGTCGAACCGCTGCGACTGCTGTTCAAGGACGAGGTGCGGGCGGTCGGTCGAGAACTGGGTCTGCCCGAGGAAATCGTTGGGCGCCAACCGTTCCCGGGTCCGGGTCTGGGCATCCGGATCGTCGGTGAGGTCACCGGCGAACGCCTGGACACCCTGCGCCGAGCCGATGCGATCGCCCGCGAAGAGCTGACCTCCGCGGGTCAGGACAGCCAGATCTGGCAGTGCCCGGTGGTGCTGCTGGCCGATGTCCGTTCGGTCGGGGTGCAGGGCGACGGCCGCACCTACGGACATCCGATCGTGCTGCGCCCGGTTTCCAGCGAGGACGCGATGACCGCCGACTGGACACGGGTGCCTTATGAAGTGCTGGAACGCATTTCGACCCGAATCACCAACGAAGTGCCTGAGGTCAACCGGGTGGTGTTGGACATCACCAGCAAGCCGCCCGGCACCATCGAGTGGGAGTAGAGCGAACGGTTTTGCGCCGCTCCTCGTTTGAATGGGTGTGTCGATAGCAGTGCATACCGTGGCAACGGACTGGCATTTGTGGCTGGGCTTTCTCGCGGCGTCGATCGCGATCGCGTTCTCGCCGGGCGCAGGCGCTATTCAGTCGATGTCCTCGGGTCTGACCAACGGGCTGCTGAAGACGTACTGGAGCATCGTCGGGCAGGAGCTGGGACTGCTGCTCCAATTGACTTTGGTGGCAGTCGGTCTGGGCGCGGTGGTGGCCGAGTCGATCGTGGCGTTCACCGTGATCAAGTTCCTCGGGGTCGCGTACCTGCTCTACCTTGCGGTTCGGCAGTGGCGCGCCTCCAGCCACGACCTGCGCGATCAGATGCAAGGACCGGCGACCCAAGGACGAAAGCAGCTGCTGCTGCGGGGCTTTCTGGTCAACGCGACCAACCCGAAGGCGTTGGTGTTCTACCTCGCCGTGGTGCCGCAGTTCGTGGTGCCGAATGCGCCGCTGCCGTCGCAGTATCTCGTCATCGGGGCGACCCTGATCGTCGTCGACATCATGGTGATGAGTGTGTACGCCGGGTTGGCGACCCGGTTGTTGAGGCTGCTCGGCACCCGCCAGCAACGGTTGGTGAACCGGGTTTTCGCCGGCATGTTCGCCACCGCTGCCACGGTGCTGGCGCTGGTCCGCCGGGGCGCCGCCGTCTAGGGCTCGATGTTCTCCAGGTCGTCGAGGAGGCTGGGGTGCGTCGGTTGCCACCCGAGCGCGGCGCGGGTCTGAACGCTCGACGACGGTTGGTCCATGGCAAAGATAGGGCCGAACGGGCCGAAATTCTCCTCCGGGACTGACTCGACCGGCAGGCCCAGTCGGCGGCCGATGACCGTCGCGATGTCGCGCACCGCATCACCTTCGTCGCTGACGGCATGCCAGGCGGTCCCGGCCGGTGCTGACTCCAGGACCAGGCGGAACAGGACCGCTGCGTCGAGTGCGTGCACGGCCGGCCAGCGCTGGGTGCCGTCGCCCGGGTAGCCGGCGACGCCGGAACGGCGGGCGACATCGGTGAGCAGGCCGGCGAATCCGCCTTCGCCCCGGTTGTGCACCGTGCGCGGTAGGCGGACAGCAGTGCTGCGCACACCGCGGGAGGCGAGATCCAGCAGTGCCATGACCGACCGCCCGCGGCCGCCCACCGGGCCCTCGGTCGGTATCGGGTCGGCCTCGGTGGAGGTGCGGCCCGGCACCCAGGGCGTGCCCGAGACGGTGACGATCGGGCGAGCACTTCCGATGAGCTGTTCCCCAAGTGCGGCGAGTGCGGCGCTTTCCTCGATGATGTTCTGCGCCAACGCGTCTGCACTGCTGTAGTCGCGGCCGAACGCCAGGCTGATCACGCCGTCGGACTGCGCGGCGCCGGTGCGTAAGACGTCGAGGTCGGCCAGTCCTCCGCGCAGCGGCTCGGCACCGACGTCTCGGACTGCTTGCGCGGATTCGTCCGAGCGGGCGAGCGCGAGAACGGTGTGGCCGTTGTCGAGGAGTTCGGCGAGGACCGCGGAGCCGATGACTCCGGTTCCGCCGGTGACGAAGACGTGCATGAGCTCTCCTACGAGTGACGGGATAGTTGTCCCATCACTGTACATACCGACGGGACATGAGTCCCATCACCTAGGATGACGCCATGGCTCGATGGGAACCGGGGGCGACCGAACGACTTGTGGTCGCTGCCGTCGACCTGTTCACCGAGCAGGGCTACGACACCACCACGGTGGCGCAGATCGCCGAACGCGCCGGAGTCACCAAAAGCACGTTCTTCCGGCACTTTTCGGACAAGCGTGAACTCCTGGTCGCCGGGCAGGAGACGCTGAGCAAGCTGCTCGCCGACGGGATCGCCGAAGCGCCGGCGAGCGCCAGCCCGCTGGAGGCGGTTGCCGCCGGTCTCGAGCGCGCGTCGGGTGCCATGGGCCCGGCGAACCGCGAACTCGGCCCCCGCCTGAAGGCGGCAGTGGCGGCCAGTACCGAACTTCAGGAGCGCGACGCCCTCAAGAGCGTCGGTCTCGCGGCCGCCATGACCGCCGCGCTCGTCGCTCGCGGTGTTGCCGACCCGACGGCGCATCTCGCCGCCGAGTTGGGGGTGCTGGCGTTCAAGCGGGGTTACACCCGGTGGTCGGAAGGCGAGCGCGACGACAGTGGGTTGGCCCAGCATGCGTTGGCTGCCCTGGCGGAGCTGCGTGCAGCTGCGACGTCGCTGGGCTGAGCGTCTGCGCAATTCCTCGTTGCTGAGGAGGCCACTCGGCTAATTGCTTGCCGTAGGGCGCCTCAGAAATCACATCAACCCCGTGCGCATCGGGCGCCTCTGACCGCTTGACGCTGTCGGTGGGTGGGTGTTTACTCGCTCTATCGAACATGCGTTCGAACACAGTAGATATCGACGATGCTGAAAGGTGGGCGATGACGGCGGCATTAGCCCTCGATCAGCAGCAGCGCGACCGTGCTGAGCAGCTACAACAGCTGCGCAAGCAGATGGCTGCCGTCTCGGGCAAGGTGGGGGCCGGGCGTCGGGGTCAGGACGACGGTCCCGACCTACTGCCCAGCTCAGAAAATTTGCTACCAGTGCCCGAATCGCTGGTGGAACTGCTCCCGGCCGGGTTGCCGAGGGGAGTGGTGGGCGTGCTGACGGGAGCGCGGTCGCTGCCGCTGAGCATGGCGGCTGCGGTGACCGCTGCCGGCGGTCATGTGGCGTTGATCGGGCAACTGGGTGCCGGGTTGTTGGCTGCCGCAGAGATGGGAGCGGACCTCAGTCGGCTCGCGGTGATCCCCGATCCTGGCACCGATCCGGTCGAGGTGGCCGCGGTGCTGATGGACGGGATGGATCTGGTGGTGCTCGGGTTGGGCGGCCGTATTGTGTCGCCGACCCGGGCCAGGGCGGTGACGGCCAGGGCTCAGCACAAGGGCTGCACCCTGCTGGTCACCGGTGGTGATTGGCAGGGGGCACCGATCCGGCTGGATGCCAGGGTCTGTGGTTATGAGATGTCGGGCGGCCCGGTGCCCGGTTTCGGCCGGATCAGCCAGGTCCGGTTGGCGATGCGAGCCAGGGGTCGCAGCGTGGGACGGGCCCGGGTGAGTTGAGATGTCCTCGCGAGTCTTGGCGATCTGGTGCATGGACTGGCCGGCGGTGGCTGCCGCTGCCGCCGTCGGTTTACCGGCCACCGCCCCGGTGGCGGTGACGCTGGCCAACCGGGTGATCGCGTGTTCCTCGGCGGCGCGGTCAGCCGGGGTGCGGCGAGGGCTGCGCAGGCGGGAATCGCAGGCCCGCTGTCCGCATCTGCATGTGGTGGCTGCCGACCCCGGCCGGGACGCCCGCTTCTTCGAAGGGGTGACGGTCGCGGTCGACGACCTGGTGCCTCGCGCCGAGGTGCTTCGCCCCGGGCTGTTGGTGCTGGCGGTGCGTGGGGCGGCGCGCTATTTCGGATCCGAGCACACCGCTGCCGAGAAGTTGGTCGACGCGGTGGCGGCCGCAGGTGCTGAATGCCAGGTCGGCATTGCCGATCAATTGCCCACCGCCGTCTTCGCTGCCCGGGCGGGCCGGGTCATCGAGCCGGGCAAGGATGCGCCATTCCTGGCCGCGCTGTCTATCCGGCAGCTGGCCACCGAACCCAGCCTCGCCGCAGCAGGTCGCGATGATCTGGTGGACCTGTTGTGGCGCATGGGTATTCGCACCATCGGTCAGTTCGCGGCACTGTCCAGGGCCGATGTGGTATCGCGATTCGGTGCCGACGCGATGGTGGCGCATCGGCTTGCCCGTGCGGAGCCGATGCGGGGCCCCTCGGGCCGAGAGCCTGCTGCTGAGCTGGATGCCGTGATGGTCTGCGACCCGCCGATCGATCGCATCGATGCCGCTGCGTTCGCCGGTCGATCGTTGGCCGGTGAACTGCACCGCAGCCTGGAGTCGGCAGGTGTCGGGTGTACCAGGCTGGCCATTCACGCCGTCACCGCCAACGGTGAGGCGCTCAGCCGGGTGTGGCGGTGTGCTGAGCCGCTGACCGAAGACGCCACCGCCGATCGGGTTCGCTGGCAGTTGGACGGCTGGCTGAACAGACGCAACGCCGGTGATCGGCCGACGGCCCCCATCACCACATTGCGCTTGCAGCCGGTGGAAGTGGTGTCCGCGGGGGCGTTGCAACTGCCGCTGTGGGGTGGCACCGGGGACGATGACCGGCTGCGGGCTCGGCGTGCCCTGATTCGCGTGCAGGGTCTGCTCGGCCCCGAAGCGGTGCAGATGCCGGTGCTCAGCGGCGGCCGCGGACCCGCCGAACGCATCACGTGGGTGCCGCTGGGTGATGAACTCATTCCGCGCGCCGATCCCGGTCAGCCGTGGCCGGGGCGGCTACCGGAACCGGCGCCGACGGTGCTGCTGGACGATCCGGTGGAACTGCTTGACATCCATGGCAATTCGGTTCGGGTGACCGGCCGGGGGTTGTTCTCGGCGGAACCCGCACAGCTGGGTGCCACCGCGGACGCGCCTACGCCCGCCCAGCAACCCAACCGGGTGGCCCGTTCTGCCTTTTCGGGCAAGCTGAGCTGGTGGGCGGGCCCATGGCCGGTCGACGAGCGCTGGTGGGACCCGCAGGCAGAACAGGCCGGCCGCACCGCACGGGTCCAAGTTCTGCTGGAAAGTGGTTCCGCGACAAACGAATCCGGTCCAGCATTACTGCTGTGCTATCGGCGCAGCCGGTGGTATGTGGAGGGGGTCTATGAGTAGCGGATAGCAGTGTTCAGCCGAACTGACGGGCATACGGCGCGACCCGTTCGATGAACCTGTCGAAGAACACCGTCGCCAATGGCTCGGTGGCACCCTGGGGACTGCCCACCGCAATCGCCGCATTGGCGGGGCGACCCCACATCCCACGCCAGTCGGCGATCGTCATCCCTCTGGTCAGGGTGCCGTCCAACTCCACGTCCACGGTGGCCGGCCGGGTGCTCACCAGTCCGGGATCGAGCGCAATGGCGGCGGCGAACGGGTCATGCAGGTGCGCCAAATACCCCTCGCCCTGGTCGAAATGGAACTCGAAGTAGAACCGCATGGCGTCTTCGAGAGCCCGGATCAGGGGGTTGGCCGCCGCGGAGCGGTGGCCCCGTTCGTCGAGCACGTTCATCGTCATGGCAGGGGAGTCGGCGGCTGAAGCCAGCCGCGCCAGGATCTTCGGTGTCAGCATGATGTTCTCGGTGATGTTCAACCCGCACACGATCGGCAGCTCGGGAACTCCGGGGGTCTCGACGTTGCCCCACGCGGCGAACACCTCCGCGGCGGACTCGGGGTCGACGGCGATGTTCCACTCCGACACCGGTGTGGTGTTGCCGCGGTAGTCGAACGCCCCGCCCATGATCACCAGGCGACGCAGCAGTGTCGGCAGGGCGGGTTCGATGCGCAAGGCCAGCGCGAGGTTCGTCAACGGCCCGGTTGCCAGGCCGATCAGCTCGCCGGGGTAGGCGTGCGCGGCGAGTATCCACGCTTCGGCGGAGTCGTAGTCGGTCAACGTCAGATCGGTGGCGGGCAGATCGGCATAACCCAGGCCGGCCGGGCCGTGGGTGTCCTCGGCCGTGCGCATCGCGGTGCTCAACGGCTGCGCCGCACCGCGCGACACCGGCACATCGGCGACCCCGCAGAGTTCAAGCAGGCCAAGGTTATTGGCACACACCTGATCGACCGAGACGTTGCCGCCGGTCGAGGCGATGCCGACCAGGTTCGCGTCCGCGCTGGCGAGCAGGTACACCAGCGCCATCGCGTCGTCCACGCCGGTGTCGACGTCGGCGAACACCGGGAGCGGTGGCACTGCGGATGGGCTTGCCGCAGCAGTCATTCCGCAGACACTACCGGCACCGACCCCACCTGGGGCGCCAGCTACCAGTGCACCCCGGGCACTCGTCGCACCAGCTGCTTCACCGGTCGCGGCACCCGCAGACCGCGCGTGCTGCGCGCCGGCGGGGTGGGACGCCTGGTCACGGTCGGGGCTGGCTCGGCAACGTCGGAATCCAACCGCGTCCCACCCACCACGCTGTGTTGGTTCCCACCCACCACGCTGTGTTGGTTCCCACCCACCACGCTGTGTTGGTTCCCACCCACCACGCCCCGGGCCGCCGGTGAATCCGGATAACCCAGGTACAGCTGGTGCAACACCCGCCGGGACAGCTTCGGCACGAGATACCGGCCGGCGTCGGCCAGCGTGCCCAGCGGGGTGTCGATGCGCATCGGCTTGTCGATCAGCCCGCGCACCACCATCGCTGCGGCGTGCTCGGCGGTGATCGCCGGAATTGCGTTCAACCGCTGCGACGGCGCGATCATCGGCGTGCGGACCAGCGGCATGTGGATCGTGGTGAACGTGATGTGATCCGACAGGGTCTCGGCGGACACCACCTCGGCGAACGCATCCAGCGCAGCCTTGCTCGGCAGGTAGGCCGAGTAGCGGGGCGAGGTGGACTGCACCCCTGCGCTGGATACGTTGACCACGTGGCCGAACCGGCGCTCCCGCCAGTGCGGCAGCAACGCCAGCACCATGCGGACCGCCCCGAAGTAGTTCACCGCCATCACGCGCTCGTAATCGTGCAACCGGTCGGTCGACGCCGTCACCGACCGCCGGATCGACCGGCCTGCGTTGTTCACCAGGTAGTCGACGTGGCCGAACCGGCCGAGGATGTCCTTGACGGTGTGATCGACCGAAGCCGAGTCGGTGACATCGCAGGTGAAGGCATGAGCCTGACCACCGGCGGCGCGGATTTCGGCGACCACGTCGTCCAGCGCGTCGGCGTTGCGCGCCAGCGCGAACACCGTCGCCCCGCGGGCGGCGACCGCCAGCGCAGACGCCCGGCCGATCCCGCTGGAGGCGCCGGTGATGATGACGTGCTTGCCGGCGAGCGGACCGGCCGCATCGCTGCGCCGAGCCCGGTCCGGGTCGAGATGCTCAGCCCAGTACCGCCACAGCACGGGGGCGTAAGACGCGAAGTCTGGAACGTCGATTCCGCTGCCGGACAACGCTTCTCGCGTGTTGTCTGAGGTGAACGTCGGAACCAGGTCGACGACGTCGAGGATCTCGGCGGGGATGCCGAGCTGCGTGACGGCCATGTTGCGCCACACCTTGGCCCGGCCTCGCGCGGCCAGGAACGGCGCAGCGACGGCCCGCGGCAGCGCGGCCCGGATCGGCGGCAACCCGGCGGCCGGTGCCACCGCCCGGTAGATGCCGCGCAGGCCGATCGATTGCGGTGCCGTCAGGTGAAACGTCTGGCCGTCCCTGTCAGTCATCCTCATCAGCGCGACCAGCGCGTCGGCGACATAGTCGACCGGCACGATATTGGTCCGCCCGGAGTCGGGCAGCGCGATCGGCGTCAACTTGGGTAGCCGCGCCAGCTGCGCCAGGATGCCGAAGAAGTAGTAGGGACCGTCGATCTTGTCCATTTCGCCGGTGCGTGAATCGCCCACCACCACCGCGGGCCGGTACACGCGATACCGCAGCCCGGGGGTGGAGCGGACCAACAGCTCGGCTTCGAACTTCGTCCGGTGATACGGCGTCGGCAGCTCCTGCGCGACGTCGAAGTCGTCCTCGGTGTAGTCACCGGTAAAGGTGCCCGCCACGGCGATCGACGACACGTGATGCAGCGTCGCACCCAGCCGCTCGACCAGGCCGATCACCGCGCGGGTGCCGTCCACGTTGGCGGCTCGCTGCTCGGCCTCACCGGCGGTGACGTCGTAAAGCGCCGCGCAGTGCACCACGTGGTCGATATCGCCCAACTCGACCACCGAGGCATCCGATAAGCCCAGGTCTGCTGCCGTCAGGTCACCGACCAGCGGCCGCACCCGATCACCCCAGCTGATGGCGAGCTCCTCGAACCGCGCCAGTGAGCCGCGGCGGACCAGCACCCAGACCACGGCGTCGGGTTCGGTGGCCAGAATTCGCGCGACCACCCGACTGCCGATAAACCCGGTACCGCCGGTAACGACAGAGCGCATGCGAGCCATCGTGGCCGCTCACTGGGCAAACGTCAACAACCTCACGAACGGCTAGGGGCCGAACTCGGTGATGCCGTCCCAGTTGACCAGGTTCCAACCGGTGATCGGATTGCCCTGGATCACCACACGTCCGGTATTGGGCAGGGGATGGCTGGACAGCAGACTGTCCTTGCCGTTCTTGACGTTCATCAGCGTCCACAGCATGATCGCCGCGCTGTGGGAGAAGGCGACCGGCTTCTTGTCGCCGCTGTCGTAGATCTTCTGTACTGCCGCGGTGAACTCGTCGTTGAACTCGTTGCCGTTAACGGAGTCGGGAATCGCCGCGTTGCGGTTGCCGTGCAGCCACGCCATCGGCGCCACGAAATAGGTCGTTGCGGCGGCGGCTTCCGGCTGTCCTTCGAACCGGCCTGCGGAGATCTCCCGCAGCCCCGGCAGCACGTTGACCTGTTCGCCGAGGTCTTTGGCCAGCGGCGCGGCGGTCTCCTGGGTGCGCACCATGGTCGAGGCGTAGATGCCGTCATAATCATTGCCGCGCAGCTCATTTGCGGCTTTTTGGGCCTGCTGCTCACCATCTGCGGTGATGTTCGGACCCGGCACCGCGGTGTCGATCATGCCGGAGGCGTTGCCCTCTGACTGGGCGTGCCGGACGAACGTCAGCGTGATCGACGGGGGCGCAGGTGGTGCGGATCCGCACGCACCCACCACCAGCGCGGCAACTGCCACCGCGGTCGCCTTACCGAGTGCTCGACGAGATAGCTGTGGCATCTAGCTTCCCCTTTTCAGCCGTCCCAGATAGCCCTCCTGGGTCACCGTACAGACCAGCGCGCCGGTGCGGTTGTAGATCGCGCCGTATCCAAGGCCACGACCTCCGACCGCGCTGGGGGAGCGTTGCTCGTAGAGCAGCCAGTCGGAGAAATCGACCGGCCGGTGAAACCACATCGCGTGATCCAGCGAGGCCATCGCCTCCAGGCTCTGCCACGTCTTGCCGATGCCGATCTGCACCGGATCGAGGATCGTCCAGTCACTGACGTAGGCCAGCAGGCAGTTGGCCAGCAACGGATCATCGTGCACCTCGGGCGGCACCTCTTCGTCGGCGCGCATCCACAGCCGACAGACCGCTTCGGCCGGCCGCGCGCCGTCCACGGACACCCTGGGTGGGTTGTCGATGTAGCGCATCTCGAAGACCCGATGGCGGACCTGCGTGCTGTAGTCCTCACCGGCGTACGGCGCCAACTGATCGGCGAAGGGCGTCAACGATTCCGGCGCAGCGACAGCGGGCATCGGCTGCTGATAGTCGTCGCCGTCGATCGGTTCGATGAAGGAGACCATCGCCTCCATCACCAGCACCCCGCCCTGGCTGGTCGACACCCGACGCGTGGAGAACGTGCGGCCTTCGCGCAGCGACGTCACGTCGTACTGCAGCGGGGCGTTCGGATTGCCCGGCCGCAGAAACGACACGTGCAGGCTGTGCATCGGACGCGTCGCCACGGTCCGGGCCGCCGCCATCATCGCCTGCCCGACCACCTGGCCGCCGTACACCCGAACCCGCTCGGCGGCGGGGGCAGGCTGCGGACCGAGGAAGATGCCGTCGCCGGCGTCCACCAACCTGAACAGTTCCAGAATGTCCTTCAACGACTCCGCCACGACCACTACTAAGCCATGGTTGGTCCCGGGCCGCAGAACCGGGTCGAGAAAATTCGCCGGCCCGATAGGGTCGGACTGTCCACCACCGTGAAGTCCAGGATGGGAGCACCCATGCCGATCGATCCCAATGCCATTGGTACGACGGGGAAGCCGCAGACCTTCACCTGGACGGACCGCGACACCATGCTGTACGCACTCGGCGTCGGTTGTGGCACCGCGGATCTGGCGTACACCACCGAGAACAGCCACGACATTCCCCAGCAGGTGCTCCCCACCTACGCCGTCATCGCCTGCATGGGCTTCCCGGCATTGGCCAACGTGGGTGACTTCAATTTCGGTCTGCTGCTGCACGGATCGCAGCAGATCACCCTGCACGCGCCGCTGCCGCCGGCCGGCACGCTGAACGTCGCGTCCGACGTCGCCGACATCCAGGACAAGGGCGAAGGCAAGAATGCCATCGTGGTCCTGCGGGCCCGCGGCACCGATCCGCAGACCTCTGAACTGGTCGCCGAGACGTTGACGACGTTCGTCATCCGCAAGGCCGGCGGGTTCGGCGGCGTCCCGGGCGAGCGGGCGACCGCACCCGCGGTTCCCGATCGGGTGGCCGATTCCCGCACCGTCATGCCCACCCGGGAGGACCAGCCGCTGATCTACCGGCTCTCCGGTGACCGCAATCCGCTGCACAGCGATCCCTGGTTCGCCCAGACCCTGGCGGGCTTCCCGAAGCCGATCATGCACGGGCTGTGCACCTACGGTTTCGCCGGCCGTGCGCTGGTCGCCGACCTCGGCCAGGGCGACGCGTCGCGGATCACCGGGATCAGCGCACGATTCACCTCCCCGGTGTTTCCCGGCGAGACGCTGACCACCTCGATCTGGCGCACCGGTCCCGGCGAGGCGGTGTTCACCACCGAAGCCGCCGCCGTCGACGGCTCCGGGGCCCGACTGGTCCTCGAAGACGGGGTCGCCACCTACTCGGGATAGCGGCTTTGGGCGAACGGCGATGGACGGCTGCCCACGTTGACAGGATGAACCCGACGTTCTGACAACGACGGGCGGTACTCACGATGAGGCTTTTGGTTGGCTATCTCGCCACCCCAAGCGGAGACGACGGCCTGACCCTCGGGGTTCGGCTGGCCCGCACGCTCGGCGCGGAGCTCGATCTGTGCATCGTGCTGCCGCCGGATCGAGTGCCGACCGGTCTGGTGGCAGTGGGCGGATACGAGGAGATCCTGGCCGCGCAGGCGCAGAAGTGGCTCGATGACGCCGCTGCGACCGTGCCCGACGATGTCGACGTCGCCACACACGTGAGCTTCAACGAGTCGTTCGCCGAGGGGCTGATTCAGCAGGCCGCCCGGCTGCAGGTGGACTCCATCGTGGTGGGGGCAGCGAGTGACGGCCTGATGGGCCGATACACGATCGGCTCGGTCACCCGCGATCTGCTGTACTCGTCGCCGGTGCCGCTGGCGCTGGCCCCGCACGGTACCCGCTATTCCAAGGTGGACCGCGTCCGCGAGGTGACCTGCGCCCTGGGTGAACGCAAAGGTGCCGACCTACTGCTGCAGACCGCGGTGCGGGCCAGCGGTGCGGCGGGCACACCGCTGCGGCTGGTCTCCCTGGTGGCCCTCGATCCGATGTACGGATCGTTGCGCGGTGACGCCGAGGCGGTGCGCGAGCGGGCGCTGGCCCACGCGTCCCAGACCCTGGAATCGGCGAAAAGTGCTCTGCCCGAAGATTTTCCGGTGGTCTCGACGATCACCGACGGGCCCACGGTGGAGGCGGCGGTGAACAAGCTCGAATGGAGCGACGGCGATCTCATCATGGTCGGGTCCAGCCGGCTCGGCGCACCGCGGCGGCTGTTCCTCGGCTCGACGGCGGCGAAAATGCTTCGGGTGCTTGAAGTTCCGATGGTCGTGGTGCCCAGGGAGCAGCTCAGCGACGAAGATCTGCCCTAGCGTGGCCTCGCTTGGACAATTGGCGATCCAGCCAACGTTGCACGCTGGCGGCGGCCATCGGGCCGCCATGTCCGAGGTGCAAGGTGTGCGGTCCCAGATTCAGCGCGGCCTGCAGGCTGTCGAGTGCTTGCGCAGGGTCGTCGTGAAAGGGCGGATGAGAGGGCCGGTACTGCAGCAGGCCGAGAAAACCGCCGGTGAGCATGTCACCGGCGATCAGGTCACCCTGATCGAGTAACACCGACACCGATCCCGGGGTATGGCCGGGGGTGTGGATTATCCGGGCGTCGATGCCGTGGTCGTCGAGGCGGTATTCGCCGGTCAGAACACGATCGGGGTGCAGAGGTCGAGTAACCTCGTTCGGCGGTGGTGTCCGGGTGAAGACGCGTCCGAAGACACCGATCGGCTGACGCTGGGCGCGGTCGGAGTGACCAGCCCGATAGGTGGCCAGGTCGCCGGCATGAGCCGCCACGGGAGCGCCGGTGCGAGCCTGGAGCTCGGCGGCGGCGCCGAAGTGATCGACGTGACCATGGGTGACGATGATCATCTCGAGATCGGTGGGGTCGACGCCGGCCTCGGTGATGCCGTTCCAGATGCGATCGCCGCTACTGGGCATGCCGCAGTCGACCAGAATGGGGCGCCGCCCGATCAGCAGATAGGTGTTGACGAGGTGGTCGCCGAGGACCGGAATTTTGACGATCTTGGTTTTCATGTACCGGATATTTCGGCCACCGGGACGGGACGGTCGTTCCAGCCGGCAGCCTCGACGACATCGAACCACGTTGTGGGCGAAGGAATGTCGTATACCAGCTGGTGGAAGTGCGCGGGCAGGGTCAGCCGCGGTGCCTTGGCGGGATTTCGCTGCGCCTGTTTCGCGACGACCGCAGCAAGGGCATAACCGAGATCGTGTCGGGGCCAGGCGGTATGCACGCGATCGGCGAATCCTTCTGGCAGCAGCTGTTTGGCGGTACCGACGATGTCGGTGCCGATACCCATTTGCGCCACCGCAGCCAGCGGGCCGAACCGGTGGGCCAACCCGATGCTGGTGTGCAGTGCGATCGCCGTCCACGCAGTCTCGACACGCGCCGCCTCGATGCCGTGTTCGGTGAGGAAACGCGCGGCAGCATCCGCACCGTCCACCTCGAACCGTTGATCTGTGTTCGCGTACTCGGTGGCTCCCAGATCGTGCAGGACGCAGGTGAGGAACAGCAACTCGTCGTCAGGGGTTCCCTGCGCCGCCGACAACTCCCGCGCGAACAGATAGCTGCGGATGGCGTGGTTGTAGATGAACTCGGGAGACACGTCGTAGACGAGCTGGCGGGCCGCGACGGCGACGGAGGAATCGGGTAATCCGAATCGCGCGGCGGACGCGGTGTCGGGGATGGTCATGGTGTGCCCTTCGTCGGCAGTTGGCGTTCCTCAACTCTGCAGCAGCGTGCCCGGCAGCGCTAGTGGCTAAAAAGACACATGTTGCTAGGATCTGGCCATGATAGTCGCCGTGCTCGGATATCAGCGGGTACTAGGGTTCGAGCTGATGATCCCCGGGCAGGTGTTCGGGATGGCCAACGTGGCGTTGGCCGAGACCGGCGCTGACGACCGGCGTTACGACGTTCGGGTCTGCGCTGGCCAGGACGTCACCACCAACCTCGAATGGAGCGCAGTGGAGATTCGAACCCCGTTCGGTCTCGACGAGGCGGTGGGAGCGGACGTCGTCATCGTGCCAGGCAAGCAGGACTTCCTGGTGCCACCTGACCAGGACGTGATCGACGTGCTGCGGGCAGCGTACGGCGCGGGGGCCCGCATCGGGTCCATCTGCGTCGGGGCTTTCACGCTGGCCGCGAGCGGCTTGCTGGACGGGAAACGCGTTACCACGCACTGGCAGTGGGCGGATGTGTTGGCGCGCCGCTACCCCGACGTCGACGTCGACGCGGGCGCGATGTTCGTCGACGACGGACAGATATTGACCTCCGCCGGGGTCGCGGCAGGACTTGACCTGTGCTTGCACCTACTACGTCAGGACGGCGGGCCCGACCTCGCAGACCGGACCGCGCGACGACTGGTGCTGCCGAGCTGGCGCGATGGTGGCCAAGCCCCGTATGCCGAATCGATACGGCCCGAGGATGATTCGCTGCAGGAGATCGTCGAATGGATGGAGGCGCATGCACTTGAGCCGCTGGACCTCGGCAGCATCGCCCGGCACGGCTCGACCAGTGTGCGCAGCCTCAATCGGCACTTTCGCGAACGCCTTGGCACGACGCCGCTGCAACTGCTGCTGCAGATGCGCCTCGACCGGGCACGCCGGTTGCTCGAGACCACCCGTCTCCCGGTGGACAGGATTGCCGAGCAGTCGGGATTCGCTTCGCCCGCCTCGTTTCGCTCTCACTTCGTCCGCAGTATAGGCGTTCCGCCGCACAAGTACCGCACGGGCTACGTCGCCCATCAGTGACTAGCGTTCGACGATCAAATCCCTTGGGCCGGTCGGCAATCGCCAATTGAATACCAGCGCCGCCAGCCGCAGGACGGTGGCCACCACGGCCCCGATCGCGACGCCGATCCACTGTGGGCCGTTGGCGTCGATCACCACGTAGGTGATCGCACCCAGGATCGCGGGCACCGCGTACAGATCATCGGGACCCATCAGCAGGGGGACCTCCCGCGCCAATACATCACGCAGCACTCCGCCACCGACGGCGGTGATCATGCCGATCAACGCGGCGGCGAACCAGGACGCGCCGTGGTCGACCGCGATGGCCGCCCCCGACGTGGCGAAGAACCCCATCCCGATCGCGTCGGCGACCAGCACGGGCCGATTGAGGCGAAGGACGATCCTGGCCAACGGGGTGGTGACCGCCACCGCGATCAGGCACACGGTGATGTTCGGCCAGTGCTGGATGGACGTCGGCGGACTGACGCCGATGAACAGATCACGCAGGACGCCGCCGCCGACGCCGGTCAGCACCCCCAACGCGGCGATGCCGAACAGGTCAAAACCCTTGCGGACACCGACAATTGCGCCGGACGCCGCGAAGACCGCGATGCCGAAGTAGTTGAGGATTGTCTGTAGCACCGTCTCACCAGGTCTGTTCGGCGGCCCGGATCAGGATCTCGTTGACGGCCACATGGCGGGGTCGGGTCACGATGTAGGTGATGGCGTCGGCGATATCGGCCGGTTGCAATGACTCGATCTCGGCGGCCTGGGCGTCGATGGCCGTCCGGATCGCCTCGGGCAGGCGGGTGGAGATCTCGGTGGCCACCCGGCCGGGCTCCACGACGCCGACCCGGACTCGCTTGTCGATCATCTCCTGGCGGATCGATTCGGTGAAGGCGCCGACCCCGAACTTCGACAGTGAGTAGATCGAGTTGTTCGGCCGGGCGATCCGACCGGCGGTGGAGCTGACATTGATCAGATCGGCCACCCCGCGCGGGGAGTCGGCTGCCGCGGTGACCAGATGGGGCAGGCTGGCCCGCGTGACGTAGAGCAGGCCGTGGACGTTGACGGCCAGCAGTTCGTCCCAGTCGTCGGTCGACGACTGCGCGGCTGGTCCGATGGTGATGATGCCGGCGTTGTTCACCACGATGTCCAGGCGGCCGAGGTCACTGACGACCTGGTCGACGGCGGCGGTGGCGGCGCCGGCCTCGGTGATATCGGCCTCGACGACCAGGGCGGAGCCACCGGCCTCGGTGATCCGTTCGGCCAGGTCGGTGAGCCGGTCGCGTCTGCGGGCCAGGACGGCCACCGTGGCACCTTCGGCCGCCAGGGCAAGTGCTGTCGCCTCGCCGATACCGCTGCTGGCGCCGGTGACCAGCGCGACCGCGCCTTCGAGTTTCTGTGTCATGGCGCCATCTTCCCTCGGCTAGCTGATCGAACGCATGTTCGAGTAAACTCGGGCGATGGGCTGGAACGACGGGCCGAAGACCTGGGGCGAGATGGAGCGGGTGCTCAACAGCAAGCCCCGCCGCGCAGGCATGCCGATGGGGAAAGGCGAACCGACGGGTGACGGCGGGGACAGCCCCGCCTGGTCGCGCAAACGGGAAGCCTATGAACGTCTCGACGATCACCGGCAGCGTTCCGCAGTGCCGTATGCCGAACTGCACACCCACTCGGCATACAGCTTCCTCGACGGGGCCAGCACTCCGGAAGAACTCGTCGAAGAAGCGCAGCGGCTGGACCTACGCGCCATTGCCCTGACCGATCACGACGGCCTGTACGGCGTGGTGCGCTTCGCCGAAGCCGCCAGGGAACTGGACATCCGCACCGTGTTCGGCGCGGAACTCTCGCTGGGTGGCGCGGCCCGCACCGAAGAGCCCGATCCGCCAGGCCCGCACCTGCTGGTGCTGGCCCGCGGTCCGGAGGGGTATCGCCGGCTGTCGCGTCAACTGGCCGCCGCCCATCTGGCCGGTGGCGAGAAAGGCAAGCCGCGCTACGATTTCGACGCGCTCACCGAAGCCGCGGGCGGACACTGGCATATCTTGACCGGCTGCCGCAAAGGCCATGTCCGCCAAGCACTCACCGAGGGCGGACTCGATGCGGCGGCCGC
Source organism: Mycobacterium sp. (assembly GCA_040511255.1). Classification (GTDB taxonomy): domain Bacteria; phylum Actinomycetota; class Actinomycetes; order Mycobacteriales; family Mycobacteriaceae; genus Mycobacterium. The sequence goes on along the minus strand of JBEVHL010000317.1, from coordinate 6,584 downwards.
CGCACTGGCCGATCTGGTGGACCGGTTCGGGGCGGACCGGGTCAGTGTCGAGCTCACCTCCCACGGCCACCCCGGCGACGACGAACGCAACGCCGCGCTGGCGCAGCTGGCCCCCCGCTTCGGCCTCGGGCTCATCGCCACCACCGGGGCACATTTCGCCGAACCGTCGCGGGGCAGGCTGGCCATGGCGATGGGGGCCATCCGCGCCAGGCAATCCCTCGACGAAGGCGCCGGTTGGCTGGCACCGCTGGGCGGTGCGCACCTGCGCTCCGGTGACGAGATGGCCAGGATCTTTGCCACTCGGCCCGAAATAGTCACCGCCGCAGCCGAACTGGGGGAGCAGTGCGCGTTCGGGCTGCAGCTCATCGCCCCTCAGTTGCCGCCCTTCGACGTGCCGGACGGCCACACCGAGGACAGCTGGCTGCGCGAACTGACGATGGTCGGCGCGGCGCGGCGCTATGGGCCTCGCGACGACGCGCCACGGGCGTACGCGCAGATCGAACGGGAATTGTCGGTCATCGCCCAGTTGAAGTTCCCCGGCTATTTCCTGGTGGTGCACGACATCACCCGGTTCTGCCGGGACAACAAGATTCTGTGCCAGGGTCGGGGATCGGCGGCCAACTCGGCGGTCTGCTACGCGCTGGGGGTCACCGCAGTGGATCCGGTGGCCAACGAGTTGCTGTTCGAGCGGTTCCTGTCCCCGGCGCGCGACGGCCCGCCGGACATCGACATCGACATCGAATCGGATCTGCGTGAACTGGTCATCCAATACGTCTACGACCGCTACGGGCGGGACTACGCCGCCCAGGTGGCCAACGTGATCACCTACCGGGGCCGCAGTTCGGTGCGGGATATGGCTCGTGCCCTTGGCTTCTCGCAGGGCCAGCAGGACGCCTGGAGTAAACAGATCAGCAAATGGAACGGGCTGGCCGATTCGCCCGACGTCGAGGACATCCCACCGCAGGTGATCGCACTGGCCACCGAAATCAAGAACCTGCCCCGCCACATGGGCATCCATTCGGGCGGCATGGTGATCTGCGACCGGCCGATCGCCGACGTGTGCCCGGTGGAGTGGGCGCGGATGGAGAACCGCAGCGTTTTGCAGTGGGACAAAGACGACTGTGCGGCAATCGGTTTGGTGAAATTCGACCTGCTCGGCCTCGGTATGCTCTCGGCCCTGCACTACGCCATCGACCTGCTGGCCGAGCACAAAGGCATCGAGGTGGACCTGGCCACCATCGATCTCACCGAGGCGGCGGTCTACGAGATGCTGCAGCGCGCCGACTCCGTCGGGGTGTTCCAGGTGGAGTCCCGCGCGCAGATGGCCACCCTGCCCCGGCTCAAACCGCGACTGTTCTATGACCTGGTGGTCGAGGTCGCGCTGATCCGGCCCGGCCCCATCCAGGGCGGTTCGGTGCACCCCTACATCCGCCGCCGCAACGGGCTGGACCCGGTGGTCTACGACCACCCCTCGATGGAACCGGCGTTACGAAAGACATTGGGCGTCCCGCTGTTTCAGGAACAACTGATGCAGCTGGCGGTCGACTGCGCCGGATTCTCCGCGGCGGAGGCCGATCAGCTGCGCCGGGCGATGGGCTCGAAACGCTCGACGGAGAAGATGCAGCGGCTGCGCGGCCGGTTCTATGAGGGCATGTTCGAGCTGCACGGCATCACCGGCGACCTGGCCGACCGGGTGTACGAAAAGCTGGAAGCCTTCGCCAATTTCGGCTTCCCCGAAAGCCATGCGCTGAGCTTCGCGTCGCTGGTGTTCTACTCCTCCTGGCTCAAACTGCACCACCCGGCCGCGTTCTGCGCCGCCCTGCTGCGGGCGCAGCCGATGGGTTTCTACTCACCGCAGTCACTGGTCGCCGACGCCCGCAGGCACGGGGTACTGGTGCACGGACCCGACGTCAATGTCAGCCTGCCGCACGCGAACCTGCAGAACGCCGGTAACGAGGTCCGCCTCGGCTTGGGGGCGGTCCGCCATATCGGTGACGAGCTGGCCGAGCGGATCGTCGAAAACCGGTCAGCCAACGGACCTTTCACCTCTCTGCTGAACCTGACCGGGCGGGTGCAGCTGAGCGTGCCGCAGACCGAGGCACTGGCCACCGCGGGTGCACTGGGCTGCTTCGGGATCACCCGCCGCGAAGCGTTGTGGGCGGCCGGCGCGGCGGCCACCGAGCGGTCCGATCGACTGCCCGGGGTGGGGACGTCGTCGCACACCCCGTCGCTGCCCGGGATGACTGAGCTGGAACTCGCCGCCGCCGACGTGTGGGCCACCGGGGTATCCCCCGACAGCTATCCGACGCAGTTCCTGCGGGCCGATCTCGACGCGCTCGGTGTGGTGCCCGCTGACCAACTGCTGGCGGTGCCGGACGGCACCCGGGTGCTGGTGGCCGGCGCGGTGACGCACCGGCAGCGGCCCGCGACCGCTCAGGGCGTGACGTTCATGAACCTCGAAGACGAGACCGGCATGGTGAACGTGATGTGTTCCCGGGGCGTGTGGGGGCGACACCGCAAGCTGGCGCAGACGGCGTCGGCGCTGGTGATCCGAGGCATCGTGCAGAACGCCACCGGCGCGGTCACCGTCGTCGCGGAGAAGATGAGCCCGATCGACATGAAGGTCCGATCGCGGTCGCGGGACTTCCAGTAATCCTGCTGCGCGACAATGCAACGATGTCCGGGACAGCGAGGGTGCGCCGCGTCGCGGCCGTCGCAGCGGTGCTGATGCTCATCGGACCGGCATCGCTGGCCGGCGCGGTGCCGCCGCCGGTGATCGATCCCGGCGCACTGCCGCCGGACGGTCCACCCGGACCGGGGCTACCGCTGGTCCAGAGCCAGGCGTGTGCGTCCACCGGGGTGCTGCCCGGCAGCGACCCGCGGGTGGTGTCGGCCGCACAGACCTTCATGAACCCACCCACGCTGTGGCCGGGCGCAGGCCGGGGCGCGGGGGTGACAGTGGCGTTGATCGACACCGGGGTGGCCCCGTCGGTCAGGCTGCCACATCTGCGCGGGGGCGGCGACTATCAGGTGGCGGGCGGTGACGGCCTGGCCGACTGCGACGCGCACGGCACGATCGTGGCCAGCATCATCGGCGGCGCGCCCGCGGCCTCCGACGCCTTCACCGGCATGGCGCCCGACGCCGACCTGGTCTCGATCCGGATGTACTCCGACGCCTACGGTCTGCGGGACACGACCAGCGACGTCGACCGGCGCAATCTGGCGCTGCACACCCTGGCGCGGGGCATCGTGCACGCCGCGAACGCGGGGGCGGACGTCATCAACATCGCCGGCGGCACCTGCATCCCGGCGGGCGCACCGGCCGACCTGGCGGCGTTGGGAGCAGCGGTGCGCTACGCCGCGGTCGACAAGGACGCGGTGATCGTGGTGTCGGCAGGCAATGTCGACGACCGCTGCCCGCAGAATCCCGACACCGAGTCCGCCACCAAGGCCGACCCCCGCAACTGGGCCGGTGTGGTCACCGTCAACACCCCGGCCGTATTCGCCGACTACGTGCTCGCGGTCACCGCCACCGACGACACCTATCGGCCCGCGACCTATCTGGACGGTACCGAGATGAGCCTGCGCGGACCGTGGGTCGGCATCGCGGCGCCCGGGAACTGGGTGCAGGGCTTCGACGGCCAGGGCGCTCTGATCAACGGCAAGCTCAATCACGACACCGGCCAACTGGACACCATCAGCGGGACCAGCTTCGCGGCCGCCTACATCTCCGGCCTGGCTGCGCTGATGCGGGCCAAGTTTCCGGACCTGACCGCCGCCGGGGTGATCCAGAAAATCGAGCTCACCGCCCACGCGCAGCTCGGTGTGGTGACCAACCGGATGGGCCACGGCGTCGTCGACCCCTACGCGGCGCTGGCTGGTGAACCGCCTGCCGATGCGAACGCGGCCGTCGCGCCGCCGGACAGCGGCCGCCGCGAGGACCTCATCCGGCTGGCCGGGCTGGCAGTGGTCGCCGCCGTCATCGCCGGAGCGGTGGTGCTCGCCAGAGCCAAACGCTGAGCAGGACTGGTCAGGACGGGGTGACCCACACCTTGTCGACGCTGATCTTGATTCGGGTGTCGTAGGACCCCATCGTCTCGGTCAGGCCGAACTGGTCGGACAGCGCGCCGAACTTCGCCCAGTAGGGCCCGTCCTCGCGAGGATCGACACCGGTGGCGTCGATGGTGGCGACGCCGCCGATCACGACGATGCCGCCGCCGTTGCCGTCGGAATCAAGATTCACGCTGACCTGCGGGTGCCGTTCGATGTGACCGACCTTCGCGGCGGTCGGCATCGTGTAGATGACGATGTCGGTGCCGTCGAAATAAAACCAGATCAGTTTGGGCACCGGCTGGCCCGATTTCGCGACCGTGGTCAGCCAGCCGTACTGGCTGTCGGTCAGGCGGGAGGAAACCTCTTGTGTCAGTTCGGCAGTCATGGGCCGAATGTAGTCTCCAGTCATGTCCCTCAACCTCAGCGTCGACGAAGTCCTGACCACCACCCGATCGGTGCGTAAGCGCCTCGACTTCGAGAAGCCGGTGTCGCGCGACCTGGTGATGGAATGCCTCGAACTGGCGCTGCAGGCGCCGACCGGCTCCAACGCCCAGGGCTGGCAGTGGGTGTTCGTCGAGGACGCCGCCAAGAAGAAGGCCATCGGCGATATCTACCTGGCGAACGCCACCCAGTACCTGGACATGCCCAAGCCCGAATACGCCGAGGGGGACACCCGCGGGGAGCGGATGGGGCTGGTCACCGACTCCGCGAAGTATCTCGCCGAGCACATGCACGAAGCGCCTGTGCTGCTGGTGCCCTGCCTGGAGGGCAGCATCAAACTGGCCAACGCGATGAGCGCCGGTTTCTGGGGGTCACTGTTGCCTGCGGTCTGGAGTTTCAACCTGGCGCTGCGCTCCCGCGGGCTCGGATCCTGCTGGACCACGTTGCATCTCGGTAACGACGGTGAGCGCAAGGTCGCCGACATCCTCGGCATTCCGTACGACAACTACCGCCAAGCCGGGCTGTTCCCGATCGCCTACACCAAGGGCACCGACTTCAAGCTGGCCAAGCGGCTGCCCGCCGATCAGGTCACGCACTGGGACAGCTGGTAGCGGTCGCCGACGGGCTAAACGGCGCCGGCGAAGCCGTGCTGGCGCCACGCCTCGTAGACGACGATCGCGGCGGCGTTCGACAGGTTCAGTGAGCGCCGACCGGCAAGCATCGGGATCCGGAGCCGCTCGGTGATGTGCGGATCGGCCAGGGTTTCGGCATCCAGGCCCGTCGGCTCGGGACCGAACATCAGCACGTCGCCGGGTTGGTAGCCGATATCGGTGAACGGCGTGCTCGCGTGCGCGGTAAATGCGAACACCCGCTCGGGTTGCAGGGCGTCCCACGCCGCGGTCAGCGACGGGTGCACCGTCACCGACGCGAGGTCGTGGTAGTCCAGTCCGGCCCGCCGCAATTTGGGTTCGGTCAGGTCAAACCCCAGCGGCTCGACCAGATGCAATTCGGCGCCGGTGGCCGCGACCATCCGGATGGCATTGCCCGTGTTGGGCGCGATGCGTGGTGAGTAGAACATCAGCCGGAACATCCCCCGATGATGTCAGCACCGCAAGCGGGACTTTGCTACGTGCCTCCCGACGGGTCCCTAAGCGCGTCCCGGGAGGTCTGTCTGTTCAGTAAGAACTGTGGAACCCCTCCGCTGGGGCTGGCATACTTCGTGGATTGCCAGGCGAATTGCGCCCGGTCGCATTGTCGACGGGTCAAATGAGCAGGAAGTCTTGAGAGTTCCATGACGATCACCACGACTACGGCATCGGGCCTGACCCTGTGACGTTCTTTGATCAAGCAGCGGCACCCGCCCCGGCCGCTGCGGACCGCCCCGCAGCCGCGCGGGTGAAGCGCCCCCGCCGCTGGTCAGTGGCCAACTGGCCGGTCCGCTGGAAGGTCGTCGCGATCGCGCTCGTCCCGCTACTGCTGGCCGCGGTGTTCGGTGGAATCCGCGTCTACGACAGCACTGTCGACGCCCGTACCCTCAGCGTCGCCGCGGACCGCGCGAAGCTGGTCCCCGACATCAACGACTACCTGGCCGCCACCGAAAACGTGTTGGTGACCAACTCCGCGGACGGGGATACCGCCAAGGCGGTCTCCGACTATCAGGCGCGGTCGGCCCAATTGCAGCAACGCCTCGACGACACCGATGTGGTCTCCGACGTCCGACTGGCCGTGACCACGCTGCTCAACTACGGCACCGACCTGGTCAACAAGGTCAGCAGCGATCAGATCGGCCTGCGCCAGCAGGTGACCACCTACGCACCGCTGTTGCTGACCGCCGAAACCGCGATCAGCGGATCGGTCCGGATCGACGATGAAAACCTCCGGCTGCAGGCCGAAGGGCTGTCCCGCGCCGTCGGCGCCCGCGGCCAGATGGCCATGCAGAAGATGCTGGTGCAGCGCGGGGGAGACCTGCCCGAACCAGAACTGCGCGCGTCGATGACGGTGCTCGCGGGCACCGAGCCTTCGACGGTGACCGGGATGAGCCAGCTGCTCGGCGCGGCGTCGGAGCAGGCGTCCACGCTGCGTTCGCAGCT
>JBEVHL010000316.1:0-3316 GCA_040511255.1 Mycobacterium sp. | reverse complement strand
GCCGACCGGCTGGCCGCGCTGCAACGGGTGACCGACGCCGACGAACTGGTGATCACCTCGGTCACGCACCGCCACGAGGACCGGCTGCGCAGCCACGAACTGATCGCGAAACGCTGGGGCCTGTCCGGTTGAGCGGTCGGGACGGCACGCACCGCAAGCAGGTCCACCTGGCCATCGAAGTAGCCGAGGGTCAGGACGACTTCGACTCGCTGGCCCGACTGGCCGAGGTGGCCGAGCGGGCGATGTTCGATTTCCTCCTTATGCCCGAGGGTTGCCTCACCGTCCTGGCGGCGCTGACCGGCGTGACCGATCACCTCGGGCTGGTCGGCACGGCCGACACCGCCTCGCACGAACCCATCGAACTGTCACGGCAAGTCGCCACCCTTGACCACCTCTCCGGCGGCCGCGCCGGCTGGCATATCGCCTCGGCCACTGACGGCCGGGCCGCGGAGTTCATCGCCGTGGCCCGCGCCTTCTGGGACAGCTGGGCGCCGGACGCGGTGGTGGCCGATGTCGGCACCGGAATCTATGCCGACCCTGACCGGATTAGCCCCGTCGACTTCAGCGGATCCCACTTCGACGTGCACGGGTTGGCGACGTTGCCCGCAGGCCCGCAGGGCACCCCGGTACTGCTGCACACCGGTGGTCGGGACTTCGCGGCGGAACATGCCGATGTCTGGCTCACGCCGCACCCCGTGCCCGGCCGGAAACCTGATCAGCTGCTGGTCTTTTCGACCGAGCCGCAGTTCGCCGGGACCGCCAACCAGGTCGCTGCGCAGATCGACGATCTGGTGCAGTCCGACGTGTGTGACGGGTTCGTCCTGAGCTCTGACGGACTCGACGACTTCGTCGACACGGTGGTGCCGCTACTGCAGGAACGTGGCGTGTTTCGGACCGGGTATCGCGGCCGGACGCTGCGCGAGCACCTGGGCCTCAGCTCCGCACGTAAACCAGCTTGATCACCCCGCCCGACATGGGCGTCGCACTGGTCAGGGTGAAGACGTGTTCGCCGAACGCCTGGCCGAAAAGCGGGGTGCCGCCACCGAGGATCACCGGGTGCACCGTCAGCTGGAGTTCGTCGATCAGCCCCGCGTCGAGCACGGCGCCGACGGTGGCGGGGCCCCCGACCAGATAGATGTCCCGGCCGGGTTGCTCGCGCAGGGTGCGGATGGCGTCGAGGTCGGCGATCGGCGAGGCCACCGGCCAGTCCAGGTCGTTGGGGCGGTGGCTGAGCACGTAATGCGGAGTGCTGTCGGCGAATTCGGCGTACCGGACTTCCTCGGCAGTCGGCACTGCGCCGGTCATTGCCAACGGGCCCGTCGGGTCCGCGACGATGGCGCGCCAGTACTGCTCGTATTCCGGGTACATCTTCCGGCCCAGCACGCACGCGTCGACCCGGTCATAGAGATCGAAGAATGCTTCGCTGTCGGTGCCGATCCAGTCGGTGCGGCCGTCGATACGCGCGGCCAGCCCGTCGAGGCTGACGTGCATGGTGCTGATGATTTGACGCATACCTGGACAGACCGGCCCCGGCGGCCGAACTCATCGGGAGCTGGCGGCCGCCTCTTCGGCCAGTTCGCGGATCGGCCCGCGCCACACGTCGCCGTGCCCGGGGATGAGCACGCTGGTTTCCAGCATGGCCAGGGCCGCCAGGCTGCGTTCGCAGTCGCTCTGGCTGTGGTTGAACACCCGGTGCAGCAGCTGGGGCCCACGCCGCGTCGAGACCGGGTGACCGGTGACCAAGGCGTCGCCACTGACCAGGACGCCGTCGACGATGAACGAGGCATGCCCGCCGGTGTGACCGGGGGTGGGAATCGACGTCGGTTGCCCGGGCAGTTGCGCGGCGACGTCTGCGGTGAGCGCCTGCGCGGTGGGAATACCGTCGTGGGTGAAGGCGCCTTTGCGGCTGATGTCCAGCGACCACTTCAGCCACCGGGGCTGCCAGGCGTGCTTGGCCACGTCGACCGGAGAGGCCTGTTCGAGGTATTCGCGTTTGGCGTGACCGACCTCGTCGGCGTGGCAGTACACCGGCGTGCCGCACGTCGCGGCGAACCAGATCGCAGTACCGAAGTGGTCAATGTGGGCGTGCGTCAACAGGATTGCCCGCACATCGGCAGGCTCGTAACCCAGATCGGTCAGCGATGCCAGTACCTCGGTGCGTTGCCCGGGAAACCCGGAATCGATCAGCACCACGCCGTCCTCACCGGTGACCAGCGTCCAGTTCACCAATTCCGTCTTGGCGAAGTGGACGCGATCGGTGACCTGCGTCAGCTCGACTGAAGTCCCCATGCGGGCCAGTTTAAGCATGGCCCCGAGTGGGAATCTGACGACGTCTGAGCGCCGAAATCGTCGTCAGATTCCCACTGGAGGCACCGGCAGGGAATACCGCGGGGCCGCGAGGGGTAGAAAAGACCTGTGGCTGAACTCAAATTGGGATACAAGGCGTCGGCAGAGCAGTTCGCTCCTCGTGAGCTCGTCGAACTGGCGGTCGCCGCCGAAGCGCACGGCATGGACAGTGCCACGGTCAGCGACCACTTCCAACCGTGGCGGCATGAAGGCGGCCACGCGCCGTTCTCCCTGGCCTGGATGACCGCGGTGGGGGAGCGCACCGAGCGGCTGATCCTGGGCACCTCGGTACTCACCCCGACGTTCCGGTACAACCCGGCGGTGATCGCGCAGGCGTTCGCGACCATGGGGTGTCTCTACCCCGACCGGATCTTCCTGGGCGTCGGCACCGGCGAGTCGCTCAACGAGATCGCCACCGGCTACGAAGGCGAATGGCCGGAGTTCAAGGAGCGCTACGCCCGGCTGCGTGAGGCCGTCCGGTTGATGCGCGAGCTGTGGCTGGGCGACCGGGTGGACTTCGACGGCGAGTACTACAAGACCAAGGGCGCATCCATCTACGACGTGCCCGAAGGCGGTATTCCGATTTACATCGCCGCGGGCGGGCCGCAGGTGGCCAAGTACGCAGGCCGCGCCGGTGACGGCTTCATCTGCACCTCGGGCAAGGGCGAAGAGCTCTACAAGGACAAGCTCATCCCCGCCATGAAAGAAGGCGCGGAAGCCGCAGGTAAGAATCCCGACGACGTCGACCGGATGATCGAGATCAAGATCTCCTACGACACCGATCCCGAACTGGCACTGGAGAACACCCGGTTCTGGGCGCCGCTGTCGCTGACCGCCGAGCAGAAGACCAACATCCACGATCCGCTGGAGATGGAGAAGGCCGCCGACGAGCTGCCCATCGAGCAGGTCGCCAAGCGGTGGATCGTCTCCTCGGATCCCGACGAGGCCGTCGAGAAGGTCGGCGAATACG
>JBEVHL010000315.1:0-3783 GCA_040511255.1 Mycobacterium sp. | reverse complement strand
TACAACCGGATCGCCAATCTGAGCGTCGAGGACCGGGCTCGCGGGGTGGTCGCGGCCAGCGCAGGCAACCATGCGCAGGGCGTGGCGTGGGCCGCCACCGAGCTGGGGATCGCGTCGACGGTGTTCATGCCGGTCAATGTCGCGCTGCCGAAGCTGGTGGCCACCAAGGCGTATGGCGCACGAGTTCAACTGGTCGGCGAGACGATCGACGACGCGCTGGTGGCGGCGCGTGAATATGCGCAGCAGCACGGCGCGGTGTTGATCCACCCGTTCGACAACGCCGACATCGTCGCCGGGCAGGCCACCGTCGGGCTGGAGATCCTGAAGCAGATTCCCGATGTCGCCACCATCGTGGTGCCGACCGGCGGCGGCGGGCTGATCGCCGGAATTGCCGCGGCGGTGCACTATCTGGCGCCGCAGGTACGGGTCATCGGGGTGCAGGCCGCCACCGCGGCGGCCTGGCCGGGCTCATTGGCCGCCGGACAGCCCGTGCGCGCCGAGTCGATGTCGACGATGGCCGACGGCATCGCCGTGGCATTGCCCGGGGCGATCCCGTTTGCCCATGTACGGGCATTCGTCGACTCGGTTCAGACGGTCAGCGAAGAGGCGCTGTCGCGCGCGCTGTTGCTGTGCATGGAGCGTGCGAAACTCATCGTCGAACCGGCCGGGGCGGCAGCCGTGGCAGCGCTGATGACATCGGCGCCCGACCTCGCCCTGCACGGCCCGGTGTGCGCGGTCTTGTCGGGCGGCAATATCGACCCGCTGGTGTTGACCCACGTGATCACCCACGGCCTGCGCGCCGCCGGGCGTTATCTGGCGGTGAAGGTCACCATCCCAGACCGCCCCGGCGGGCTCAGCAGGCTGCTGGGCGTGGTCAGCGAGAGCGGGGCCAGCGTGCTTGACGTGGTGCACTCCCGCACAGCACCCAAGCTGGCGCTGGACGAAGTTGAGGTGCTGCTTACCGTCGAGACGCGGGGTCCGGCACACCGGGAGCAGGTGTTGGCCGCCCTGGGCGGCGCGGGATTCGTCGTCGCCGTCGAGGGCAATTAGTGCCCGGCTGCGTGACGGCGGCCGTCACTCCGAGCGCGGAGCGGGGGATGGGCTCGGTTTGAGTCCACAACACCCGCCGCTGTCCGCTACCGCGACTGGGGACGTGCCCTGGTATTCGGCCCAAGACTCTGCCGACGCTCAGCTGGCCGGGCGGCGGTTCGCCATGCTGGTGCGCTACCTGCGGCACGGCGACAGCGTGTTCGAGACCTACTGGAGCAACGGCTGCGGCTTTGAGGTGATGGCCCCAGCTATGGGTTGTCGGGAGCAATGATCAGAACCTGTGGATGGCCCTCGGCCTGGTGACGTGGACGGGCGCACCTTCCCGAGGATGATCTTTACGGAAACAGGTATTCGATCAAGACCGGCGTTGACGCGCTGGTTGGGAAGGTACGCCCATGCTCACGGTAGTTCACGACACGGATTCTTCCAATGAGGGCGATGCGGGTCGTTCGTTGCTGGATGAGATTGTTCGCGACGGAGCCCGGCAGATGCTCGCGGCCGCCTTGCGGGCGGAGGTCGCCGCCTACGTCGAGGGGTTCACCGACCTGGTCGACGAGAACGGGTATCGGCTGGTGGTGCGCAACGGGTATCACGGCGAACGCGAGGTGTTGACCGCCGCGGGTGCGGTGACGGTTCGGGCGCCGCGCGTCAACGACAAGCGTGTCGACCCGGAAACTGGTGAGCGGCAGCGGTTCTCGTCGGCGATCTTGCCGGCGTGGGCGCGCAAGTCACCGCAGATGGCCGAGGTGCTGCCGCTGTTGTACCTGCACGGACTGTCCAGCGGCGACTTCGCGCCGGCCCTGGAGCAGTTCCTGGGCACCGGCGCCGGGCTGTCGGCGTCGGCGATCACCCGGCTGACCGGCCAATGGCAGGACGAGGCCAAGTCATTTCAGCAGCGGGAGCTGTCCGGCGTCGACTACGTGTATCTGTGGGTCGACGGGATTCACCTGAAGGTGCGGCTGGATCAGGAGAAGCTGTGCTTGCTGGTGATGATCGGAGTCCGTGCCGACGGCCGCAAGGAACTGATCGCACTCACCGACGGGTATCGCGAGTCGACCGAATCGTGGGCCGATCTGCTGCGCGGCTGCCGGCGCCGTGGCATGCGGGCCCCGGTGCTGGCCGTGGGAGATGGTGCGCTGGGATTCTGGAAGGCGCTGCGCGAGGTGTTCCCGGATACCCGTGAGCAGCGCTGTTGGTGGCACAAGCAGGCGAATGTTCTTGCCGCGCTGCCGAAGTCGGCGCATCCGGGCGCGCTCGCGGCGATGCGGGAGATCTTCAACGCCGAAGACATCGACCGGGCGCAGGTCGCGATCAAGGCGTTCGAGATCGACTACGGCGCGAAGTATCCCAAAGCGGTCGCGAAGATTGTCGACGACGCCGAGGTGTTGTTGGAGTTTTACCGGTATCCGGCCGAGCACTGGATACACCTGAGAACGACGAACCCGATCGAGTCAACCTTCGCCACCGTGCGCTTGCGGACCAGGGTCACTAAGGGCCCCGGTTCCCGCGCCGCCGGTGTCGCCATGGCCTACAAGCTGATCGAGGCCGCCCAGGCCCGCTGGCGCGTGGTGAACGCGCCGCACCTGGTGGCGCTGGTGCGCAACGGCGCGGTCTTCCACAAGGGCAAACTGCTTGAGCGCCCCGTCGATATCACCGCGGCCGCACCAGCCGAATCGGGCGAAACCGAAGTCGCCTGAATCCCGGGTGGCGCTACGGGCGCGTCGGGTGCGGCGCGGTCGGTGCGTGTGATGGACTGCGGACATGCCCAAGAGCCGTGGCCGCCGCAAGGGCGCCAAGAGCCGACCCGCCCGGCGTTCACCTCGCCCGCTGCACCCGGCGGATCTATTGCTCGGTGAAGCCCGCGACATTGTCGAGCTCGACGATGTGCTCACCGTCGAGATGTGGGCCAGCAGCTGGCTCGGCCGGGCGTGGTCGACCGCGGCGTTGACCGATCGTGAGCCCGAGCATCAGCTGTGCCTGCAGGTGAGCGGGCGAGCATGCACCACGCCGTCGCCGCGCGCGCTGGGCGCGGTCGCCGCGCTGGCGCGGGTCGCGCCCGCCGCCGACATGTCGATGCTGGCCGAAACCGTGGCGATGCTGGCCCAGACCCAGCCGGTGCCGGGCTGGCACACCGGCGCCGGCTGGACCCCGGCGGCGGCGTGGCGGGCGGTCGATGTGTACGACAGCGAACGGGTCCTGCTCATCGACTACGACGGACCCCACCCGCACACGCTGTTGGCCCAGCTCTGCCAGGTCGGTGGCCTGATAATCGACAAGCTCGTCGTCCTGGAACCCGGCGTCGCAACCGGGTGGGACGAGCTGTGCGAGCCCACCGATGTGCCGATGCCGATGCGGCAGGCCCCGGTCACCGACGTGCTCGGCGACCTCGCGCACGCGTTGCGCGTCACCGACATGACCTGGCCCCGCAACGACGACGAGGACTTCCTCGACACCCGCGCGCTGGCCTGGTCCCGTTGCCGCGACCACCTACCCGACTGGCCCGACCACGCCGAGCTGCCCGAACTGCAACGCCACCAACTGATCCAGGACTTCGCCACCGACAGCGGGCGCGACGACCAGGTGAGCCGGTCGCTGGCCGAGTTGCTGCTGGACTACGGCGAAGGCTATATCGGCGCGGGACCCTTGTGCTGGAGCCCCGGCGAGGTCATGGTGCTGCTCACCGACTGGCTACCCCGCAAGGCGATCCTCGACGCCGACCAGCGCGCCGCCCTG
>JBEVHL010000314.1:0-3161 GCA_040511255.1 Mycobacterium sp. | reverse complement strand
ACACTGGCCGAGCTGAAGTCGTTGGGCCTGAAGACATTCCTGCTGCCGCTGAACCCGGGCAAGGATGACGACGGCAACATCTACGACTACGGCGCGACGTCGATGAACGCCGTCTGGGACGAGATCGAGGACGCCGGCCTACCGGTGACCCACCACATCGGCGAGACCCCGCCGAAGACTCCGTGCGAACACAACAGCGTGATCGTCGGCATGATGGTCAACGTCGACTCGTTCCGCGAGCAGTTCGCCAAGTATGTCTTCTCCGGCATCCTGGATCGGCACCCCAGGCTAAAGATCGGCTGGTTCGAAGGCGGAATCGCCTGGGTACCAACGGCTTTGCAGGATGCGCAGCACCTGCTCGCGTCCTATCAGCACATGTTCAACCACCAGCTCTCCCACGACGTCCGGTACTACTGGGACAACCATATGTCCGCGTCGTTCATGGTCGACCCGCTCGGCCTGAAACTCATCGACGACATCGGTGTCGACAACGTGATGTGGTCGTCGGACTACCCACACAATGAGAGCACGTTCGGCTACTCGGAGAAGTCGCTGGCCAATGTCGTCCAGGCGGTGGGTCCCGAGGCTGCGGTCAAGATCGTCAGCACCAATATTCAGAAGTTCCTGGCACTGTAAGGCGTTCGATGACCAGTTCTCTACAGGTTCGATCCCCCCTTGTTGACATCCCCGAGTTCCCGGACCTCGACCGCCGACGTCGGGAAACCGGGGCCAGGCTGCGAGATTCGATGCGGGACAAGGGTGTTGACGCACTGATCCTGCTCGGCAATGCCAATGTCGTCTATTCCACCGGTGCGTACTGGCCCCTGCTGGATGCGGGTCTGTCCCACGTCGAGCGTCCGGTTGCGGTGGTGCTCGTCGACGACGAATGGCCACACCTGTTCCTGCCGTTCCGCGAAGGTGCCTCCGGGGAGACGGGCCTGCCCGCCGACCATGTGCACGGTCCGCTGTACCTGGAGTTCGACGAAGGTGTCGAGGCGTTCGCCCGCGTGGTCGCCGAACTGATCCCGGCCGGCGCGGCCGTGGCGGTCGATGAGCTCACCGGCGCGATGCGCCGCGGCGAGCGCACATTGTTCCCGGGTGGGCCGCCGACCGATGCCGCGCTGGTGGTCGGGCCGGCCAAGCTGGTCAAGACGCCCGACGAGATCTCCGCGATCCGCCGCGCCTGCCGGATCACCGAAGAAGCCGTCACCGACGTGCAGGCCAAGCTGGCACCCGGCGTTCGGCAGATCGACCTGTCGGCGCAATTCGTCCGGCGTGCCTTCGAATTGGGCGCTACCGCCAACATGCTCGAAGCCATCTGGCAGGTGATGCCGACCACCAAGGCCGACGGCGTGTGGACCACCCACGGCGATCTCGCGCTGCCGCTGCTCACCACCGAGCGGGAACTGGCCAAGGGCGATGTGCTGTGGACCGACGTCAGCATCACCTATGAGGGGTACTGCTCCGATTTCGGGCGCACCTGGGTAATCGGCGAAGAGCCGACCTCGCGCCAGCAGGATCAGTTCTACAAATGGCGCGACATCCTCGACGCCGTGCTCGACGTGACCAAGGCCGGCGCCACCTCCGGCGATCTGGCGCGGGCGGCGATCGCGGCCAACGGCGGTGTCAAGCCGTGGCTACCGCACTTCTACCTCGGCCACAGTATCGGCACCAATGCCGCTGAACTGCCCATGATCGGCACCGATCTCGGGCAGGAGTACGACGACAACTTCGTCTACCCGGCCGGAATGGTGTTGGTGTTGGAGCCGGTGGTCTGGGAGGACGGCACCGGCGGTTATCGAAGCGAGGAGATCGTCGTTATCACCGATGAGGGCTGGATGTCGTTGACCGACTACCCCTATGACCCGTACGGCGATCAGAACGGTCTGCAAGATGGCCACTGAGATCCTGCCCGACGACCGGACACTACGGATCGGGCGACGCGAGCGCGCGCTGGCCCAGATGGCAGAACACGACCTCGATGTGCTGGTGCTCGGGCGACAGGCCAACGCCCGCTATATCTCCGGGGCCCCGCAGCTCTGGGTGGCAGGCACCAGGCCGTTCGGCCCGGTCTGCACCGTGGTGCGCGCCACCGGCGCCGTTCACCTGCTGAGCAGTTGGGACGAAGGGATGCCGGACGACATCCCGCACGATCATCTCTACGGGCTGGCCTGGAACCCGATGACGCTGATCGAGGTGCTGAAGAATATCGACGGCGCAGCGCAGGCCCGCAGGGTCGGAACCGACGCGCTGTCACCGTCTTTCGCCAAGATGCTGCCGGTCGCGTTCCCCAACGCCGAACTGGTCGACGGCGAACTGGCGATGCGGGCCGCGCGGCGGGTCAAGACACCCGACGAGATCGTCGCCCTGCGTGGTGCGCTGAGTGTGGCTGAGAAAGGTTTGGCCACCACGGTGTCGGCCCTGCGGTCCGGCGTGGCCGTGCAGACTTTGACCGGCATCCTGATGGAAGCGATGACCGCCGGGGGAGTGAGTACGCCCGCCACGCAGGACGGTGCCTGGATCACCTCGAAGGATCACCCGTGGCGACGGGCGGGCGACGGCCAGGTCCACGACGGTGACCTGGTGGCGATCGCGGCCGGCGTTCTCGCGGACGGTTACGTCGGCGAGATCGGCCGGACCTGGCCTGTCGGTGGCGAGACCGGACCGGTCCAGAAGCTGTACCGTCGCGCCGAGGAATTGGGTGAGCGGCTGATCGCGTCCTGCCGCCCGGGCGCACCCGCCAAAGACCTGCTCGCCGCGTATGACGCTGCGGGCGAACCACTTCCGGCAATGCCGGTGGCGCACGGACTCGGACTGGGTTTCGACACCCCCGTCGTCTCGCAACACCTCCCGTCGACCGCCGCCGAGGAAATCCTCGAACCGGGGATGGTTCTGGCGGTCACCGGTTATGTCTGGGAGTCGGGAGTGGGCGCGGTGTTCAGTCGCGACGCGGTGCTGATCACCGACGGCGGCGCCGAGGTGCTGTCCTCGAGCCCGACGTGGTCGTGACGGCGATTTCGGCGTGCGTGGTTGCGCTCAGCGCGACTGAGCGCGCCGAAATCACCCGATACAGGAGGCTGGGTAATGCCTGACACCCCTTCGCCAGAGGAGATCATCCTCTACGAGACGGATCCGAAGACCAAGATCGCCACCATCACGTT
>JBEVHL010000313.1:0-8778 GCA_040511255.1 Mycobacterium sp. | reverse complement strand
CTGCGGACCTCGGACTGGG
The DNA here is from genome assembly GCA_040511255.1 of Mycobacterium sp. Classification (GTDB taxonomy): domain Bacteria; phylum Actinomycetota; class Actinomycetes; order Mycobacteriales; family Mycobacteriaceae; genus Mycobacterium. Next base: position 8,759 of record JBEVHL010000313.1, on the reverse strand, counting down.
TCTGCTCGAGCCAGGCGCGACGGGACAGGACCACGTTGTTGCGGTTCTTGTCCAGTTCGATGATCTTGGCCTCGATCTCCTTGCCGATGTACGGCTGCAGATCGCGGACACGACGCATCTCCACCAGGGAGGCGGGCAGGAAGCCACGCAGGCCGATGTCGAGGATCAGGCCGCCCTTGACGACCTCGATGACGGTGCCCTTGACGGCCTCGTCCTTTTCCTTGAGTTCTTCGATCGTGCCCCAGGCCCGCTCGTACTGAGCGCGCTTCTTGGACAGGATCAGCCGGCCTTCTTTGTCCTCCTTGGTGAGGACCAGGGCTTCGATCTCATCGCCGACGGACACAACCTCATTGGGGTCGACGTCGTGCTTGATCGAGAGTTCGCGCGAAGGAATGACACCTTCGGTTTTGTATCCGATGTCGAGCAAGACCTCGTCACGGTCCACCTTGACGATGGTCCCTTCGACGATGTCACCATCGTTGAAGTATTTGATGGTCTTGTCGATGGCGGCCATGAAGTCCTCGGCCGAGCCGATGTCGTTAATGGCTACTTGCGGCGAGGTGATGGTGGGACTTGGCATATTGTTGGGTTGCTCCGGACAGCTTTAGTTGTAGGGACAGTGGGCAAAGATTTATGACGCAGCCCGCGCTGAAGCACACAGGTGCGTGACAAGGTTACTCGACTGGGGACACGCAGGACAAACCCGGTCAGTCTGCCGCATCCGCACCGCTAATCTGCGGTGGTGGCGAACCACCCGATGTCGTCCCCCGCAGCGCGATATCTGCCCCCGGACGGCCAACTGCCGAAGAAGATTCGTCAGGTCGGCGCACCGCTGGGTGTGATCATCGCACTGGGCACTCTGACGGGGCTCGTGGTGATCGTGCTGACCGCGTCCAATCCGATCGGCGCCGCCATCGGTTTCACCCTGGCCAGTGTCGCGATGACCGTCGTGGTGCTGGCCTATCTGTGGCTGGACCGCTGGGAGCCGGAGCCGCCGCGACTGCTGGTACTGGCCTTTCTCTGGGGCGCGTCAGTGGCGATCGTGGTGTCGATCCTGCTTGAGCTGTACGTCGGCTCAATGCTGGCCACCGGGAACGAGGCGATGGACAACTTCGTCAGCACCGGTATCGGCGCCCCGATCATCGAGGAAGCCGCCAAAGGCCTGTTCCTGCTGATCATGATGACCGGCCGGCGCCGCAACGAACTGAACTCGCTGACCGACTGCCTGGTCTACGCCGGGTTGACCGCGGCGGGTTTCGCCTGGTTGGAGAACATCGCCTACATCGCCGGTGGCGGATCACTCGGAGAGTCCCTGCTCACCGCAGGCATGCGGCTGGTGATGGGCCCGTTCGCCCATCCGTTGTTCACCACGATGACCGGGATCGGCGTCTACTTCGCCCTCAACCGGCGGGGTATAGCTGCCAAAGCCGGCTGCATCCTGCTCGGCTACGCCGCCGCGGTGGTGATGCATGCGCTGTGGAACGGCTCGGCGCTGGTCGGTGTCGAGGCCTATTTTCTGCTCTACCTGTTCTGGATGGTGCCGGTGTTCGGGCTGGTCATCTGGCTGGCCGTCACCAGCGTGCGGCGCGAACAGCGGATCGTCGCCGCGAAACTGCCCAACATGGTCACCGCCGGGCTGGTGACTGCCAACGAGGCGACGTGGCTGGGCTCGATCCGTACCCGGAAGTTGGCCATCAGGGCCGCGACGCAGCACAGCGGCCGACCGGCGGGCAAGGGCGTCAAGAGTTTCGCCGCCGCGGTGGTGGAGCTGGCGTTCGTGCGGGACCGGATCGACCGGGGTTTCGGCGACGAGCGGGTGACGGCGTTGCTGAACGAGGAGACGCAGTGGCTGCGGTCGGCGCGGGCTGTCACGCCCGCACTGCAGACGCTGGCCAACTACCAGGTGCCTGCGGCGCCCGGTAGACGCGGCTGACTGCGGAATTTCTCGGCATCGGCGGCTGGTTGCCTAAGCCATGAGGGCTATTGGCGTCTACGAGTTCGGTGGCCCGGAAACACTGCAGGTACTCGAACTGCCCGAACCGGAGGCCGGCCGGGGTGAGGTCCGAATCCGCGTCCATGCGGCCGCGGTCAGCCCTACGGATGTGCTGCTGCGCACCGGCGGACACGCATTCCGGATGCGCGATCGTCGGCCCCCGTTCGTACCCGGAATGGACGCCGCCGGCATCATCGACCAAGTCGGACCCGACTCGGACGGGCGGCTCGCCGTCGGGCAACCGGTGATCGCCATGGTGCTGTTCACCAGCGCGCACGGCGGGGCCTACGCAGAACAGGTGGTGGTGCCGGCAGCATCGGTGGTGCCCGCTCCACATGGCGCAGATTTTCCTGCGGCTGCCACGCTGCTGATGAACGCGATGACCGCCCGCCTGGCCGTGAACGCGTTGGCGCTGCCGGCCGGCGGGGTCCTCGCGGTGACCGGTGCGGCCGGCGCTGTCGGTGGTTATGTGGTCGAGCTGGCCAAGGCGGACGGGCTGACGGTGATTGCCGATGCCGCCCCGCAGGACGTCGAGCTGGTCCGCGGGTTCGGCGCCGACCACGTGGTTGAGCGCGGCCCTGACGTGGCCGAGCGAATCCGGGGTCTGGTTCCCGATGGCGTGCCCGGCCTCGTGGACGCGTCGATGCAAACCACCGAGGTGCTGCCTGCCATCGCCGACGGCGGTGTGCTGGCCGAACTCCGAGGTTGGTCCGGACCTGCCGACCGGGACATCCAGGTGCTGCCGTTGATGGTGACCGATGGCATCGCCGATACCGCGGGCCTACACACGCTCAGCCGCCAAGCCGAAGACGGCGTGTTGACATTGCGGGTCGCCAAGGTGCTGCCCGCCGCTGCTGCCGCTGAGGCCCACCGCCTGCTGGCGGCCGGTGGTCTGCGCGGCCGGTTGGTGCTGGACTTTTCCTGATCCGCTCCACTAATGGGCCGCGGTGTCCCAGCTGCGGCCGTATCCGACCGACACTTCCAACGGCACGTCCAGCGGATAAGCGCCGCCCATCTTGTCGCGCACCAGCGCTTCGACCTGATCGCGCTCGCCGTCCGCGATCTCCAGCAGCAGCTCGTCGTGCACTTGCAGCAGGATGCGTGACGTCAGCTTCGCGTCTTTGAGCGCCTGGTCCACTTCGATCATCGCGACCTTGATGATGTCGGCGGCGCTGCCCTGGATCGGGGCGTTGAGCGCGGCCCGTTCCGCTGCCTCGCGGACGTTGCGGTTGCTGCTGTCCAGCTCGGGGAGATACCGCCGCCGGCCGAGCACCGTCGAGGTGTAGCCGTCCTTGCGGGCCTGGTCGACGACGGACTGCAGATAGTCGCGCACCCCGCCGAACCGGGCGAAGTAGGCGTCCATCTGCACTTTGGCCTCTTCGGTGGAGATCTTCAGCTGCGCAGACAGCCCGTAGGCGCTCAGGCCGTACGCCAACCCGTAGGACATCGCCTTGACCCGCCTACGCAGTTCCGCGGTGACTTCGTCGATCGGGACGCCGAAGGCCCGCGAAGCTACGAAACTGTGCAGGTCCTCCCCGGTGTTGAACGCCTCGATCAGGCCTTCGTCCTTGGACAGGTGCGCCATGATCCGCATCTCGATCTGGCTGTAGTCCGCGGTCATCAGTTCGGCGTAGCCGTTGCCGACCACGAACGCATCCCGGACCCGACGCCCGCCCTCGTTGCGGATGGGGATGTTCTGCAGGTTCGGCTCGGTTGACGACAGTCGGCCGGTGGCGGCGATGGTCTGGTTGAACGTGGTGTGGATGCGGCCGTCCGACGCGACGGCGTTGAGCAGGCCGTCCACGGTGACCTTGAGCCGGGTGACGTCGCGGTGGGCCAGCATGTGCTGCAGGAACGGGTGGCCGGTCTTGTCGAACAGCGACTGCAGCGCATCGGCGTCGGTGGTGTAGCCCGTCTTGGTCTTCTTGGTCTTCGGCATTTCCAGCTCGTCGAACAGCACGGTCTGCAACTGCTTGGGCGAGCCGAGGTTGATCTGCTTGCCGATCACCGCGTAGGCGGCCTCGGCGGCGTCGCGAATCTGCGCGGCGAACTCGCTCTGCAGCGTGGTCAGTAGCTCGAGGTTGACCGCGATGCCCGCGGTCTCCATGCCTGCCAGCGCCCGCTGGACGGGCAATTCCATCTGTCCCAGCAGCGATGTCGAGTCGATGCGCTCCAATTCCTCATCGAGCGCGTTGGCCAGGTCCGCGACGGCACCTGCCCGCAAAATCAGCGTCTGCACCGCCTGGTCGTCGACACCCTCATCGTCATCCAGCAACGAAAGTTGTTGCTGCTCAGGGTTTTCCGCCCGTAGCTCGCGGCGCAGATAGCGGACCGCCAGGTCGTCGAGGGCGAAGCTGCGCTGCCCGGGCCGCACCAGGTAGGCGGCCAGCGCGGTATCGGAGGTGACCCCGGCCAGCTGCCAGCCGCGACCCTCCAGGTCATGCATGGACAGCTTGGCCTCGTGCAGGGCCTTCGGTTGGGCGGGATCGGCCAGCCAGGCGGCCAGCGCGGCGTCATCCTCGGGGGTCAGCCCGGCGGTGTCGATGAACGCGCCCTCACCGTCGGCCGCGACGATGGCCAGCGCGGTGGCGTCCGCGTCGAACGCCAGGTGGGTGCCCACCACAGCCAGCCCGAACCGGTCGCCGTGGCTGTGCTCGGTGAGCCAGGCCGCGACCGCGCCCGGTTCCAGCGCGCCGCCGCGGACGTCGAAACCCTGGTCGACCTCCGGATCGGCCGAGGCCAGCGTCTCGAACAGCCGGTCGCGCAGCACCCGGAATTCCAGGTCGTCGAACAGTCGGTGGATGAGGTCGCGGTTCCACGGCTGCATCCGCAGGGTGTCCGGGGTCTGTGCCAACGGCACGTCTTTGACCAGTTCGGTGAGTTCCCGGTTCAGCACGACGCCGGCCACATGCGCACGCAGGGCATCACCGACCTTGCCTTTGACCTGGTCAACGTTGTCGACCAACGACTGCAGTGAGCCGTATTCGACGATCCACTTGGTGGCGGTCTTCTCGCCGACGCCCGGGATGCCGGGCAGGTTGTCACTGGGGTCGCCGCGCAGGGCGGCGAAATCCGGGTACTGCGCCGGTGTCAGGCCATATTTGTTGGCTACGGCCTCGGGAGTGAAGCGGGTCAGCTCGCTGACGCCCTTGATCGGGTAGAGCACCGTCACGTCATCGGAGACCAACTGCAGCGAATCGCGGTCACCGGTCACCACCAGCACCCGGTAGCCCTCGTTCTCGGCTTGGGTGGCCAGGGTGGCGATGACGTCGTCGGCTTCAAAACCCGGCTCGGCCAGCACGGTGATGCCGAGGGCGACCAGCACCTCTTTGGTGATGTCGATCTGTCCGCGGAATTCGTCCGGGGTGGCAGAGCGACCGGCCTTGTATTCGGGATAGCGCTCCAGGCGGAAGGTCTGGCGGGACACGTCGAAGGCGGCGGCGATGTGGGTGGGGCCCTCGTCGCGCAGCAGGTTGATCAGCATGGCGGTGAAGCCGTACACCGCGTTGGTGGTCAGTCCGCTCTGCGTCTTGAAGTTCTCGGCAGGCAGCGCGTAGAACGCCCGAAACGCCAGCGAATTACCGTCGAGCAGCATCAGTGTGGGCTTGGCGTCGGGCTTTTTCGCTGCTGCCGTTTTACCGGGAGCGGTCTTGGCTGGGCTCACGGCCCTACTCTATGCATCCACTCCGACACGAAGTAACCGCCGAGCCTTCTCGACGAGCACCCGGGCCGCCGGGCTCATCGGGCCCTCCGAACGCCAGGCCAGTACCAACCGCCCGCGCAGTTCGGGGACGATCGCCAGCCGGTGCAGGCCGGGACGGCTGCGCGACACCGAGCTGGGCACGATCGCGACGCCGAGCCCACGCTCGGCCAGGTCGGCCAGCGCCAGGGGCGTGGTGGCCTCGAAGGCAATCCGGGGCGCTACCCCCGCCGCTGCACACGCGGTGTCGAGTTGGTGCCGGATGCCGGCACCGACGGGCAGTGCGATCAGCGGACGACTCGCGAGCTCGGCGAGCCCGACGGTGGACCGGGTGGCCCACGGGTCGTCGCGGCATACTGCGGCATCGATGGCTTCGTCGGTGACGACTTCGATATCGAGGCCGGCCGGGTGTTCCGCCGAGCCGATGGAGACGACGGCGGCATCCAGTCGCCCGCTGCGCACCCCGTCGATCAGCGCATCGGAAGTGTCTGCGGTCAAGGTGATTTCGACGTCGGGGTGATCGGCGTGGAAGTCGGCCAGCAGGCCGGGGGTGTCGACGTTGTGGGAGGTGACGGTGCCGAGCGTGACCGTGCCCCGGACCAGCTGGGTCAGTTCGTCGACCGATCGGCGGGCATCGGAGACGGCCTGCAGGGCGGCCCTGGCGAACGGCAGCACCGCCTCACCGGCGGCGGTCAGCCGAACGTGTCTGCGGGTGCGGTCGAGCAGCTGCTGGCCGAGCTCGCGTTCCAGGCGGGCAATCTGGGCGCTGACCGCAGGTTGCGCGACGTGGATGCGCTCCGCGGCGCGGGTGAAGTTGGCTTCTTCGGCGACGGCGACGAAATATTCGAGCTGACGCAGTTCCATAAGCAAACACGATAGTTTGTGTCCGCCTTTGGTCTTGGACTTATCGTTGTGGCGCGGCCAGGCTGGAGTCATGGCTGACGTAGTGATTGCGGGCGCGGGTATCGGCGGGCTGACCGCCGCGCTGACCCTGAACGCCCGCGGTATCGACGCGACCGTCATCGACAGCGCTCGTGAGCTCACGGCACTCGGCGTCGGAATCAACCTGCTGCCGCATGCGGTCCGCGAATTGGCCGCCCTCGGCCTGGTCGACGACCTGGCCCGGGTGGCGATGGCGCCGGACGCGATCTGTTTCTACCGCTGCGACGGGGAACTGCTGTTTCGCGAACCACGTGGGCTGGCAGGTGGGTACGCCTGGCCGCAGTATTCGGTGCATCGCGGCGAACTGCAGATGCTGCTGCTGTCGGCAGTGCTCGACCGACTAGGGCCGGACGCGGTGCGCACCGGTGCCCGGTTGACCGGGTTCACCTCGACGGGCGACGGCGTGACGGCACACACCGAGCGCGGCGACATCGCCGCACAGGTGCTGGTGGGCGCCGACGGCGTGCATTCGGCGGTCCGGGCCAGACTTCACCCCGAGGGTGATCTGTTGATGTGGTCCGGCGTGCGGATGTTCCGGGGCGCGACGCGGGCCGCCGCGTTCCTCGATGGCCGCACAATGGCCATCGTCAAGGGAGCGGACGGTGTCGATCTGGTGGTGTACCCGATCGGCGGCGGACTCATCAATTGGGTTGTGCAGCTACCGGAATCGGCGCCAGGACCGCTGCCGGGCGATGCGCAGTGGAACGCGCCCGCAGACCGGGATACGGTGCTCGCGCTGGTGGCCAACTGGCGGCTGGACTGGCTCGACGCGGTCGGCTTGGTGCGGGACAGCGAGGCGGTTTTCGAGTATCCGATGGTCGACCGCGACGTGCTGCCGTGGTGGGGTCTGGACCGGGTGACGCTACTCGGCGATGCTGCGCACCCGATGTATCCCGTTGGCGCCAACGGAGGTTCGCAGGCGATCCTCGACGCCAGGGTGCTGGCCGACGAGTTGAGCACGGGACGCGGGCTGCGGACCTATGAGGCCAACCGCAGGCAGGCAACTGCCGAGATCATCGCCGCCAATCGTGAGATGCACGCCTCGGGCACCGCCGTTCAGCAGTCAGCGGACCTCGCTGATATCGCCCACACCTACCGCGCCCGCACGGGTGCAGACAGGAGCACAGCATGACCACCTACGTTCTGATTCCCGGCGCCTGCCACGGCGCGTGGTGCTTCGACGACCTGGCCGCCGCGCTGCGCGCCCGCGGTCATCGTGTGCTGGCATATACGCTGACGGGCGTCGCCGAGCGGGCCCATCTGGCGCATGCCGGAGTCAACCTGGAGACTCACATCGCCGACGTGCTGGCCGCCTTGTCGGTGGAGCAGGACGCCGACGACCTTGTGCTCGTCGGTCACAGCTACGGCGGCATGGTGATCGCCGGGGTAGCCGATCGTATTCCCGCACAGGTGGATTCGCTGGTCTTCCTGGATGCACTGGTGCCACGAGACGGCGAATCGTGCTGGGATCTGGTCAACGACGAGGAACGGCAGTGGTACCTCGGCGTCGACCACACCGGCTATGGCGTACCGCCGATGCCGTTCTTCGATCCACGGGCCACCGCACATCCGCTGGCCTCGTTCCTGCAGCCGCTGCGACTGTCCGGGGACCTCGGATCGGCCCGGCGCCGCGACTTCCTCTACGCACTGCAGTGGCCGGGCGAATCGCCCATGCAACTGTCCTACGACCGGGTCAAAGACGACCCGGGCTGGACCACGCACGAGCTGGACGGCAAGCACAATCTGATGCGCGATACCCCGGAGGAGCTGCTGCGCATCCTGCTCGACGTCGGCACGCGATAAAACTGCAACACGTTTCAGTTCTGGCCGTCTGATCGCGTAGTCTGAGCCTCGTGCCAGGATCTGCGGACGCGCCAGAACTGCCGGCCATCGACGGGTGGTTCACCATCGACGACGCCGGCTCAGCCCACCTGAACGGCAGTAAGTGCTCGCAGTGCGGGACTTACGTCTTCCCGCCGCGGGCCAACAATTGCCCCAACCCGGCCTGCGACGGCGACGTGCTCGAGCAGGTGCCGCTGTCGCGACGCGGCACGCTGTGGAGCTACACCGAGAACCGCTACGCTCCCCCGCCGCCGTATCCGGCACCGGATCCGTTCGAGCCAT
>JBEVHL010000312.1:0-4413 GCA_040511255.1 Mycobacterium sp. | reverse complement strand
TCGACGCTGGTGGCGCCGCCCACCCGGATCACGGCCACCCGGCCGGTCAGGCGGGCGATGCGGACATCGAGCATGTCCTGATCGGCATCGAGTTTGGCCCGCTCCCGTTGCATCTCGAGCTGGCTCACCCGGGCATCGACGCGGTCCTGCTCGCCGTGCGGGCCGACGATGGTGGTGTAGTTCTCCGTAGCGGTCAGCCGGTCACACGAGCCGAGGTGTTCCCTGGTGATCTCGCCGAGCTCGATGCCGGTGTCCTTGGCGATCACGTGCCCACCGAGGGCCACTGCGAGGTCTTCCAGCTCGGCGACCCGCCGGTGCCCGAAACCGGGCGCGCGCACCACCACCGACTGCATGGTCCGGTGCATGTTGCCACCGACCAGCAGCTGCAGCGCGGGGCCGTCGACGTCCTCGGCGATGACCACCAACGGGCGGTCGGCACGCTTGGCCACCTCGATGGTCGGCATGATCTCCTGGACCTGGCTGATCTTCTTGTTGGTCAACAGAATCAGCGGGTTGTCGAGCACAGCTTCCATCCGGTCATGGTCGGTGACCATATAGCCGGAGATGTAGCCGTGATCGAACTCGATACCGTCGACGACATCGACGGACAGGCCCAGGGTGTCGCTCTCTTCGGTGGTGACCACGCCCGTCATCCCGACGTGCTCGACGGCACGGGAGATCGCGTCGCCGATCGCCTCGTCGTCACTCGCGGCCAGCGAGGCGATGCGGTACAGGTCGCTGCCCTTGACCTGAACGCTGTTCTCGCGCAACGCCTCGATGACGACGGGCACGGCACGTTCGATACCGCGGCGCACCCGCATCGGGTTGGCGCCTGCGTCGACGGCCCGTAGCCCTTCCCGCACCATCGCCTGCGCCAGCACGGTGGCGGTGGTGGTGCCGTCGCCGACCACGCCGTTGGTCTTCATCGCGACCTCTTTGACCAACTGAGCGCCCATGTTGGCGAACGGATCTCGCAGTTGGATCTCCCTGGCGATCGTCACACCGTCGTTGGTGATGGTGGGCGGGCCGGTCAGCTTCTCCAGGATGGCGTTGCGTCCCTTGGGGCCCAGCGTCACCTTCACTGCGTCGGCGAGCGCGTTGACGCCCTGTTCGAGCCGGGCACGAGCATCAGAGTTGAACCGTAATTCCTTGGCCATGGCCTAGATTCCCTTCGTTGGGCTGTTAGTGGGAGGGCTGGAGATCGCCGACGAGCACGCGGCTGTTGGGGCAGTTGCTCAGTCCGAGGGCGAAGCGCTGCCGAAGCAACGCGACCTTCGCTGCGCCTTCGGGTAGCTCCCGCAGGGTGAGACGCCTGAGCTGTTCGACGTCCATCGGTGTCTGACCGGCCATCGATTCGAGCGCACGTTCCAGCGCCGCGGTGTGCGCTTCGGCAGGGCTCATCGGGAGATCACCACCTTCAGCGCGTCGTAGGTGTCGGCGTGTCCGAAGACGTCGTACGCGTCGATCATCTGGTCGAGGCCGAAGGTGTGGGTGCCGAACAGCGTGGCGTCGATCTTGCCGCTGGCCACCAGGTCGATCAGCATCCCGATGGTGGTGCCGTTGACCAGTCCGGTCGTCACCGTGATGTTGGAGATCCAGAGGTCTTCCAGATGCAGGGTGACCGACTCACCGTGCACGCCGACGTTGGCGACGTGCCCGCCGGGTCGGACCAGGCGGGTGCACAAGTCGAAGGTCGCCGGGATCCCCACCGCCTCGATGGCGACGTTGGCCCCCAGTCCGTTGGTCAGCTCCATGACCCGCGCCACGACGTCTTGGCTGCCGCTGTTGATGGTCTCGTCCGCACCGAACCCGGTCGAGCGTTTCAACCTGGTCTCGGAGAGGTCGACGGCGATGACGGTGGCCGCGCCGTACAGGCCGGCCGTGCGGATCGCCGACAACCCGACGGGCCCGGCGCCGACCACCACCACCGTGTCGCCGGGTTTGACCTGTCCGTTCTGCACCCCGATCTCGAATCCGGTCGGCAGGATGTCGGCCAGAAAGATGGCCTGTTCGTTCGGCACCGAGTCCGGCAGAACATGCACGCTGGTCTCCGCGTACGGCACCCGCACATACTCGGCCTGCGTGCCGTCGATGAGGTGTCCGAATATCCAGCCGACCCCACCCACGGACGCACAGTGTGCGGGCATGGCGATCTTGCACGGTCCGCACTTGCCGCACGACGTGATCGCCGGGACCAGCACCCGGTCCCCGACGGCGAGTGACGTGATGGCCGAACCGATCTCGGTGATGACGCCCACCGCCTCGTGGCCCAGCACCCGTCCCGGCGTGACCGCGGGAACGTCACCTTTGAGAATGTGCAGATCGGTACCGCAGATGGTGGTCGTGTCGACCCGGACCAGGATGTCGGTCGGATCGATCAGCTGTGGCGCGGGCACCTCGGTCCATGCCATCGAACCGCGGCCTTGGAAGACAAGAGCTTTCATGGCGCCGCCCCCTACGGCTGGACCGTGAGGTCGAACCCGATGTACTCGGCGGCGTCCTCCGGGCTGGCGAACAGGATGGTCTTGTCGTCGAGGTGGACCATGCGCCCGTAGTGGGTCGAGCTGATCTCCTCGAAGATCGATCCGTCGAAGTCCTGGCCCAGGGCGTCGGAGAGTTCGTCATAGTCGAAGTCCAGCAGCTTCACCCCGTCCACCCGGATCATCGACGGATACTCGGTCAGTTCGACCCCGTCCTTGGCGCCCATCACCTCGGCCACCACCCTGCCGATCGGGGTGTTCATCAAGGTGACACCGCACATGTTGGAGAACTCGGTGGCTGCGCCGAATTGCATGGTCATTTGTCCAACTCCTCTGGGATGTCGAGCTCGAGGCTTTCGAGAACGGAACGGAACTTGGCCTTGGCGGCGTCGAGGCTCGACGCGAACGTGACCGGCTTGTCAGCAGGAGTGGACCAGATCGGTTGCAGCGCATGGGCGGCCGCCAGACAACGCGGCACCCAGATGCCCAGCCATTCCCCGAACAGAGCCTTGTTGGCCTCGCCGTACTCGGGATCACGGGTCAGCAACCGGAACAGGTTGCGGGTGTAGTTCAGGTCGCGGTCGTAGTCATACTCTCCGGTGCCCACGATGGTCGGGGTGATGTAGTCACCGTTGCGGGCGGCGATCTGCATGACCAGTTCACTGCGGAACAGCGAGCCGACGAGTTGTTCGAAGACGATGTTGGTGGCGAACAGCAGCTGGCACCAATCGCCGACGGCTGTCAGCTGTTCGACCACCTCGCGGGTCGGTTGCCACTCCGGGGCCTCCTGCCACACCGCCCGGTGGGCGCTGCCGTCGAACGCCTCGTTGGCCTCTGAGAGGTCCAGGTTGAACAGAGCCAGGTCCTGGGCGAAGCGCATCTTGTGCGCAGCGTTGACCGCGACGGCGGTGTTGATCATGTTGGTCGGGCCGGACCGTTGAATCGACGTGAAAACGTGTAGCGCCAAGCCGTTTTCGGCGTGCATCCAGGCGCCGACGTTGCGCTCCAGGAATGTCAACCACGACGAGTTCCAGCTGTCGTACGCGCGGGCCCGTTTCGCGTTCTTCAGGCACAGCTCGACCTGACGGACCACCGCGGAGTTGTTGCGGAAGATCGTCTGGTTCCATTCTTCGTTCGGGTCCAGAAACGCGTGCCAGTTCGACGATTTCGCTTCTGTCCACTCCTGCGGATAACCACCGGGTCCATCGCCGAAGCCGTAGAGCCAGCCTTGTGACAGGTGCCGCTCGGGGTCGGGCTGGACGTCGACCGTGACGTCCTCGTACATGGTGGCGCGCAGCTTGGCCGGCTTGAAATAGGAGTAGCTGCGGCTCTTGGAACTGGGGAAATCGCGCGCGCCGGCTTCGGAGTCGGTGAACTCGATCTTCGGGAAACTGCGTTCTTTGGGCTTTTCGGGGGCTGACATGGGCTGTTCCTCTCTGGCGGGGCTAGCTGAAGAGCGGGCTGGTGAAGCTGTCGTAGAAGACCTGGTCCTTGGGCACGGAACTGTTGTCCAGGAAGACCAGCGCGGCGTCGACCATCGGCGGTGGCCCACACAGGTAGACCTCGGTCTTACTGATGCTGGCTTCGTGGCGGGCCACCACGTCGGTGACCATGCCTTCCTCCACGGTGACCGACTCGGGTACGGACCCGTCGGCCGATTCGGACAGGCAGGCGATGAACTCGAAATCCCGCAATCCCTTTCCGAGGAGCAAGATTTCGTCGAGGTAGAACAGATCGGCCGCGGTGCGCGCGCCGTAGTAGAAGCGCACCGGCCGGGTGTTCTCGGTCTGGTTCATGTGGCGCAGCAGCGACAGGATGGGTGCCATGCCCGCGCCGCCGCCGATGCACACCACCGGCAGCACGTGGCCGTCCTTGAGCGTGAACGAACCGTAGGGCCCGGTCAGGGCGAGCTCGTCGCCTGCGGTGAGCTGGC
>JBEVHL010000311.1:0-3484 GCA_040511255.1 Mycobacterium sp. | reverse complement strand
GTGGCATCAGGTAGCAGCGGGCGTAACTCTCGATGTCGTCACGGCTGGTCAAGGGTCGGCCCGGGTCCGGCACCAGAAGCAGGGCATGCGCAAGACGGACAAAGGTGTCAGCCACCGCCTCGGGGTCAGCCAGCACGCAGTCGGTGGTGGCAGCCGCCAGAGACAACCGGCCGGCGACCAAATCCACTACCTCACCCATGGCCGGGCCCCACTCCGTCGCCAGTACAGACAACGCGGAATCGCGATCGAGGCTCAGCTCACGCATCATCAACGGGTGGTTGTACAGCGCCCAGACGGCGTCGCTGAACGCCGACACCACCAGGTCGTCGAAAGATTCTTCGCCCGCAGCCGCGTCGAACGCGTCGGTGAAGACCGAAGCCACTTCGCGGCGCGTCGCGGCGCGGAACAGCTCAGCCTTGGTCGGCCATCGTCGCGCAACGATCGTCCGTGGGAGGTCGGCGTAGTCGGCCGCCGACTCCACCGTCGCCCGCCGGAAGCCGAAATCGGCCAGCACCCGCATCGAGGCGTCGAGAATTCTCACCCCGGTCGAATCGGGCCCAGACACAACGACAGCCTTCCGTCACACGATGCGTGCACTGCCAGCATGAAGCGCGAGCAGGATGTTACGCAACTCCTAACAACGTCTACCGTAACCAACCGCGGCGCCCCGTCCTGTCCAACCCGACGGATCAGAGCGATACGGCGGTGGCGGAGCGGGTGAGCGGGATCAGGAAGCGGCGAGCGTAGTCCTTGATGTCTTCGCGGCTGGTCATCGGTCGAGCCGGGTCTGGTACCAGCAGCAGCGAGACGGCCAGCCGGACGAAGATGTCGGCCAGCGCATGGGGATCGGCAAGCGTGCGGCCGGTGGTCACCGCCGCCGCGGATAACCGCTCGACGACCAGCCCCAGCACCGCATCCATGACCGGACCGGACTCCGTCGTGAGAATTGGCAGGACAAACTCGGGTTCGGTATTCAACTCACGCACCATCAACGGGTGGTTGTGCACCGCAGAGACGATGCCGCTGAACGCCGAGAGGACCACATCGTCGAACGACTCCTCGGCGGCCGCATTGTCGAATGCCTCGTCGAACACCAGCGTGAATTCGCGGCGGACAGCGGTACGGAACAATTCAGCCTTGGTCGGCCAACGACGGTAGATCGTCATATGTGACAGGCCGGCGTGCTTGGCGGTCAGTTCCACCGTCGCCCGCCGAAAGCCAAAATCGACCAGCACCCGCATCGCGGCGTCGAGAATTCCCGCCCCGGTCGAATCCGGCTCAGCCACCACGATTCCCTTCGTCACAGGATGCCCACCCCACCAGTCATCGGGTGAACGCCCGAACGAACGGGACCACGCATTGACGCGCGTAGTCATGGAGATGCTTGCGGCTGGTCAGAGGGCTCGACGGCCCACGGGTCAGCAGGAGAGACTGAACCAGTCGGGTCAGTACCTCGGTGAGGGCGTCCGAATCGACCGACATTCCGGAGCCTTCGAACACGGCGGTACCGATGCATTCGCTGATGATGGCGACGCCGAGTCCAACGACAGGGGAAATCGACACCTCGGCCAACGGCAGGATCATCTCCGCGTCCGACCTGACCGCACCACCGACCAGTGGGTGGCTGTCCAGGAACCACACCACCGACGTGAACCCCTCGACGATCTTGTCGTCGAGGGTGGGCCGGGACTGCACCGCGGTGGTGAATTGCCGCCGACGCGAATCCAAATCACGGACCACGATCGCGGTGACCAATTCCTCGACGGCACTCCACCGTTGCTGGACAACCTCTTCGGGCAGCCCGGCCAACCGGGCTACATCGGCAATCGTCGTCTGTTTGATGCCCGCAGTGATGAATTCCTCGGCGGCCGCGCTCAGAATCTTGTCGGAGAACAGCGCGCTGAGGCCAGCAGCCTGTGACGGCAACTCACCCGGCCCGGCGCTCATCCAATGTCCTCATCGTGTTATAGATAGGTCACGACGATAACATTGCCCGCCCGTTCCTGACTTTCTAGATGGCCTCGGCCGTGAGCTGTGCCTGATGCCGCCGGTGCGCCTCACGCAGGAATTCCGCGATCACCATCACGGCGGGTCGGGTGCGCCAGCGATCGGTCAGATCGAAGGCATGGCCTGCGCCCGGCAGCTCCAGGTAGTTGACCGGCGCCTTGGAGGTCGCGCGCAACGCGTCGACGAAGGCACGGGCCTGGGCCACCGGGATGACCGAGTCGCCGGTGCCGTGTACCACCAGGAACGGCGGCGCATCAGGCCGCACGCGGGCGATCGGCGACGCGTTGCGGAACACGTCCGGGTCTCGGGAAACGCGCTTGCGCACCACGATCCGTTCGAGGAACCGGACGAAATCGTCACGCTCACGCGTCGACCGGTCGATCCAGTCGTAGCGGCCGTAGATACCGACCACCGCGTCCACCGAAGTGTCGGCGCCATCGGGCAATTCGGCACTGAATTCGCGATCGTCGGAGGTGAGCCCGGCCAAAGCGGCCAGATGACCGCCCGCTGAGCATCCGGCGACGGCCACGAACCGAGGATCCCCGCCGAACTGATCCACATTGGCCCGCGTCCAGGCCACCGCGGCCTTGACATCGAGCATGTGCCGCGGCCAGCGGTGTCGCGGAGCCACCCGGTAGTCGATCGCCACACACACCCAGCCCTGTTCGGCCAGCTGTGCCATCAGCGCATGGCCCTGCATCATGCGTCCGCCGTGCAGCCAACCCCCGCCCGGCACGAACACCAGCACCGGCGCTGGGCCGACGAGATCTTTGCGCCGCCACACCTCGAGCAACTGCTCGGGGGCGTCGCCATACCGGATGTTGTTCTTGTGCAGGAGCTGTCGGCGCTTCTGCGCGCCCCACAGCATCGGCGGAAGCCGGTCCGGTGCGGGCCAGTTCACCCCGGACAGGTCGGTCTTGACGATGTCTCGCAGTGCGGCGGCGGCAACCGTCGTGGTCTCCGCGCGCTGGGTGGGCAGCACCGCTGCGGTATCCGCTGAGGCTGACCTCTTCGGCGCGGGCCGGGCCATCCGCGAGCCCCATGCCCCAATCGCGGTCATGGTGCCGAGTATCTCCAGGCGCTTGCCGATGACGGGCAGCGCGGCGCACAGGTCGGTGACGGCCAGCGCGGCATCGATGGGATGCGGTCCGACCCATCTGTGAGTGCCGGACCGACCGCCAGGTGCCTCCGTCGGCACGTGCGAAACCATATCCGAAGTGTACGGTCCGCAAACTCTTTCGGGACGCAGAACGGGATTGCCAGAAGCGGTGATTCGGCGGTTGCCTAGGTGGTTTCATGGACCCGTCGAGCGTGCGGGAGGGGTTGTGAAGCGACTCAACGGAATGGACGCCATGCTGTTGTACAGCGAGGCGCCCAACCTGCCGATGCACACCCTCAAGGCCGCCATCGTCTCCACCTCTGACTTCGACGGCGAGTTCAGCTTCGAGACATTCCGCCGCACGCTGCAGCGCCGCAT
>JBEVHL010000310.1:0-5286 GCA_040511255.1 Mycobacterium sp. | reverse complement strand
GCCGGGCCGGTCGCGGCCGATCGGTGGGCAGGGTCAGCTCGTCGGGGGCGTCGGCCAGGGTGGTGCGCCAGAACTCGGTCTGTTGCTGCGCCACTCCCGCCAGCAGTTCGCGTTGCCACAGCGTGTAATCCGCGTACTGCACCGTTAGCCCGGGCAGCGAGGCGTCGCCGCCGGCGATGCGCGCCGCGTAGGCCCGGTTCAGATCGGTCAGGAACGGCGCATCCGACCATTCGTCGGTCGCGATGTGGTGCAACAGCAGCGCCACGGTGTGGTTGTCAGGACCGGTGCGGAACACATTGGCCCGCAACGGGATTTCCGAACCCAGCTCGAAGTGGTGCTCGGCGACATCGGCAAGACGGGCGGCCACCTCGCCGGCGGGGCAGTCGATGACCCGGACCGGCGCTCGGGTACCCGGCGGCAGGATCTGTTGGCAGAAGGCGCCATCGTGTTCGGTGAAGATGGTCCGCAGCGCCTCGTGCCGGTCGACCACATCGCCCAGTGCGGCCTCGAACGCGGTGACGTCGAGCGGGCCCTGGATCTCGAACACCAGGGGATAGTTGTAGGCCGCTGCGGTGTCGCCGATCCGGTCCAGGATCAGCAGCCGTTCCTGAGCGGGTGAGGCCGGGATGCGCTCGGGGCGGGCGGCTGGGACCAGTTCGGGCCGCGGCGCGCGCACCGGGGTCGACTCGTCGGTGACCAGTGCCGCGAGTTGCGCGACGGTGCGGGCATTGAAGATGTCGCCCAGCGTCAGTTCGACGCCGAGGGCGGCGCGCACCCGGCTGATCAGGCGGATCGTCAGCAGCGAGTGCCCACCGAGGTCGAAGAAGTCGTCATCCACACCAACCCCGTCGTCCAGACCGAGCACCTCGGCGAAGATTCCGCAGAGGGTCTCCTCCACCGGCGATTCCGGTGCCCGACGGGCGGCGCGCTGGCTGGCGGCGTCCACCTCGGGCAGCGCGCGGGTGTTCAGCTTGCCGTTGTCGGTCAGCGGGAGTTCATCGAGCACGCCGATGGCCGAGGGCACCATGTAGCTCGGCAGGGTCGCCTTGAGAT
Source organism: Mycobacterium sp. (assembly GCA_040511255.1). Taxonomy (GTDB): domain Bacteria; phylum Actinomycetota; class Actinomycetes; order Mycobacteriales; family Mycobacteriaceae; genus Mycobacterium. The sequence goes on along the minus strand of JBEVHL010000310.1, from coordinate 4,233 downwards.
GGGCACGGACGTCGGCGACGACGTCCTCGGGTGCCGCTCCCGAGGCTCCCGCCGGCACCAGATAGGCCACCAACCGGTGCGAACCCGAGGTGTTGGGGTCGGGCCGGGCGATCACCGCAGCCTGCGCCACCTGCGGGTGCGCTTCCATGGCCATCTGGATGTCGCCGAGTTCCACCCGATAGCCGCGGATCTTGACCTGGTCGTCGGTGCGACCGAGGAATTCCAGATTGCCGTCGGGTCGGCGGACCACCAGGTCGCCGGTGCGGTACATCCGGCCGGATTCGAAGGGATTGGCCACGAAGCGGCCGGCACTCAGCGCCGGCTGGCCCAGGTATCCGCGGGCCAACCCTGCTCCGGCGATGTACAACTCGCCGGCGATGCCGTCCGGGACCGGCCGCAGCCAACCGTCGAGGATGTGTCCGCGGGTGTTCCAGATCGGTTGCCCGACGGTGGGGGTGGCGCTGTCGTCGGTGCCGCCACCGAGGGTGTTGATGGTGTATTCGGTGGGCCCGTACAGGTTGTAGCCGTAGCTGGTGTCACTGTCGCGCAACCGGTTCCAGACTGCCGCCGATACCGCCTCACCCCCGAGCAGCACCAACACCGGCGGATGACCCTGCTGGTCGGTACCGCGATCCAGCAGGCCCTCTTCGAAGAGCAATTGCGCGTAGGTCGGCGTCACGTTGATGACGTCGATCTGGTGTTCGTGGCAGTAGGCCACCAGGGCGGTCGCGTCCCTGCGCAGGTTCTCGTCGCAGATGTGCACCTCGTGACCTTCGATCAGCCACAGCAGTTCCTCCCACGACATGTCGAAGGAGAACGACACGGTGTGCGCGATCTTGAGCCGGCGCCCACCGGCCTTGGCGATGGCCGGCGCGAAGATCGCCTCCCGGTGGTTGAGGTGCATATTGGTCAGCCCGCGATGCGGTGTGACCACGCCCTTCGGTTTGCCCGTCGAACCCGAGGTGTAGATGACGTAGGCGGGTTCGTCCAGCCCGGGCGAATAGCCGTCCCAGGCCCGCACGTCTTCGTCCGCCGGCAGTTCGTCGAGGACCACCACGTCGCAGGACTGGGGGGTGACGGCGGAGATCCTGGCCGCCGTGGCGCTGGTCGTCAGCACGCACACCGGGCGGGCGTCGTCGAGCATGACAGCCAGCCGGTCATCGGGGTAGTCCAGCTCCAGCGGGAGGTAGGCGGCGCCGGCACGCAGAACCGCGAACAGTGCGACGACGGCCTCGATAGAGCGTGGAATAGCCAGGGCCACTGTTGATTCCGGGCCGATGCCGCGGTCCCGCAGCAGCCAGGCCAGCCGGTTCATCCGCGTCTCGAGCTGCTGGTAGTCGATGCTGTCGGCACCGCACACCAGGGCGGTCAACGCCCCGGCTGTCCCGCTACGCTCCGCCAGCAGGTCCATCACGGTGGCAGCCGGCAGGTCGTGTGCGGTCGCGTCGGCCTGGGCAGCCAGTGCCTGCTGTTCTTCGGGCAGCACCAGCGGTAGGGCCGCCAGCGCCCGGGTGTCCTCCGCCAGCGCCAGCATCACCTGCTGCAGCCGGTCCAGAAGTCGTTGCGCGCGTGCCTGATCCATCACATCGGGGCGGTATTCCAGCTTGACCCACAACCGTCGGCCCGGGGAGGCCACCCACGTCAGCGGATAGTGCGACGCGTCGATCGAGTCATGGCCGACGATGCCCTGGTCGGTCTCCAGATCGGTGAAGGTGTCATCGCCCAGGAAGTTCTGCAGCACGTACAGGCTGTCGAACAGCGGCCCGCCGGTCGCCCGCGTCGGCAGGGCGCGTTGGATGTCACCGAGCCCCAGGTACTCATGGTCCATCAGCGTCAGCCGGTCCGACTGCACGGCGCGCATGGTGTCGGCAATCGACCGGTCGGGCCGCAGGCGGACCCGAGTCGGCACGGTGTTGAGGAACAGGCCGATGACCGAGTCGATACCGTCGAGTTCGGTCGGGCGGCCGGCCACGGTGGAGCCGAAAACCACGTCATCGCTGCCTGTTTCGTAGGCCAGCACCAGCGCCAGTGCTGTCCCGATCAACGCGTTGAGGGTGACGCCGCTGCTGCGGGCACTCTGCGTGAGCTGCGCGGACTGCTCCTCGGTCAGGGTGAACTCGAGGCGCAACGCCAGCGTGGGGTCGGTGCCCACCGCCTCCGGTACCAGCAGGGTCGGTTCCGCCAGGTCGGCGAGCGCGTCCGCCCACTGCCGGGCAGAGGCATCCCGGTCCTGCTTGGCCAGCCAGTGCAGGTAATCGGTGAAATCCGCGGCCGGCGCGGGCAGGTCCGCGCTGGTGCCCTGTTTGGCGGCGGTGTATTCGGCGAACAATTCGCGCAGCAGTTGTTCGCGGGACCAGCCGTCGAGCAGCAGGAAGTGGTAGCTGAAGATCAGCCGGTCCCGCTCCCCGGTGCGGATGACCGTCATCCGGGCCAACGGCGGGGTGCTCAGGTCGAACATGCGCAGCCGGTCATCTGCGGTCAGCTGTTCGATCCGCTGCGAAACCTGTTCTGGCGTAACGTCGGTCAGGTCGATGATCACCGGCTCGCAGACCGGGTCCACGGCGATGGCGGCCACCGGTTGCGGTAGGTCATCACCCCAGAAGCCGGACCGCAGCACCGGGTTGCGTCTCATCACCGCCGAATACGCGGTGCGCAGGGCGCCGGTGTCGATCGGGTCGAGGAAGTCGAAGACGTTCTGGACGATGTAGACCGCGGCCGTGGCGTAGCGGGCCTGGAAGTACACCCCCTCCTGCAGTGGGGACAGCGGCCAGATGGTCTCCACCGCGTGCGCCGACTCCGCGGTGACCTGGTCGATCTGCGGCTGGGTCAAGGCGACCAGCGGCAGATCCGACGGGGTCAGGGTGCCCGCCCCGGTGGGACCGCCGTCGACCGCGCCACCGAGTTCGCGCAGCACCGCCACCCAGTGCTCGCCCAACTCCGCCACCGAGTCGGCACTCAGCTCGCCGTCAGGGTAGGTCAGGGTGGCCCGCAGCCTGGGGCCGTCAACGGTCTCGTCGCAGATCGCGTTGATCTCCAACAGGTAGGGCGTACCGAGGTCGGGGTCGGGCCCGACCTGCAGTGCGTCCACCTCCGGTGCGGAATCCCAATCGGCGGTACCGTCAGCAGCCCAGCGGCCCAAATAGTTGAACAGCACCTGCGGTGCCGCCAGTCGCCCGAGGGCCGCGGCGGTGCGTGGGTTGCAGTACCGCAGTTGCCCGTAGCCGAGCCCGCCTGCCGGTGCGGCGCGCAGCCGCTCCTTGACCTCTTTGAGCACGGTGATGTGATCGTCGCTGTCGACAGCAGGCAGCCGCACCGGGGCGATCGCGGTGAACCAGCCGACGGTGCGGGACAGGTCGAGGTCGTCGTCCCAGCCGTCGCGGCCGTGCCGCTCCAGGTCGAGCACCAGTGGTGCGTCGGCTGCGCCGCTGCGACCGGTGCGCCAGCGGGTGACGGCCATGTGCAGTGCTGCCACCAGTGTTTCGGTGACATCGGCGTTGGCCAGCGCCGGGACGGTGGTCAGCAATGGCACGGTCTCGGCCGAGGTCAGCCGGACCTCGTGGTCGCGGGTATCGGCCACTGTCAGGCCGACGGTGGTGGCCTGCGGGTCGAGTTCGCCGCCGGGTGCCAGCGTGGCCGTCCAGTGCTCGAACTCCGCCAATCGTGCGGCCTGCTGGGCACTTTCGTTGACGGTGCGGGCGAACGCCCGGATCGAGGTCGGTACTGCCGGCAGTGCCGGCGGTGTTCCGGCCTGTGCTTGACGGCACGCCTGCTCCAGGTCGTCGATGACGATCCGCCAGGACACCCCGTCGATGGCGAGGTGATGGACCACCAGGAGCAGTCGGCCCTGCCGGTCGGCGCCGAGATCGAACCACACCGCCTGCACGACGACGCCCGCATCGGGGTCGAGCCGGTCGGCTGCCGCGTCGGATTCGCGACGGATCGCGTCGCGTAACTGGTCCTCGTCGAAGGAATCCGCATCGACCCGCAGTACCGACAGCTGTTGTCCCGCAGTGGTTTCCAGTGACCACAGCATTGGCACCGGTCGGCTCAACTGAATCCGCAGCGCATCGTGGCGCGCGACGACGGCGCTGACCGCCGCGGTCAACTGGTCCTGGGTGACGCCTACCGGGGTGCGCAGCAGCTCGGCCTGGTTGAACCGGGACACGGTGCCACCGAGTTCGGCCAGCCGCGCCACGATCGGGGTCAGCATGACCTCGCCGAGGTCCGGGCCGG
>JBEVHL010000309.1:0-10516 GCA_040511255.1 Mycobacterium sp. | reverse complement strand
CGGTGTACGTAGAGGTCCGGCTGCCGGGTGGGACGCGGGCCCAGCCCAACTTCTCCCCGACCAACTTCATGTAGTCCTTGCTGGTCATCCAGGAGATGAACTTCCAGGCCCCGTCAGGGTTCTTGGCGCCCTTTGGGATGCCCAGCGCCCAGGTGTAGAGCCAGCCGGAGTTGGGCTTCTCGACGATGGGGGCGGGCAGATAGCCGATCTTGCCGACCAGGTCCGGGTAGGTCTTGGGGTCTTCCAGCACCGACACCGCGGACGTCGCGTCGTACCACATCGCCGTCTGGCCCTGACCGAACAGGTTGGCGCATTCCTGGAAACCGGTTGAGGAGGCGCCCAATTCGCCGGACTTCTTGATGGTGTCGACGTAGAAGTTGACGGCCTTCTTCACTTCCGGGCTGTCGAGCTTGGCGTTCCACTGGTCATCGAACCAACGGCCGCCGAAGGTGTTGATCACGGTGTCGAGCGGGGCCAGGACCTCGCCCCAACCGGGCTTTCCGCGCAGGCAGATGCCGCCCCGGTCTTCGGTCTTTAGCTGTTCGGCCCATCCCGCGACCTCTTGCCACGTGGGCTGGTAGCTCGGGTCAGGATTGACCTTGATGCCGGCCTGTTCGAACATGTCCTTGCGGTACATCAGAAAGGACGACTCGCCGTAGAACGGGACGGAGTACATGTTGCCCTCGTAGGACAGTGACTCGCGCAGGGACGGGATGAAGTCGGCCTCGTCGTATCCCGGGGTGTTCTTCGCGTAGTCCGAAAGATTGAGCAGCCAGCCATCTTTGGCCCATTGCGGGGTCTCGAAGTTGCTGATCATCGCGACGTCGAACTGGCTGCCTCCCATCGCGGTCGACATGGTGATCTTCGCCCGCGCCTGGTTCTCCGAGAGCGAGATGAACTTCAGCTTGACGCCGGGGTTCGCCTTCTCGAATTCGGGTGACAGCTTCTGGGCGTCGGTCATCTGCGAGTTGGACACCAAGGCGATGGTCACCTCGTTGTCCGACGCTCCCAGGCTGCCCGCGCCCGCGCAGCCCGCGGTCGCCACCAGTCCCGATGCTGCGGCACACGCAGCCAGTCGGTGTAGTGCTGTACGTAGCTTCTTCACCTTTACCTCACTTCTCAGTGGCTCAGTAGCCAACGGGCACAATCGATATCGGAAACCAGGAAGCGGGCCAGCCCGCCGCGCAACGCCGCCAGGGCAGCCTCGTGTTTGGTCACACCGCTGGCGACCAGAATGGAAGTCGGGCACGCCCGGATGTCTTCCAGCTCAATGGACACCGCGCGGCGCTGCAGTTCGCTGTCCACCTGGACGCCGTCGGCGTCGAAGAACCGGCCGCCGATCTCCCCGACAGCGCCCAGCGCCACCAGATCGTCGAGCATGCCGGTATCGAGGAAGCTGCCCTCGAACAAAGTGGTCGAGGTGGAGACCGCACCGATTCCGAAGATCATCACCTCGGCGCGGGCTCCGGCGTCCAGGGTTCGCGACATGCCGGAGTCATTGCGGATCGAGGCCACCGTGGCGGAGTCGGCATAGAGCGGCGCCGGTAGCCGGTAGGTATCGGCGTGCAATACCTCTGCGCAGCGGCTGAGGATGTATTCGGATCCGGTCTGATACGCCGCCGTGGACATCGACCCGTCGAGTTGGACGACGGCCCGGCAGGTGGCGACGCCGGCGGCCAGTGACCGCGCGACGGCGATGGTCTCCGGTCCCCAGGTGAAGCCGAGGGTGTCGCCGGGTGCCAGCCGACGCGACAGCAGTGTGGCGGCCGCGCGGCCGACGCTGGCATACGCCTCGGGTCGACCGGGTGCGCCGATGTCGATGCCGTGTCCGGCGACGACCACCTCGGTCAGTCCGAATCGTTCCTCCAGCGCCCGTTCCTCTTCGGCGTGCAGGTCGTCCCGCAGATTGGGCGGCACCACCACTTCGATGCGGACCAGTCCTTTGGCCTTGGCGCGCGCCACCAGGCGGCCTGCCGTGGGCCGGGACACCCCGAGCCGCTGGGCGATCTGCGCCTGGGTGAGGCCGTCGAGGTAGTACATGGTGGCAGCACGCAGGGCCAGCCGCAGGTCCTCGGGCGCGACAGTTCCCACTGTCTGACCGTTGGCCTTCGGGCTGGAAAATGCACCAGCCCCAGCGGTTACCGACACCTGCGTCGCCTTCCTCCACCCGTGAGCATTTGCTCATGGGTGCGTGTATATGCTCATGACGCTAACATAGCTAATGTGACGTACACAACACTTTTGAATTCTGTCGATGAGAACGGTGAGCCACGGTCATGAAACTGAGCAACGACACCCTCGCAGAGCTCACAATTGCCAAGCCGTCCTATAACCGGGATGAAATAAGCGTCGGCATAGTCCATTTCGGAGTGGGCGGCTTCCACCGCGCTCATCAGGCGATGTACATCGACCGGCTCCTCGAACAGGGCCGCGCTCACGACTGGGGTATCTGCGGAGTGGGCGTCATGCCCGCTGACCAGCGGATGAAGGATGCACTGGACGCCCAGGACGGGCTATACACCCTGATCCTGGAGAACCCCGACGGCACGCGCGACGTCCGCGTCATCGGGTCGATCGTGGACTACCGCTACGCCCCCGACGACCCGGAGGCGGTCATCGAATTGCTGGCGGCACCGAGCACCCGGATCGTGTCCATGACGATCACCGAAGGCGGCTACCAGGTCGAGAATGCCGACGAGACATCGGTGTTCGGGCTGGTCACCGCGGCACTCCTGCGGCGCCGGGACCGGGGCATCCCCTCGGTGACGGTGGTGTCCTGCGACAACATCGAGGGCAACGGCGACATCGCGCGCGAGGCCTTCACCGCCTACGCCGACCGCGCCCACCCGGGCCTGTCGGAGTGGATGGCCGCGCACACCAAGTTCCCGAACTCGATGGTGGACCGCATCACCCCCGTTACCACCCCCGACGTGATTTCCAGCCTGTCCGAACAATTCGACATCCAAGACCTGTGGCCGGTGGTCGCCGAACCATTCACCGCCTGGGTGCTCGAAGACGACTTCTCCGACGGCCGACCGCCGCTGGAGGAAGTCGGGGTGCTGCTGGTGCAGGACGTCACGCCGTACGAACTGATGAAGCTGCGACTGATCAATGCCGGCCATCAGGGCCTCTGTTATTTCGCCTACTTGGCCGGTTACCGGCTGGTGGCCGACGCCGCGCAGGATCCGCTGTTCGCCGACTTCCTGCTGGCGTATATGGATTCGGAGGGCACGCCCACTCTCAAACCGGTGCCCGGGATCGATCTGCCCGAGTTCAAGCGCACCGTGATCGAGCGCTTCGGCAATCCCGGGGTGCGTGACACCATCGCGCGGTTGTGCGCGGATTCCTCTGACCGCATTCCGAAATGGCTGCTGCCGGTGATTCGCGCGAACCTGTCCTCCGGCGCGCCGATCCGGTTGTCCGCGGCCATCGTGGCCAGCTGGGCGCGCTACGCCGAGGGCACCGATGAACAGGGTGAGCCCATCGAGGTGGTGGACCAGCTGGCCGACTCCCTGGTGCCCATCGCCCAGTCGCAACGGGACAATCCGCTGGCCTTCATCGAAAACCGGTCAGTCTTCGGCGATCTCGTCGATCAGCCGCGCTTCGTCGAGGCCTACCGCTGGGCGCTGGATTCACTGCATTCCGACGGCGCGCGCGCGACCCTCGAGCTGCTCAGCAAGGAACAGTCGTGAGCCGTGCCCTGGTGATCGGCGAGGCGCTGATCGACATCGTCGAACGCGACGGTAAGCCCGAGGGCGAGCATGTGGGCGGCAGCCCGCTCAATGTCGCCGTCGGCCTGGCCAAGCTCGGTCGCGAGACCGATTTCCTCACCCACATCGGCGACGACGCCCGGGGCAAGAAGATCGTCGACCACGTCGCCGCGTCGGGTGCCCACCTGGTCGCGGGCAGTATCAGCGCCCACCGCACCCCGGTGGCATTGGCGACACTCGACGCCTCCGGGCAGGCCACCTACCGGTTCGAGATCGAATGGCAGCTGTCCGGCACACCGGAGGTCGGCCCGCCGCTGGTGGCCCACACCGGCTCGATCGCCACGGTCCTCGATCCCGGGTGTCTGGCGGTGGCGGCGCTGTTGGACACCTACCGCCTGTCGGCGACGGTGTCGTTCGACCCGAACGTGCGGCCCGCCCTGATCGAGGATCCCGGGCTGGCCAAGGAGCGCATCGAACGGCTCATCGAGCGCAGCGATTTGGTCAAGGCCAGCGACGAGGATCTGCGCTGGCTCGACCCGGACAGCACCCCTGAGGAGCAGGCCCGGCGCTGGTTGCAGATGGGACCCGCCGTCGTCGCGGTGACCATGGGCGGTGAGGGATCGTTCGCGGTCTGCGCCGCGGGCATGGTCCGGGTCAAGGCGCCGAAGGTCGACGTGGTGGACACCGTCGGGGCCGGCGACTCGTTCATGACGGGTTTGATCGACGGCCTCTGGTCCCTGGACCTGCTCGGTGCCGAACGCCGTCCCGCCCTGCGCGCCATCGACACCGACCAGCTGCGGACGGTGCTGGACGGCGCCACGCTCAACTCGGCGCTGACGGTGGCCAAGGCCGGCGCCGATCTGCCGGACCGGGCTACTCGGGATGCGGCGCTGGCGGGGCGGTCCTGATCTGCCTCGCCTGACGCCGAGTGTGCAGGTTTTCGGTGCGAGATCGCTGAATTCTCGACGTCTTCCTGCACAGTCGGCATCGGCGCGCTGCGGGCAACCCTGATTGAAATACCACGGTCTCGGTCATACTGGCCCTTATGCGTTCCATCTGGAAGGGTTCGATCGCCTTCGGGCTGGTCAACGTGCCGGTCAAGGTCTACAGCGCCACCGAGGACCACGACATCAAGTTCCACCAGGTGCACGCCAAGGACAACGGCCGCATCCGCTACAAACGCACCTGCGAGGTCTGCGGCGAGGTGGTGGAGTACCGCGACATCGCCAGGGCCTTCGAATCCGACGACGGCCAGAACGTCGTGATCACCGACGAGGACATCGCGACGCTGCCGGAGGAACGCAGCCGCGAGATCGAAGTCCTGGAGTTCATCCCCGCCAGCCAGTTGGACCCGATCCTCTACGACAAAAGCTACTTCCTCGAGCCGGACTCGAAATCGTCGAAGTCCTATGTGTTGCTGGCGAAGACCCTGCTGGAGACCGACCGGGTGGCGATCGTGCACTTCGCCCTGCGGAACAAGACGCGGCTGGCGGCGCTGCGGGTCAAGGATTTCAGCAAGCGTGAGGTGATGGTGATCCACACGCTGCTGTGGCCCGACGAGATCCGCGACCCCGATTTCCCGGTGCTCGACACCAAGGTGGAGATCAAACCCGCCGAGCTGAAAATGGCTGGGCAAGTGGTCGATTCGATGGCCGAGGATTTCAACCCCGACCAGTTCCACGACGATTACCAGGATCAGCTCCGGGAACTCGTCGCAGCCAAACTCGAAGGCGGCGAAGCGTTCACCACTGACGAGGCGCCCACCGAGCTCGACGAGACCGAGGACGTCTCGGATCTGCTCGCCGCGCTCGAGGCCAGCGTAAAGAAGCGGCAGTCGGGATCCGAGGACAAGGCGCCCGCCAAAAAGGCACCGGCCAAAAAGGCTGCTGCCAAGAAGACACCCGCGAAAAAAGCGCCTGCCAAAAAGGCTGCCGCCAAGAAGAGCTGAGTCGGCCTGCTGCATAACTAGAACTTGTTCTAGTTATGTTCGCGAATGGGACCCGTAGCTCACGCTTGAGTTGTTAGGTTCGGCCGGTGATCCTCGACAGATTTCGACTGACCGACCAGGTGGCCATCGTCACGGGAGCCGGACGTGGGCTGGGCGCGGCCATGGCGCTGGCCTTCGCCGAAGCGGGCGCCAACGTGGTGATTGCCTCTCGCACCCAATCCGAACTCGACACCGTCGCCGAGCAGATCCGCCAGACCGGCCGACGCGCCCACACCGTGGTCGGCGACCTGGCCCACCCGGAGGCGACGGCCGAGCTCGCGGCCGCGGCGGTCGCGGAGTTCGGCAAGCTGGACATCGTCGTGAACAATGTCGGCGGCACCATGCCCGGCGCCCTGCTCGACACGTCCACGAAGAGTTTTCGGGACGCGTTCACGTTCAACGTCGGCACGGCGCACGCGCTGGTGGCGGCCGCGGTTCCGCTGATGCTGGAGCATTCCGGCGGCGGCAGCATCATCAACATCACCTCGACCATGGCGCGGCTGTCTGGGCGCGGCTTCGCCGCCTACGGCACCGCCAAGGCAGCACTGGCGCACTACACCCGCCTCGCGTCTCTCGACCTCGCCCCGCGGATCCGGATCAACGCGATTGCCCCGGGCTCGATCCTGACCTCCGCACTGGACATCGTCGCCTCCAACGAGGCCCTCCGGACGCCGATGGAACAGGCCACTCCCCTGCGCCGGCTGGGCGATCCCCTCGACATCGCCGCCGCCGCGGTCTATCTGTCCTCACCGGCGGGCAGCTTCCTCACCGGCAAGACGCTGGAAGTCGACGGCGGTATCACGTTTCCCAATCTCGACCTGTCCATCCCCGATCTGTAGAGAGGCACCCACCCATGGCCCTTCGCGTCGTCCAGATCGGCACGGGCAATGTCGGCATCCACGCGTTGACCGCACTGATCACCAATCCGGAGTTCGAGCTCGTCGGGGTCTGGGTGTCATCCGAGGCCAAGGCCGGCAAGGACGCCGGAGAGCTTGCCGGCCTAGATGTTTCGACGGGCATCGTCGCCACCACCGACCTGGCCGCCGTGCTGGCCACCGAACCGGACTGCGCGGTGTACACCGCGATGGCCGACAACCGGCTGCTGGAGGCGCTGGAAGATTACCGCCGCATCTTGGCCGCAGGTATCAACATCGTCGGCAGCGGACCGGTGTTCCTGCAGTACCCGTATCAGGTCATCCCGGACGAGCTGATCGCCCCGCTGCAAGATGCTGCCCGCGAAGGCAATTCGAGCCTGTTCGTCAACGGCATCGACCCAGGGTTCGCCAACGACCTGTTGCCGCTGGCGCTCGCAGGCACCTGCCAGAGCATCCAGCAGGTGCGCTGCATGGAGATCATCGACTACGCCACCTACGACAGCGCCACGGTGATGTTCGACGTGATGGGTTTCGGTAAGCCGCTCGACGAGATCCCGATGCTGCTGCAGTCCGGCGTGCTGAGCATGGCCTGGGGTTCGGTGATCCGCCAACTCGCTGCGGGCCTTGGCATTTCGTTGGACGAGGTGACCGAGATGTACATCCGCGAACCCGCACCGGAGGCGTTCGACATCGCCTCCGGGCACATTCCGAAGGGCAGCGCCGCCGCGCTGCGGTTCGAGGTCCGCGGCATCGTCGACGGTCGGGTCGCCGTCGTCGTCGAACACGTCACCCGGCTGCGCGAAGACCTCTGCCCGGACTGGCCGCAGCCCGCGGCGCCCGGTGGGTCGTACCGCATCGAGATCACCGGCGAACCGACCTACGCGATGGACCTGATCCAGACCAGTCCCCACGGCGATCACAACCGGGCCGGCCTGGTCGCCACGGCGATGCGGATCGTCAACGCGATTCCGGCGGTGGTGGCCGCGCCGCCCGGCTTCTGCAGCACTCTGGATCTACCACTCGTCACTGGCAAAGGGCTGTACGCTGCCGGGTAACCGCCGGCCACTGGAAGGACCCACCGATGAAGGCCATCCGCTACCTGATGCCGGTGCTCGCCGCCGCAGCCGGAGCCGTCGCGATCGCGGCCGCACCGCTGGCGTCCGCCGACACCGAACTCCCCACGTGCACTGATGTCGCCGGTAGTGCGGCCGCCGGGGACGCCACCACCGAGTGTGCGACGCCGGGCAACGTGCAGTTGAACGCGTCCCCCTCGGTGACCGAACCCAGCTACCTCTATCCGTGGGCCGACGACTACTACGGTCCTGCGCTGATGATCGGCGGCTGGGGCGACGGCGGCGGTGGTGAACGCGGCGGCGGTGGCGGGGCCGGCGGCGGTGGCGGACACCGCTAACACCGGCGATCGGGCGTACACTTTCTCCAGCGATCGGAGCAGGTCATGCCCATGAAATATCGATTCATCGCACCCGCGCTGGTGCTGGCGGGCGTCGGCTCTGCCCTGGTGCTGGCACCGACGGGCTCCGCGCAGCCGCAATGCGTCGACACCGGCCCGACCACCACCCAGTGCACCACCGGCGGCAGCAATCAGATCATCACGTCGCCGCCACTGGTGCGGTCGAACAATTACGGGTGGGGCATCCTCGGCGGTTTCGGCGGCGGCATCATCATCGGCGGCTGAGTTTCACGGCTAGTACTATCGCCGCGTGAGCGAGCAGGTTGAACAGAGGGAATTCCAGGCAGAGGCCCGTCAGCTATTGCAGCTGATGGTCCATTCCATCTACTCCAACAAGGATTCGTTTCTTCGGGAGCTGATCTCGAACGCGTCTGACGCGCTGGACAAACTTCGCCTCGAAGCGTTCCGCGACAAGGACCTCGCCGTCGACACGTCGGATCTGCACATCGACGTCGACATCGACAAGGCGGCGCGCGTACTGACCATCCGCGACAACGGAATCGGCATGACGCGCGACGAGGTGGTCGAGCTCATCGGCACCCTCGCCAAGTCCGGTACCGGCGAACTACGTCAGAAGCTTCGTGAGGCCAGCCAAGCGGGTGATGCTTCGGGTGGGCGTAGCGATGCACAAGATTTGATCGGGCAGTTCGGCATCGGGTTCTACTCCACGTTCATGGTGGCGGACAGAGTCGAACTGGTGACTCGGAAGGCCGGCGAAAGTTCCTCTACACGTTGGGAATCCAGCGGTGACGGCACTTACACCATCGCCAGCGTGGCGGATGGGCCGCAGGGGACCTCGGTGACCTTGCACCTGAAGCCCGAGGACGCCGACGACGAACTGCACGACTACACGGCGCCGTGGAAGATCAGAGAGCTCGTCACGAAGTACTCCGATTTCATCTCATGGCCCATCCGGCTGGAGGTCGAGAAGACCGTCCCGGCAGCCGAAGAAGGGGGCGAGCCCACCGTCACCGTAGAGACCGAGACCATCAACTCGCAAACAGCGTTGTGGGCCAAGCCGAAGGCCGACGTCTCCGACGAGGAGTACGCGCAGTTCTACAAGCACATCGCGCACGCCTGGGATGAGCCACTCGATGTCATCGCGATGAAGGCCGAGGGCACCTTCGAGTACCAGGCGTTGCTGTTCATCCCATCGCAGGCACCGTTTGACCTCTTCAACCGCGATGGGCACACCGGGATCCAGCTGTACGTCAAGCGCGTCTTCATCATGGGTGACTGCGACGAGCTGATTCCCGAGTACCTGCGGTTCGTCAAGGGCGTCGTCGATGCACAAGACATGTCGCTCAACGTGTCTCGGGAGATCCTGCAGCAGGACCGTCAGATCAAGGTGATCCGCCGCAGTCTCACCAAGAAGGTGCTGTCAGCCATCAAGGACTTACAAGCCAACCGCCCGGATGCCTACACGACGTTCTGGACGCAGTTCGGCCGAGTCTTCAAGGAGGGCCTGCTCTCCGACGGCGATAATCGCGACACCCTGCTGCGGCTGTCATCGTTCCCGTCGACATTCAGCGACGGGTCGCCCACCACACTCGCCGACTACGTCGCGCGAATGAAGGACGACCAGGAGCAGATCTTCTACGCGACGGGCGAGTCGAGGCAACTGCTCGAGCGCTCACCGCACCTCGAAGCGTTCCGTGCCAAGGGCTACGAAGTGCTGCTGCTGACCGACCCCGTCGATGAGGTCTGGGTCGAGTCCGTTCCGGAGTTCGACGGCAAGACGCTGCAATCGGTGGCCAAGGGTGAGGTGGACCTGGGTGCCTCCGATGATCAAGTCGACGAATCCGCCAACGGGGACTTCGCCGAGCTGTTGACCTGGTTGCAGGAGACGCTGGCCGAGCAAGTCAAGGAGGTGCGGCTGTCGTCTCGGCTGACGTCGTCGCCGGCCTGCCTGATCACCGATACATTCGGCATCACACCGCAACTGGCGCGGATGTATCGCGCATCAGGGCAGGAGGTGCCCGTCGGAAAGCGGATCCTGGAGCTCAACCCCGGCCACCCGCTGGTGACCGGTCTGCAGCAGGCGATGTCCGAGTCCGCACCGAGGGACGGGCTCGCCGAGACGGCTGAACTGCTCTATGGAACAGCGGTTCTCGCCGAGGGTGGCGCACTCGACGATCCCACGCGGTTTGCCACTCTGCTCGCCGACCGGTTGGCGCGGACCATCTAGCGTCCGCCGTGATCGCGTCAGTTCCGACGCGTCAGCAATATTTCGGTTACCCTAACTTTCTACTTCGCGCTACCTGATCACAGCGCGCGCACAGAAAGCGGGTTCGTTGACGCAGCATACCCAGGCACCGCTGCGACCCATTCTCTATCTGCTGGGACCGGCGTTCGTCGCGTCCATCGCCTACGTCGACCCCGGCAACGTCGCCGCGAACGTCAGTGCGGGCGCACAGTTCGGCTTCCTGCTGCTGTGGGTCATCGTGGTGGCGAACGTGATGGCCGGTCTGGT
>JBEVHL010000308.1:0-11840 GCA_040511255.1 Mycobacterium sp. | reverse complement strand
TGATCTACACCCTGACGATCGTGGCCATGTTCTCGGTCAGTGCCGTCTATCACCGCATCTGGTGGACGTCGGAGACGGCCCGAAAATGGATGAAACGCCTGGATCATTCGATGATCTTCGTGTTCATCGCGGGGAGCTACACCCCGTTCGCCATGCTCGCCCTGCCCCAGCACTCCGGCATGACGCTGCTCTGGGTGGTCTGGTGTGGCGCCGCGGCGGGGGTCACGCTCAAGATGTTCTGGCCGTCGGCCCCGCGGTGGGTGGGCGTGCCGCTGTATCTGGTGCTCGGCTGGCTGGCGGTGTGGTTCGCCATCCCGATCATGGAGGGCGCGGGCGTCGCGGCCCTGGTCCTGCTGGCGGTCGGTGGGGCGCTCTACAGCGTCGGCGGGGTGTTCTACGCGCTGAAATGGCCCAACCCGTGGCCGCGGACGTTCGGCCATCATGAGTTCTTCCACGCGTGCACGGCCGTCGCCGCGACGTGCCACTACATCGCGATGTGGTTCGCGGTCTTCTAGCTAGAGCATCTTGATGTCGTCGGGCGACCAGTAGGCCTTCATCGACGCGATCTTGCCCTCGCCGTTGAACACCATCGTCTCGATGGGTTCGATCCGCATCTTGGTCTCCCCCGCGGTGACGGTGATCGCGAAGATGAACGCGGCTTCGTGCCCGCCCACTCGCAACTGCAGAAGCTCGACGGCAGTGTCGGCGGTCTCCAACGCCTTGTAGAACCCGGCGATCGCCTGCCTGCCGATGTGCACTTCCCCGCCGCCCACCGGATCCTCCAGCGTGGCGTCGTCGGCATACAGCGCGGCGATATCGTCGGCCGTACCCGTCAACACGGTGTCGAGGTAGCGCTTGACGATTTCGGCGGGATCGACACTCATGGGCCGAGACGCTACACGGACACCCCGAGGGCGGCAGCGAGTTCCGGCACGCCGGTCACCGGCAGATCGCATACCCGCCCACGGCACACGTAGGCGGCGTCGGAATCCCCCACCCGACCCCGGCCTGCGAGCAGTTCCGACGAATCGACCGCACCGCCCACCACGATGGTTCCGCCGGGCGCCAGCCTGCGGGCGGCCCACAACAGCGGCGAGTTGGCGGGATCGCACGCCACCGCGATCTGCAGCGGTCCACGCACCGCAGCCTCCGCCACGGCCAGCCAGTGGCCCGCCGAGCGCGCCGCGCGGTCCAGCAGCAGCGTGTGCGCCGCCAAGCTGTCGGCGGCGAGCCGGGCGTACCGCTCGGCGCGGTCCGGCCCCACCAGGTGGGCCGCGGTCAACAGGGCTTCGGCGATCAACGACGCTCCCGACGGTGTGGCACCGTCGAGCGGGTCGGCCGGGCGGACCATCAACTGTTCGGCGTCGTCGGCGCTGTCGAACCACCGACCGGGCCGCTCCGGGTCGGCGAAATGCTCACACGCGGCGTCGAGCAACCCGGTCGCTGCCGCCAACCAGGTCGCCTCGGCGGTCAGCTGATACAGCGTCAACAGGCCGTTCGCCAGGGTGGCGTGATCTTCGAGGATCGCGACGCTGTCGCCGACGCGCCCGCCCAGGCTGGCCCGACGCAGCCGTCCGTCGACGAGGTGCACGTCGAGCAGAGCCGCCGCGCAGCGGCGGGCGGCGACCAGTAGGTCCGGCCGGTCCAACGCCACGCTGGCTTCCCCGAGTGCGGTGATCGCGAGCCCGTTCCAGGCGGTGACAACTTTGTCGTCGCGACCCGGTTGGACGCGCCGGCCACGTGCCGCCAGCAGCGCCGTGGCCACGCGCGCCAGTCTAGTCGTGTCGTCGGGATCGGCAGGCAGCTGCAGCACCGATTCGCCGTGCTCGAACGTCCCCGTCGCAGTGACCGCGAAAACCGTTGCGGCCCAGGCACCGTCGTCCTCACCGAGTACGTCACGCAGCTGGGCGGGCGTCCAGACGTAGGTGAATCCCTCCCGGCCGTCGGCATCGGCGTCCAGGGACGAGATGAACATGTCCCCGTCGGTCAGGTCCCGCAGCAGGAATTCGGCGGTCTGCCCCGTCACCCGCGCTGCCAGTGTCGAACCGGTGCGCCGGGCCCAGTGCGCGTAGGCCCGCAACAGCAGGGCGTTGTCGTACAGCATCTTCTCGAAATGCGGTACCACCCAGTCGTTGTCGACGCTGTAGCGGGCGAATCCGCCGGCCAGCTGGTCGTAGATGCCGCCGCGGGCCATCGCGGTGCAGGTGCGCTCGACCGCTCCCAACACCTCGGTCGAACCGGTGCGCTCGTAGTTGCGCAGCAGGGCTTCCAACAGCGCTGACGGCGGAAACTTCGGCGCCCTGCCGAATCCGCCTGCGGCGGTGTCCTCATCGGCCAGCACGGCCGCCGCGGCGTGGTCGCACAACTCGGTCGATATCGGCGGGCCGCCGCCCGGCAGTCCGGCGGCCATGGCGCGCAGTTCGCCGATGATCTGGTCGGATGCCTGCTCGACCTCGTCCCGTCGGCCGCGCCAGGTGTCCACCACGGCCGAAAGCAGTTCCAGGAAAGCACTTTTCGGGTAATAGGTGCCGCAGAAGAACGGCCGGCCGTCCGGCGTCAGGAAACACGTCATGGGCCAGCCGCCCTGCCCGGTCAGGGCGACGGTGGCGTTCATGTAGACGGCGTCGAGGTCGGGGCGCTCTTCGCGGTCGACCTTGATGCAGACGAAGCCGGCGTTCATGGCGGCGGCGACGGTGTCGTCTTTGAACGACTCGTGGGCCATCACGTGGCACCAGTGGCAGGCGGCGTAGCCGATGGACAGCAGGATCGGCACGTCGCGCTCGGCGGCCTCGGTCAACGCCTGCGCCGACCACTCCCGCCAGTGCACCGGGTTGTCGGCATGCTGGCGCAGGTAGGGGCTGGTGGCCTCCCCCAGCAGGTTGCGCAGCCGATTAGCCACCCGGCTCCCGGGGTGCACCGTTGGGTACGTCAGGTGCGACGGCGGGGTCGACGTCCACCGTGCCGTCGTCGATCGCCTGGTCCGGCTCCGGATGCTCGGGATCGAACGATTCCGGCAGCTTCTTGAGGTGCTTGTTCATCGACCAGACCAGGGCGATCGTGCCGATCAGCAGCAGCACCACCACGACCAGGCCGAACGGGCTGGCCTTACCGAAGTCCGGCCCGGTGTTGCGCGGTGTGTCGTCGGCCAGCAGCTGCACGGCCGAGAGCCACACCGTGTTCATCACCGCTCGATCCCGGCGAACAGGTCGGTTTCCGGCAACGAGATCGGGACGCGCGAGCGGGCCAGCTCGTATTCCTCGGTCGGCCACAGTCGCTTCTGCCATTCCATCGGAGTGGTGAAGAAGAAACTGGTCGGGTCGATCTGGGTGGCATGCGCCATCAGGGCGTCGTCGCGCTGCTGGAAGTAGTCGGCACACTCGATGCTGGTGGTGATCCTGGAGGCGATGACATCGAGTTCTGGATCCCAGTCCTTGAGCCACTTCTCGAACGGGCCGGTCTGGCCGTTCTTGGCGAACTCATCCTGGAAGGACTGCATGCGCTTCCGCAGGAAGCCGTGGTTGTAGTACAGCTTGGAGACCGCCCAGGGCGTGCCGGCGTCGGGGAAGAGACGGTAGTCCGCCGCAGCCTCGTAGGCGGCGACGGAAACCTGGTGACACCGAATGTGATCGGGGTGCGGATAGCCGCCGTTCTCGTCATACGTGGTCAGCACGTGGGGCCGGAATTCCCGGATGACCCGCACCAGACGCTCGGTGGATTCCTCCAGCGGGACCAGCGCGAAACAGCCTTCGGGCAGCGGCGGCAGCGGGTCGCCCTCGGGCAGACCGGAGTCCACGAAACCCAGCCACGTGTGCTGGACGCCCAGGATCTCGGCTGCCCGGGCCATCTCGTCGCGCCGGATCTCGGCGATGCGCCCGTGCACCTCGGGCAGGTCCATCGCCGGGTTGAGAATGTCGCCGCGCTCACCACCGGTCAACGACACCACCAGCACCTGATGGCCTTCCGCGGCATATTTGGCCATCGTTGCCGCACCCTTGCTGGATTCGTCATCCGGGTGGGCGTGTACCGCCATCAGCCGCAGTTCGGTCACCGTCCGCCTTCACTTCACAGTCCGCTGGTTAGGTCCAGGGTGGTCTCAGGGTGCTCGAGATCCCTGTTCTAATAGTTCCATCCCCACGGTCGAGAGCTCACCCCGATCCCTGACCAGAGACAAACCCCACACCATGGTTGATGATTCCCTCCGTCGTCCGGAGTCCCGGTACGGTCGCCAAAAGCTACCCCGACGCGGTGTTGTGATCGCCATCTCGGTGCTGGCTGTCGCGATCAGCATCGTGGTCGCGGTAGTCGGCTATCAGCGGCTCGGCACCGCCGACGTCGACGGCAAACTGGGCGGCTACCAGCTGATCGACAGCCAGACCGTGGACGTCACGGTCAGCGTCACCCGCGACGATCCGTCGCGCCCGGTGGTGTGCATCCTGCGGGCGCGCTCCAAGGACGGTGCGGAGACCGGTCGCCGGGAAATTCTGGTCCCACCGTCAGACCAATCCACGGTGCAGGTGACCGCGGCGGTCAAGACCAGCCGACCGCCTGTGATCGGCGATGTCTACGGCTGCGGAACCGACGTTCCGGGATATCTCAAGGCGTCCTAAAAAAGGCCGTCTGACAAACTCCGAACAGCGGAATTGTGAAAAGTCGCTGACACCCCGGTGGTATGATCTGTGGATACACGGTTCCTGCTGGGGCCGTGTATTGCTTCTTTAGCAGCGCGTTTAGCCACGACGCTGAGACGGCAATACACAGGGGAATTCCTCGCACGCTCCCGGCATCGACGACACACATTGCCAACGCGACTATCGCGGACCAACAACATGGAGGAGCGCGAGGAGATGACTGACACCCAGGTGACCTGGCTGACCCAGGAAGCCCACGACCGCCTCAAGGCCGAACTCGACCAGCTGATCGCCAACCGGCCCGTCATCGCCGCGGAGATCAACGACCGCCGCGAAGAAGGCGACCTGCGCGAGAACGGCGGCTACCACGCTGCCCGCGAAGAGCAGGGCCAGCAGGAAGGGCGGATCCGTCAGCTGCAGGATCTGCTCAACAACGCCAAGGTCGGCGAGGCCCCCAAGCAGTCCGGCGTCGCGCTGCCCGGCTCGGTCGTCAAGGTCTACTACGACGGCGACGAGTCCGACACCGAGACGTTCCTGATCGGCACCCGCCAAGAGGGCGTCAGCGACGGCAAGCTCGAGGTCTACTCCCCGAACTCACCCCTGGGCGGCGCACTTCTCGACGCCAAAGAGGGCGAGACCCGCACCTACACCGTGCCCAACGGAACCACCGTCAAGGTCACGCTGATCAGCGCGGAGCCGTACCACACCTAGGCCGCCGGAGCGGCGCTGCTACTGCAGCGCCTGCTCCAGATCGCCGATCAGGTCCGCGACGTCCTCGATACCGACCGACAGCCGGACCAGATCGGCGGGCACCTCCAGTTGCGAACCTGCGGTCGACGCATGCGTCATCGCACCCGGGTGCTCGATCAGCGACTCCACCCCGCCGAGGGACTCGGCGAGGATGAAAATCCCTGTCCTGGAACACAAGTCGCGGGCAGCCTGCACACCGCCTGCCATCCGGACCGAGATCATGCCGCCGAATCCGCTCATCTGGGCGGCGGCGACGGCGTGACCGGGATGGCTGGGCAGACCGGGGTAGAGCACGGTGGCCACGGCGGGATGCTCGGCCAGGAATTGCGCGACCGCGGCGGCGTTCTCGCTGTGTTTGGTCATCCGCAGCGCCAGGGTCTTGAGCCCCCGCATCGTCAGATAGGCGTCGAACGGGCCGGGCACCGCCCCGGCGCCGTTCTGCAGGAAGCCGAACGCGGCATCGAGTTCTTCGTCGTTGGTCACCAACGCACCGCCGACGACGTCGGAATGTCCGCCGATGTACTTCGTCGTCGAATGCAGCACGATATCGGCGCCCAACGCCAGTGGCTGCTGCAGCGCAGGTGAGGCAAATGTGTTGTCCACCAACACCTTTGCGCCGTGTTCTGCGCCCAGCTCCGAGATCGCCGCGATATCGGCGATGGACAGCAGTGGATTGGTCGGAGTCTCCACCCAGATCAGCCGGGTGCGCTCGGTCAGTGCCGCGCGGACCGCGTCGAGATCGGACAAGGCGACCGGGGTGTGCGTGATACCCCACTGGGTGAACACCTTGTCGATCAACCGGAAGGTACCGCCGTACGCGTCGTCGGGGATGACGACGTGATCACCGGGCCGCAGCACCGCGCGCAGCGTGCAGTCGGTGGCGGCCATCCCCGAGCTGAACGCCCGGCCGTAGGTGCCGCCCTCTACCGAGGCCAGGGCGGCCTCCAGGGCCGTGCGGGTGGGGTTACCGGTGCGGGCGTACTCGTAGCCACCGCGGAGGCCGCCGACGCCGTCCTGGGCGAACGTCGAACTGGCGTAGATGGGTGCGTTGACCGCGCCTGTCGCCGGATCGGGACGGTAACCGGCGTGGATCGCCCTGGTGGCGAGCCCCAGGCTGCGGAAAGAGTCGGCCTTGCTCTTGTGCTCACTCATTCGGGTGAGCGTAACGGTCACGCCTCAGGGAGCGGAACGCACACCGTCGTCATGATTTTATCGGCGAACGTCTGCCGCTTGGCGTCCCACAGCGGAAACAGGTAGCCGAGGTAGCACAGCGCGGAGTCCAGGACATGCACCAGTTGGCGGACGATCGACAGGCCGAAACCGATGGGCTGCCAAGTCTTCTCACTGACCACCTGGAACTTCATCAGCGACTTGCCGACACTCGATCCGGTGGTCCCCTGGCGGTAACCGAAGTTCCAGATCCCGAAGGCCAACGCGGCCAGGTAGGCGAGCACGGCGACGATCAGACCCACCGGCGACGGGTTGGACGTACAGGACACGCCGGCGCCGTAGCCCAGGTCGTCGGTGTTCACACACGAGTTCTCACCGGTGGCCAGCGCGACACCGACTCCGATGCCGACCAGGATCAGGACGGGGACAGAGTCGACCAGCGTGGCGATCACGCGGTTGATCCACGGCGTGTAGGCGGTCTTCGGCAGCGTGGGCGCGTAACCGGGCGGCGGCGGGGCGTACCCGCCAGCGGACGGCGGCGGGGGTGGATACCCGCCCGCGCCAGGAGGTGGTGGCGGATAGCCACCGCCAGACGGTGGTGGTGGCGGCGGATAGCTGCCGCCGGGAGGTGGCGGCGGATAGTTTCCCGGCGGCGGGCCCGGGTATTGGTCGGTCATGTCGCCTACCACTCCAATTCGTTAGCTGTACCAGAGCGGTTTCAGGTTACCTGAGAACGCCCCTGCCGAGCCTGGCAATCTGGAAACTTCATCACATGGACATATGGCGACATCTCCGGAAATCGCTGCGTTACTGTCAGCGGCGGTCAGTTGTTTGCCACAGCCGTGTCTACTTGCGGCGTGATCCGTCCGAGAGGAATCCGAGCAGATCGCTTCGGGTGATGACACCGACGGGCTTGCCATCGTCGACGACCATCACGGCGTCCCATTCGCGCAGCGCCTCGGCCGCGGCGCTGACCAATTCGCCGGTGCCGATCAGCGGCAGCGCCGGGCTCATGTGTTCGGACACCGCGTCGGCCAGCTTGGCCCGACCTTCGAAGACCGCCGAGAGCAACTCACGCTCGGAGACGCTGCCTGCCACCTCGCCCGCCATCACCGGGGGCTCGGCGCCGACCACGGGCATCTGGGAGACGCCGTACTCGCTGAGGATGCCGATCGCGTCGCGAACCGTCTCCGCGGGGTGTGTGTGCACCAGATCCGGCAGCGCACCGGACTTGCGGCGCAACACGTCGCCGACGGTGGGCTGCTGCACCGATCCGTCGAGCCGGGTGCGCAGGAAGCCGTACGACGACATCCACGCGTCGCTGAAGATCTTGGACAGATAGCCGCGGCCGCCGTCGGGCAGCAGCACGACCACCAGCGCGTCGGGTCCGGCCTTTCTGGCCACTTCGATCGCCGCCACCGCCGCCATTCCGCAGGACCCGCCGACCAGCAGCGCCTCCTCGCGGGCCAGCCGCCGCGTCATGTCGAACGAGTCGGCGTCGGAGACCGCGATGATCTCGTCGGCCACCGTCGGGTCGTAGGCACTCGGCCAGAAATCCTCGCCGACGCCTTCGACCAGATACGGCCGACCGGTGCCGCCGGAATACACCGAACCTTCGGGGTCGGCGCCGATGATCTTGACCTTGCCGCCGGACACCTCCTTGAGGTAGCGACCGGCGCCGGTGATGGTGCCGCCGGTACCGACGCCTGCAACGAAGTGGGTGACCTTGCCGTCGGTATCCGCCCAGATCTCGGGACCCGTTGTCTCGTAATGGCTTTCGGGGCCCATCGGGTTGGAGTACTGGTCCGGCTTCCAGGCGCCGTCGATCTCCTCGACGAGCCGGTTGGACACGCTGTAGTACGAACCCGGGTCATCCGGGGCCACCGCGGTGGGGCAGACGACCACCTCGGCGCCGTAGGCGCGCAGCACGTTCTGCTTGTCCTCGCTGACCTTGTCGGGGCAGACGAAGATGCACTTGTAGCCGCGCTGCTGGGCAACCAAGGCCAGGCCGACGCCGGTGTTGCCGGAGGTGGGCTCGACGATCGTGCCGCCGGGCTTGAGTTCCCCGCTGGCCTCGGCCGCGTCGATCATCTTGATCGCGATCCGGTCCTTGGCGCTGCCGCCGGGGTTGAGGTACTCGATCTTGGCCGCCACCACGCCGTGGCCCGCGGGCACGACGGAGTTCAGCTGGACCAGAGGAGTGTTACCGATGAGCTCACTGATGTGCTGCGCGATCCGCATGGCACCATCGTGTCAGGCAGGCGCGGCTTTTCTCTAACCGGTGGCCTCGCGGATGTACTCACCGATCTGCCGCAGCGAGCGGGTGCCCTCCGGAACGATAGGTGCCGCCAGCTGAAAGTCGTGAATCTGGCCGCGCCACACCCGCACCTCGGTCGGTACCCCCGCGGCGGCCAGTCGGCGCGCCGCCAGCCTGGCGTCGTGCAGCAGGACCTCCGAACCCGACACGTGGATCAACGTGCGCGGCAGACCCGGCTCGATGTGGTCCAGCGGCTCATAGATCTGCTCGGGTTCACCGTCGACGATGTGCTTGGCGGCTGCCCTGGCGACCAGACCGACCAGCGCGTCGAACGCCTTCGGCGGGAACATCGCGTCGGTCTTGATGTTCGGGTGGGCCTGCTTGGGCTCCTTGGCCAGCTGCAGCAGCGGCGAGATGGCGACCAGGGCCGCCGGCTCTTCACCGTCGGCCTGCAGCCGTTGCGCCAGGGTCAGGGCCAGATAGCCGCCTGCGGAGTCACCTGCCAGCACGATCTGGTCCGGCGCGTAACCGCGTTGCCGCAGCCAGTTGTAGGCGTCGCGACAGTCGTCGACGGCTTGGCCGACGGTGTGCTTGGGGATGAGACGGTAGTTGACCACCAGGACCGGTGAGTCGGCGAACTTCGACAGCGCCGTGACCATCCGGTGGTGGGAGTTCACCCCGCACGTCAGGAACGCCCCGCCGTGCATGTAGAGCACGACGCGCCGCTTGCCGTCGGCGGGCAGCACGCCCGGCGCGCGAACCAGTTGGGCGTCGGTGTTGCGCAGCCCGATGGTGGCGCGGACCGCACCAGTCGCCGGGAGCAGGGCCCGCGCGGCGAGATCGATCATGCCCCACGGCCACGGCAGGTTCGGTACGTAGCTGGCAACGGCCAGAGTCGGCCGGACGGTCAACCGGCAGGACAGGGAGACAACGCGGCCCATCAGACTGGTTCCGGTCTCGACCACTTCCACCGGCGCGCCGTCGCTGACCGGGAACCTGCGCAATTTGTGTGCACTACCTGCGCCGATATGAGAGCGCGGAGCGCCGGAGACTTTACTGGGTGCGGTCATGTCAACCCTCCCCTACAGCTTTGTAGTGGTAGTTGTAGTGCCTTGTTCGTCCAGGACTGGAACGGACTCAGCAATCTCGGTGACTTAGCTTGACATCTGTTTAACTTTCAACGAACGGCGAGTCTGATTTGATACCCGTTCTTGTACCAGACTGTGATTCGCGGTCACGCCGGCCGCGCTGTCACGCCTAAACTGGCGCCGTGGGCATTCGCGCGCCGCGGCGGTCGACCATTGCGGTGGTCACTGCAGGTGCACTGGCATCAACGGGCACCGTCGTACTGGGCGCACGGAACATCCTCGCGAGCCAGGCCGTCCAGACCCGACAGGTCATCCCCAAGGCGTGGGACGTGCCGCCGCGGGCCGACGGGGTGTACCAACCCGGCGGCGGCGAGGTGGAGCGCTGGCAGCGCAATGTGCCATTCGACCTGCACCTGATGATCTTCGGCGATTCGACCGCCACCGGATACGGCTGCACCGACGCCAACGAAGTGCCCGGCGTGCTGATCGCGCGTGGGCTCGCCGAGCAGTCGGGTAAGCGAATTCGGTTGAGTACCAAGGCGATTGTCGGCGCCACCTCCAAGGGACTGTCCGGTCAGGTGGACGCCATGTTCGTCGCCGGGCCGCCGCCCGATGCGGCCGTGATCATGATCGGCGCCAACGACATCACCGCGCTCAACGGCATCGCCGCCTCGGCGCGGCGGCTCAACAATGCGGTCCGGCGGCTGCGCGCCAGCGGCGCCGTCGTGGTCGTCGGCACCTGCCCGGATTTCGGGGTGATCACCCTGATCCCCCAGCCCCTGCGCTGGACCGCCCGCACCCTGGGGCTGCGGCTGGCCCGCGCCCAGGCCACCTCGGTGCGCGAAGCCGGCGGCGTCCCGGTGCCACTGGCCGATCTCCTGACGCCGGAGTTCCAGCAGGCACCCGAGCTGATGTTCTCCCAGGACAACTACCACCCGTCGGCGGCCGGCTACGCGCTGGCGGCCCAGCAGCTGCTGCCCGCGTTGTGTTACGCCCTCGGGGAGTGGACCGGTAGCCCGGTGCAGGAGCTGCCGTGGGAGTCGCGGCGCGCCGTGTCCCGACCACTGCTGACCCGGCTGAAGATGCTGGCCAAGCGGTGGCCCCGTCGAACGGGCGGGGTGCCTGCGCCGCTGGTACTGCCCTCGGGCTAGCGTTTTCGTCAAGCCACATTTCTGAAGGAGTCTCAATGCCAGAAGCCGTCATTGTGTCCGTCGCCCGCTCGCCGATCGGGCGCGCGGTCAAGGGATCTCTCGCCACCATCCGCCCCGACGATCTGGCCGCCCAGATGGTGCGCGCCGCCCTGGACAAGGTGCCGTCGCTGGACCCCCGCGATATCGACGATCTGATGATGGGCTGCGCCCAACCGGCCGGTGAGGCCGGCTACAACATCGCCCGCGCGGTGGCCGTCGAACTCGGCTACGACTACCTGCCCGGCACCACCGTCAACCGCTACTGCTCGTCATCGCTGCAGACCACCCGGATGGCCTTCCACGCGATCAAGGCCGGCGAGGGTGACGTGTTCATCTCCGCCGGTGTCGAGACCGTGTCGCGCTTTGGGGTCGGAGCCGCCGACGGCGCGCCCAACAGCAAGAACGAGTTGTTCGCCGAGGCGCAGGAGCGCACCCTGGCCCAAAGTGCCGGCGCCGACGAATGGCACGACCCGCGCAACGACGGCCTGATGCCGGACGTGTACATCGCGATGGGCCAGACCGGCGAGAACGTCGCGCTGCACACCGGCATCACCCGCGAAGAGCAGGACCACTGGGGCGTGCGTTCGCAGAACCGCGCCGAGGAGGCCATCAACAACGGCTTCTTCGAGCGCGAGATCGTGCCCGTCACGCTGCCCGACGGTTCGGTGGTGTCGAAGGATGACGGACCCCGCGCAGGCACCACCTACGAGAAGATCAGCCAGCTCAAGCCGGTGTTCCGACCGAACGGCACCATCAC
>JBEVHL010000307.1:0-9720 GCA_040511255.1 Mycobacterium sp. | reverse complement strand
GTCGCCTTCCTCGACTCCGACGTGGTGCCCCGCCGCGGTTGGCTGGAAGCGCTGCTCGGACACTTCTGCGACCCGGCGGTGGCCCTGGTGGCCCCGCGCATCGTGGGTCTGCCGCAAACCGAGAACATGGTCGCGCGCTACGAGGCGGTCCGCTCCTCACTGGACCTGGGGCAGCGGGAAGCTCCCGTCATCCCGTACGGGCCGGTGTCGTACGTCCCGAGCGCGGCGATGATCTGCCGCCGCTCGGCGCTGAACGAGGTCGGCGGGTTCGACGAGACCATGCGCTCCGGTGAGGACGTCGACCTGTGCTGGCGGTTCGTCGAGTCGGGGGCGCGGCTGCGCTACGAGCCCATCGCGCTGGTCGCCCATGAGCACCGCACTCAGCTTCGAGACTGGTTGTCGCGCAAGGCTTTCTACGGTACTTCCGCTGCGCCTCTGGCTACCCGGCACCCGGACAAGACCGCGCCGCTGGTGATCTCCGGCTGCACGCTGGTGGTGTGGGGTCTGATGGCGTTCGGATCCCGGCTGGGTTACCTCGCCTCGATGATCGCGCTGGTGGTGACCGGTCAACGGGTGAACAGGGCGATGAAGGCGCCGGAAGCGCAACGCCGCGACGTCGTGTTGGTCACCTCCAAGGGGGTGTGGTCCGCGGCGCTGCAACTGGCCTCGGCGATCTGTCGGCACTATTGGCCGCTGGCACTGGTGGCGGCCACCTGTTCGCGGCGCTGCCGCCGGGTGGTGCTGGTGGCCGCCGTTGTCGACGGCGTGGTCGACTGGCTGTCCCGGCGCCGCAATGTCGAGGACGATGCGAAGCCGATCGGGCTGGTCGCCTATCTGGTGCTGAAACGCCTCGACGACGTGGCGTACGGCACCGGATTGTGGGCCGGGGTGGTGCGGGAACGCAATGTCGGCCCGCTCAAACCCCAGATCCGAGCCTGACGCCGAATTGACCCTTCGCCCCCACAGCGACGTCCTGATCGTCGGCGCGGGTAGTGCCGGATCGGTTCTCGCCGAACGACTTTCGGCCGATCCGAGCTGTGCCGTCCGCGTGATCGAGGCCGGACCCGGCCCGGTGCACCCCGGGTGGCAGGAGATGACCGCGAACGGTTACCAGCTGCCGATCGGGGCGGCCAGCCCGCTGGTGGCCCGGTTCCAGACCGTGCTCACCGACCACCCGCAGCGCACGGTGCAGTTGGTCCGCGGTGCCACCGTCGGCGGTTCTGGAGCGGTGAACGGCGGCTATTTCTGCCGGGGGCTGCCCAGGGATTTCGACGGCTGGGCCCTGCCCGGCTGGGCGTGGCGCGATGTACTGCCGCATTTCCGGGCGATCGAGACCGACCTGGATTTCCGCGGTCCCGGCCACGGTGACCGCGGCCCCATCCCCGTCCGACGCACCCACGAGATGGTCGGCAGCACCGCGCTTTTCCGTGACGTGGCCGAGCGGGCCGGGTTCGGTTGGTTGCCGGACCTCAACGGCGACCAGGTGGGCGCGGGCATGCCGACCGGGGTGGGCGCCGTCCCGTTGAACATCGTCGCCGGGGTGCGCAGAGGCCCCGGCGCGACCTTCCTGGCGCCCGCGTTGGCCCGGTCGAATCTGGACCTGGTCGCAGGTGCCAGGGCGATGCGGATCCGGATCGACGCCGGACGCGCTACCGGGGTCGACGTGCTCGGCTCTGATGGTATCGAGACGCTGACGGCTGATCGAATAGTGTTGTCGGCCGGGGCAATCGGTTCGGCACACCTGTTGATGCTCTCCGGTGTCGGCGACGAGCCGACGCTTCGCGCCGCAGGCGTGCCGGTGCTGCTGGCCGCACCGGTCGGTGTGCACTGCACCGATCATCCGGAGTGGGTGCTGCCGACCAACTGGGCGGTGGCCCCGGCCAGGCCCGTCGTCGAGATCGCACTGAGCACGGCCGACGATCTGGAGATCCGGCCCTACACGGGGGGTTTCGTCGCGATGGTCGGTGACGGCACGGCCGGCCATCCGGATTGGCCGCATATCGGGGTGGCCTTGATGCAGCCGCGCGCACGCAGCCGGATCGCCCTGGTCTCCGCCGATCCGCTGATCCCGCCCAGCATCGAGCACCACTACGACAGCGAACCCGCCGACGTCGCAGCGCTGCAGGCCGGCGCTGATCTGGTGAGCGAAATGACCAGGGGAGCAACAGACTTCGGCGACCCAGCCTGGTCGACATCGCAGCACCTGTGCGGTAGCGCCCCGATGGGGCGCGACGGCGACGCTGCCGCGGTGCTCGACCCGCAATGCCGGGTGCGCGGGGTGGACGGGCTGTGGGTGGTCGACGGGGCCGCCCTGCCCGGCATTCCCAGCCGCGGTCCGCACGCCACCACCGTGATGCTGGCGCACCGCGCTGCGGAGTTCCTCAGCGCGGGATGAGGGTCACTTCGCGGTGAGCGGAGCCAGCGCCTCGGCCAGCAGCGTCGACGCCACCACGCCGTCGACCACCGGCACGCCCAGGCGCCGGCGCAGCGGCTCGGCGAACCGCGCCATCGCGGCACAGCCCAGCACGATCGACCGGCTGCCATCGGCGGCCAGCGCTTTGGCGCACAGGTCACCGATGGGGTCGATGGTGTTCGGGTCCGAATCGATCTGCAGCACCGGGATATCGCTGGCGTAGACACCGAGGCACGCCGACGGGGTGTAGGCCTTGGCCAGCTCCCACCCCCGCGGCACGGTCGCCGACATGGAGGTGACGACGGAGAAGGTGCCTGCGGCCAGGGCAGCGGCGTGCATGGCGGCCTGGGCGATGCCCAGCACCGGGACGTCCACCAGGGCGCGGGCCTGCTCCAGGCCCGGATCGCCGAAGCACGCGATGACATACGCGTCGGGCCGCTCGTCCTCCTGGCGGGCCGCGGCAGCTTCGAACTGCGCGAGTAGCCCTGGTACGCAGCGTCGTTCGTCGTCGTCGTTTTCGATGCTGGCAGGACCCTGCGGGGGGTTGACGGCTTCGATCACCGTGCCCGGCCGCGCGACGCTGCGCGCGCTGGCGGCGATGGCCGCGGTCATCGACGCCGTGGTGTTCGGGTTCACCAGGAACAGACGCATGCCACCAGGGTAGAACGGTCCGGACCGCCCGACCGGGTGAGCGGCTACCCGCCGGTAGGCGCGGCCGTGCCGCGGGTTGCCCGGCTGGCCGGGTTCGAATCGGTAGTCTGAGGTGGAGAAGTTCGCTGGCTCGACGAAGGGGTCACATGGACGGCGGGCGGGTGGACCCGCGACCGGCACGGTCACGTGCCCGTTTGCTCGATTCCGCAGCGGCGTTGCTGCAGTCGGGAGGGCCGAGTGCGGTCACCGTCGATGCGGTGTTGCGTGGCGCCAACGTTGCCCGGGCCACGCTGTACCGGCATTTTCCCAGCGGTAACGACCTGTTGGCCGCGGCGTTCCAGAGCGTGATGCCACCCGTGCCCACCCCGCCGTCGGAGGGTCCGCTGCGGGCCCGGTTGACCGCCCTGCTCGAGTCATGGGCCGAGCTGATCGCCGAGGCGCCGATGATGCTCTCCGCGATGTACTGGGCCGCACTGGGTCGCGACCTCGAAGAGTTGCCCGGCGCTCCCGGCAGTGGTGGCACCGACAGCCAGGCCATGCAGACGCTGCGAGAACGCATCGCCCAGCAGTACGCGGCACCGTTCGACTGCATCTTCGACAGCCCGCAGGCGGCCGCCGAACTGCGCGAATTCGACCGTGCCGCAGCCATTTCGCTGTTGCTCGGCCCGTTGGTCACCGCGAAGATGTCCACCCTGCCCGACTTCGACTACCGCGAGTGCGTGTGGGCCGCCGTCGAAGGCTTCCTGCACGTCTACGGCAAACCCGGCGTCACCTCAGGGAGTACCGAATCGGCAGGTGCTTGAGGCCGCCGACGAACGTCGTCGCCGACAGTTCGGGTTGGCCGGCCAGCTCGATGGACTCCAGCCGCGGCAGCAATTCGGTGAACAGGCTGTTCATCTCCATCCGCGCCAGGGCGGCACCGAGGCAGAAATGCACGCCGTACCCGAACGCCACATGCTTGTTGGGGTCGCGGGTGACGTCGAAGCGGAACGGCTCGTCGAACACGTCCTCGTCGCGGTTGCCCGAGACATAGGCCAGATAGACCGATTCGCCTGCCGCGATCGGCACGCCGCGCACGGTGGTATCGGCGGTGGCGGTGCGCATGAATTCCTTGACCGGAGTGGACCACCGGATCATCTCCTCGACCGCGGTCGGCATCAAGGTGAGGTCCGAGCGCAACCGCTCCAGTTCGCCGGGGTTCTCGATGAGCGCCAGCAGGCCGCCGGAGATCGCGTCTTTGGTGGTGTCGTGGCCTGCCGCAGCGACGATCACGTAGTAGGACGCGGTATCCACATCTGACAGCGGCTCACCGTCGATCTGCCCGTTGGCGATCGCCGACGCCAGGTCGTCGGTCGGGGTCTCGCGCCGGGACGCGGTCAGCTTCGCGAAGTAGGCGAAGAAGTCCAGCAGGACTTCCAGTCCCTCTTCGACGGTGGTGCCGCGCTGATACTCCTCGTCGTCACCGCCGAACAACTCCTGGGTGAGCTTGTGCATGCGCGGGAAGTCGGACTCCGGCAGACCGAGCAGCGACATGATCACGTACAGCGGAAAGTTCACCGCGATCTCGGTGACGAAATCACATTCGGGTCCGATGTCGCGCATCCTGTCGACGTACCGCTTGGCCAGCTCGTCGACGCGAACCTTCAAGGCGCGCATGGCTTTCGGCCGGAACCAGTCGGCGCCGATGGCCCGGACGCCACGGTGGTGCGGGTCGTCCATGTGGATCAGCGTGCGCAGGCCCATGCCCGCTTCCAGCTGGGCTTGGGCCAGGTCGTCGGCCGCGGCGGTGGACAGCAGCGCCCGCGGCTCGCTGATGAACAGGTTGTTGTCCCGCTCGATGGCCATGATGTCGGCGTGTTTGGTGATCGCCCAGAAGGGCCGGTACGGCCACTTGTCCACCCAGGCCACGGGTTCGTTGGCGCGTAGGTGGGTCAGCGCGGCGTGCAGTCGCGGCTCGTCGGCGTAGGCCGTCGGATCAGCAAGGACTTGTCCCTCTTGGCTGGCCCGGTGGTCCTTCGTCGGCGTGCTCATTCGGCGTCTCCTCGGTGTCTGCGCGGGGCTGGACTTGACGGGTGTCAACTCCATTGTCGGGCAGAGGGGTCGATGCGCGGGCGGGTTTGCCGCGATTGGATTCCTCTACGCTCGGTTCGTGCCGTCCGGATCCCTTCGACTTCGCTCGGCGTGGCTGATTGTCGCGACGGTATTCCTGACGCTACTCATGCTCACCGGCTGCAGCAGCGCCGACCGGCCGAGTCCGTCGTCCTCACCGTCGTCGTCCGCTCCGGCCCCTGATCCCGGCCTCGCCGCCGGGGTGGTGCGGACGAAGTCCGGTGTGGTGCGCGGCCTGGTCACCGGGAAATACCAGTTGTTCCAAGGCATTCCGTATGCCGCGCCGCCGGTGGGACCGCTGCGGTGGCAACCGCCCGCGCCCGCACCCAGCTGGCCGGGGATGTTCGATGCGAGTAAACCGGGCGCCCGGTGCGTGCAGGACACCACCAGCGACCCCGACTTCGGCAGACGCGTCAGCGAAGACTGCCTGAACCTCAACGTATGGAGCCCGGCAGGCGCGGCCGGTCGACCCGTGATGGTGTGGATTCACGGCGGCGCCTTCGTCAACGGCAGTGCCGACCTCTACGACGCCCGGCGGCTGGCCACCATGGGCGACATGGTCGTCGTCACCATCAACTACCGGCTCGGCGCACTGGGATTCCTCGCCCATCCCGGGCTCGGACCGGCCGGGCAGGTGGGCAACTACGGACTCAGCGACCAGCAGGCCGCCCTGCGCTGGGTGCGCGACAACATCGGCGGCTTCGGCGGCGATCCCGGCAAGGTGACCATCGCCGGGGAATCAGCCGGCGGCATGTCGGTCTGCGATCACCTGGTTGCGCCCGGCTCCGCGGGATTGTTCCGGGCGGCCATCATCCAGAGCGGGCCGTGCCAGGCGCAGGCCGACCTGGCCACTGCGCAGCGCAGCAGCGAGGCGTACGCCGCGGCGGTGGGCTGTCCCGATCCGGTGACGGCGGGCGAGTGCCTGCGTCGGTTGCCGCCGTCCGCGCTGCTGGCGCCCCCGTGGTACTTCCACATCGGCGCCGACGCGTTGACGGGGCCGGTAACCGGAACCGACGTCCTGCCGGTGGACCCCGTGGTCGCGTTCGGCTCCGGGGATGCCGCCAAGGTGCCGGTGCTGATCGGCACCAACCACGACGAGTTCACCCTCTTCACCGCCATCCAGTACCTGCGGCACGTGCGGCAGCCGACCGCGGCCGACTACCCCGCCGAGCTCACCGATACCTTCGGCGCCGAAGGCCACGTCATCGCCGAGCACTACCCCCTGCAGCGATACGGCGGCAGCGTGCCGCTGGCGTACTCCGCGGCGGTCACCGACGGGGTGTTCGCGTGCCTGGCCGACCGGATGGCCGACGCGCTGGCCGGCGGGGCGCAGGTCTACGCCTATGAGTTCAACGACCCCGACGCTCCGGCGCCGGCACCCTTGAAGTCCGTGCCATTCCCGATCGGGGCCAGCCACTCACTGGAATTGCGCTACCTGTTCGAGGTCGGCGGCACCGGCCCACTCAATTCCGTACAACAGCGGCTCGGCGACGAGATGGTCGGGTACTGGAGCCAGTTCGTCAGCACCGGAGTGCCCAGCGCCAGTGGGGCCCCGGCGTGGCCGGAAGTCCAGCGCGGCGGGGCCGACGGTCCGACCATGTCGCTGCGACCGGACGGCAGCCGGGTGATCACCACGTTCGAGTCCGACCATCAATGCCCGTTCTGGGCCGGTCAGACGGCGATACGGTGGCAACGATGAGCACTCCGGACCCGCAGTCCTTCGCCGACGCCTGGGTGGCGGCGTGGAACCGGCACGACATCGAGGCGGTCCTGGCGCACTTCCACGACGACGTCGAGTTCAGTTCGCCGGTCGCCGAACGCGTGCTCCCCGAGACCGGGGGAGTGGTCCGTGGCAAGGACGCTCTGCGCGCCTACTGGACCGCGGCCCTGGAACTGCTGCCTGACCTGCACTTCGAGGTGGTGGGCGTGTACCGGGGCCAGCACACGTTGGTGCTCAACTACCGCAACGAGCGCGGCGGCCTGGTCAACGAGGTGCTGAACTTCGACGGCGATCTGGTCCGCGACGGCCACGGCACCTACCTGGAGTAGCTGCGACTGGGAACGTCACGACGGATTTCGGCGAAAACTGTCGTGACGTTCACGCTCGCGTACCTGGAGGCGGCCGCAGCGATGCCCTGATCAGGGATTTGGAGGACGCCCGGATCTGAGGCATACTGTTCGGGTTGCCTTGAGCCAGGTTCGCCCCATGGGTAAGCCCTCAAGGCCACGACCAGCGCCCGCACGGGCGTATCCGGTCACAACTTCGAGAATGCACCTGATTTTAGGCGCGCTCGGAGACTGCGCGAGGGCGACACACCCGACCGCGGGGGCCGGTGCACCAGAGACAGGTAAACAGCGGCGGCGTACGAGCGTTAATAGCGCTGGGACAGGCCAGGCCCGAAAGGGCCCAGTATTAGTGAGGTAGGACAAGCGTGGCGGGACAAAAGATCCGCATCAGGCTGAAGGCCTACGACCACGAGGCAATTGATGCCTCGGCGCGCAAGATCGTTGAGACGGTCACCCGTACGGGCGCGAGTGTCGTTGGCCCGGTGCCGCTGCCGACCGAGAAGAACATCTATTGCGTCATCCGGTCCCCGCATAAGTACAAGGACTCGCGGGAGCACTTTGAGATGCGCACGCACAAGCGCCTGATCGACATCCTCGACCCGACGCCGAAGACCGTTGACGCTTTGATGCGCATCGATCTGCCGGCCAGCGTCGACGTGAATATCCAGTAGGAGACCCAAGAACCATGGCACGTAAAGGAATTCTGGGCACCAAGCTGGGCATGACACAGGTGTTCGACGAGAACAACAAGATTGTTCCGGTGACGGTCGTCAAGGCCGGTCCCAACGTCGTCACCCGCATCCGTACCCAGGAGCTCGACGGTTACAGCGCGGTGCAGATCGCCTACGGCGAGATCAGCCCGCGGAAGGTGACGAAGCCCGTCACCGGTCAGTACACCGCAGCAGGAGTGAACCCACGCAGGCATCTCGCCGAGCTTCGGCTCGACGACGAGGCCGCCGCATCCGACTACGAGGTCGGTCAGGAACTGACCGCCGAGATCTTCGCCGACGGCGCGTACGTCGACGTGACGGGCACCTCGAAGGGCAAGGGCTTCGCAGGCACCATGAAGCGTCACGGCTTCAAGGGCCAGGGCGCCAGCCACGGTGCGCAGGCTGTGCACCGTCGTCCCGGCTCGATCGGTGGCTGCGCTACCCCGGGTCGTGTCTTCAAGGGCACTCGCATGTCGGGCCGGATGGGCAGCGACAAGATCACCACGCAGAACTTGAAGGTGCACAAAGTCGACGCCGCCAACGGCGTGCTGTTGATCAAGGGTGCTATCCCGGGTCGCAACGGCGGACTGGTCATGGTGCGCAGTGCGATCAAACGAGGTGAGAAGTAATGACTTCCTTGAAGATTGACGTTCAGACCCCGGCGGGCAAGAAGGACGGCACCGTTGAGTTGCCTGCCGAGTTGTTCGATGCGCCGGCCAACATCGCGCTGATGCACCAGGTGGTCATCGCGCAGCTGGCAGCCCGTCGACAGGGCACCCACTCGACGAAGACCCGCGCCGAGGTCTCCGGTGGTGGCAAGAAGCCGTACCGGCAGAAGGGCACCGGCCGCGCCCGTCAGGGTTCGACCCGCGCCCCGCAGTTCGCCGGTGGTGGTATCTCGCACGGTCCCAAGCCGCGTGACTACAGCCAGCGCACCCCCAAGAAGATGATCGCCGCCGCACTTCGCGGAGCGCTCTCGGACCGGGCCCGCAACGAGCGCATCCTTGCCGTCACCGAACTGATCGAGGGCCAGACCCCGTCGACGAAGACCGCCAAGGCTTTCCTGGCGTCGTTGACCGAGTACAAGAAGGTCCTCGTGGTCGTCGGTCGCAGCGACGAGGCCGGCCGCAAGAGCGTGCGCAACCTGCAAGGTGTGCATGTCATCGCGCCGGATCAGCTCAACACCTACGACGTGCTCAATGCCGACGCGGTGATTTTCAGCGTCGAGGCGCTGGACGCATACATCACGTCCCACACCAAGCAGGAGGCTTCAGTCTGATGGCAACCATCACTGACCCCCGCGACATCATCCTGGCCCCGGTCATCTCGGAGAAGTCGTACGGTCTGATCGAGG
The DNA here is from genome assembly GCA_040511255.1 of Mycobacterium sp. Lineage (GTDB taxonomy): Bacteria > Actinomycetota > Actinomycetes > Mycobacteriales > Mycobacteriaceae > Mycobacterium. Next base: position 416 of record JBEVHL010000307.1, on the reverse strand, counting down.
ACAACGTGTACACGTTCGTCGTGCACCCGGACTCGAACAAGACTCAGATCAAGATCGCGATCGAGAAGATCTTCAAGGTCAAGGTCGATTCGGTGAACACCCTCAACCGGCAGGGCAAGCGCAAGCGCACCCGCACCGGTTACGGACAGCGCAAGAGCACCAAACGCGCACTGGTCACCCTGGCCGCCGGCAGCAAGCCGATTGATCTGTTCGGAGCACCGGCCTAACCGGCCGGCGGAAGCGCAGAGGACTTAAACAGACATGGCAATTCGCAAGTACAAGCCGACGACCCCGGGTCGCCGCGGCTCCAGCGTCTCCGACTTCGCCGAGATCACTCGGACGACTCCGGAGAAGTCGCTGGTTCGCCCGCTGCACAGCACCGGCGGCCGCAACGCGCACGGTCGGATCACCACCCG
>JBEVHL010000306.1:0-3432 GCA_040511255.1 Mycobacterium sp. | reverse complement strand
TGGCGCCCTCTCCCCGAGCGTTGCGCTGCCGTGGTGGCATGGCTGGGCCCTCCCCGTTAGTAAACGGGCGTAAGCATACGCTGATGCAAGCGCGGCGATTCCCCAGGTGACGTATGGAGAAACACCCTCTGACGTGGGGCGGGCGGGGCTCGAACCCGCGACCAATGGATTATGAGTCCACGGCTCTAACCGACTGAGCTACCGCCCCGTGGCGCGACGTGCGCGGCACCAATGTTCGCATGCCGCGCGTCGCAACCGGCAACCGACTTATCGACCCCGGCCGTGTCCCCCGATTGGCGGACTGCGAGTTCATCCCGTGCAGGGGCCCATCGGGTGACACTGCAGGGCAGGTGGGTGGGACATAGTTGAGTCATCGCCGGAACACCACCGGCCAGCCAACTCAAAGACCAAGTCCCACAAGGAGATTCTCATGAACGCCACCATCCGCCGCCTCGCCGCCGGCTTCACCCTCGCTGTCGCCCCGGCCCTGCTCGCCGTCGGCGTCGCCGCCACCAGCCATGCCAGCAGTGTCGTGCCCAACCCGGGCCCGCAGACCTTCGCCGGCCAGAACTACGCCGATGGCGTCAACGGCACCAACATCAAGCCCGGCACGCCGGAGCACCACCGCCACCAGAACAACAAATAAGCCACCATCATCGCGGGTGATGGGCCAGAGCCCGGATGCCATACGGCATCCGGGCCCTCGGCGTCTGCGCTTGTTCGCGACTGAACGTCGACGGTCGCCCGACACGCCGGACGGCGTTCCTCGCGGCCTGATTATTAGAGTCCTGAGCCGAAAAACACCCCTCCCGCATCGCCGCGGACATAGCCGGGCCAACCTCCCGACAGAGCCGCTACGCCGCGGCCGCCCGGCAGGCTCGGCCACCCTCAGCACCGTCGGCGCTGCAGCGCGGGACTTTGCGAGCCACCGGGCCAAGCTGTTTTCTCGGCTATTCGGCGTACATGGCGGCGAATGTAGCAACCGAGAAACTCGGTCTACTGAAAGCCGCCCGACCAGACCTCAACTATTTCGCCTCGAAAACACCACAAATGGCGGCCGTGCCGCTCAAACGTGCCCCATTATCCCCCAATTGGGGGACAGCGAATTCCACCCGGGCGAGGGCCGGTCGGTGGATGGGCCGCAATGTCTCGCTGGGACATAGTTGGGGCATCGCCGAGACACCTCGGACGACACCGAAAAGTCAACCAGCACAGGGAGTTTGATATGAAAGTCCGTACCCGCCGGATCGCGCTCGGCGCGGTCCTGATCATTGCGCCCATCTTGATCGGCCTTGGCACCGCCGCCACCAGCTATGCCGACCCCAGCGCCCTCGACAACGGCCCGCTGATCACCGAGCCGGTCCCCCACCCGGCCTTCCCGGTAGAGACGAACATCCCCAGCCCAGGCTCGTCAATCCACCATCACCACCAGTGGAACCACGGCTGACCAACTGCGGCAAATGTATGAGAACCCGGATGCGCACGCACAGGGATTTCTCGCCCTTGTTGCCACGGCATGACACCGCGGCACCGACAGGCGCAAGTCGTCACTTTGACACCAAAGAATTCAACATGAACAACGAGTGAAGGCATGGCCTGACCTCGGCACTTGATCGTTAGCGGGTAACAACTTATGAGGAAATTACGAAATGAGAATGCCTCCGATTCAATGCGGAATCTGAGCAGAATTGTGCGACGATGCCATTCCGGACTGCTAACAAAGTCCACCATCCGAGGGGTTCACACCTTGACCTGGTCGAACGCACGCAACGCTGCGGGTATCTGCGCGCTCAGCGCTGGCCTGATGCTGGCCGCAGGTAGCGGCATCGCGGTGGCAGATCCCGGCTCGAATGAGCCCACCACCCACAGCAACGCGCCGACACCTCGTACCGGACCCAACACTCCAGCGAAGCCTGTTCACAAGACAGACCTCCGCCCGACGGGACCCCGCACACCTGACCCAGCCGCCACGCGTTTCGCGGACGTCATGCAAAAGACCATCCAGGACGTCTTCAGTGTCTTCGGCTCAGGTCGGTTGCCCGGCCAGCCGACGGCCGCGTCCACGGGGCAGACGTCCAGGCCGGCTCCTGTCGTCGTCGCGGACACCACCGAGATCAAGAGCGGTTCGAAGTCGGCAGCGCAGGACGCCGTTGCGGCGGCCCCGGAGGTCGGGACGTCGACGGCGGGCACCGTCACCACCGGGCCGTCCGACACCACCCCGGCCATCACCACCCCGGTCGTCACCACCGCGCCCGACCCGATCACACCCGTCGCGACCCCCGCTGCGCAACCGATCATCACTGCCACTGCCATCCCCTGGGTCGTCACCCCCGTCGTCAACGTTCTCTCGACGATCCAGTACGTGGTCACCGCGGCGGTGTACACGGTGACGTACACGGTCGGACCGATCGCTTCGGATCTCGTGTCCCTGCTGTCCGTGGGCGCCTTGACAACGCCGCCGACCGCCCCCGTCCTCGACCGCGGCCCGATCACCCCACCTGGCTCCGGCGTGCCCGCGCTCGCACCGCCACCGGTCCTACCGGATCTGTCGGGCTTGACCTTCCCGACTGTGGCCGCTGGCCTACCCGCCACCACCACAGCCGGCCCAGCAGCGGGAATTCTCGCGCCGGGCATGCTCGACCTGGCCGGACCCACAAAGCCTTCCGAGGTGACCGGAGAAGTGCCGCTGGCGGATACCGGCATCTTCCCCGCCGGACTCAAGCGCTTCTTCGAGCACGCCGTCAGCGCCGTCCTGAGTTCGCCGTCGCTTTCGGTTCTGGCCGCGCTGGCCCTGCCGGGCTTCCTCGGACTGCTGATCATCGCCGGTGCGGGCATACGGCTGGGATACCGCCAGGCCAAGGCCGCCCTGATGCTGCCGACATCGACGCTGGCGCGGTTTGCCGCCCCGCAACCGCTGCGGCTCGTGCGTTCGCGGTCGGCAGTCACGCTCAGCCGGTCCGCGACGCGCTTCGTCCCGCGGGAACTGTCCAGCGCCCGACGGGCTCTGGAAAACGCCGCCTGAGCCGTATCGCTAAGGCGCGTCCCGCACCTGACCGTCGACGTCGAGCAGATAGTGCTCGACCCCGTCGTCGACGTTGGGTGCGTCACCACCCAGGGCTACGGCGATCTTGTTGGTCGCGTTGCGCATCACATCGAGCGTCAGCTCGATCGCCTCGTCGTCGGAGAAGTGTGCCCGCACGCCGGCGGCGACGTCCGCGCTGATCTGCGCCGGGGTCCAGATCAGCGCGTCGACGTACCGCAACGCGGCCTTGTGCCGTGCGCTCAGCAGGTCTGACGTCTCATACCGCTCGATGTCGTCGTAAAGAGATTCGGTGCCACCGGCCTCCAGCGCACCCACCTCGCGCCGTGATCGGCACAACCGGCAGTTGTGCTGCACCGCGCCGCGCAACCGCACGATCTCGGTGGTCACCG
>JBEVHL010000305.1:0-6917 GCA_040511255.1 Mycobacterium sp. | reverse complement strand
CAACGGACGGCCCTCTTCTCTTTGGGTATCCCGAAGACCGAAACCGCTAGGCCTTGAGCATGTTTCGCAGCACGTACTGCAGGATGCCGCCGTTGCGGTAGTAGTCTGCTTCACCGGGGGTGTCGATGCGGACCACGGCGTCGAACTCCACCTTCGAGCCGTCCTGCTTGGTCGCGGTGACGTGCATGGTCTTCGGCGTCTTGCCGTCGTTGAGGGCTGTCACACCGGTGATGTCGAAGACCTCGGTGCCGTCCAGCTTGAGCGACGCCGCGGACTCGCCCGCCGGGAACTGCAGCGGGACCACGCCCATGCCGATCAGGTTGGAGCGGTGGATGCGCTCGAAGGACTCGGTGATGACCGCGCGCACACCCAGCAGCGAGGTGCCCTTGGCCGCCCAGTCACGCGACGACCCGGAGCCGTACTCCTTGCCGCCCAGCACCACCAGCGGGATGTCCTGCGCCGCATAGTTCTGCGCGGCGTCATAGATGAACGCCTGCGGGGCGTCATCCTGGGTGAAGTCACGGGTGTACCCGCCGGAGACATCGTCGAGCAGCTGGTTCTTGAGCCGGATGTTGGCGAACGTGCCGCGGATCATCACCTCGTGGTTACCGCGCCGCGAGCCGTAGGAGTTGTAGTCCTTCTTCTCGACGCCGTTCTCCTCCAGGTACTGCGCAGCGGGGGTGCCCGCCTTGATGTTGCCAGCGGGGGAGATGTGATCGGTGGTCACCGAATCGCCCAGCAGCGCAAGCACTCTGGCGCCGGTGATATCGGTGACGGGCTGCGGGTCGGCGGGCATGCCCTCGAAGTACGGCGGTTTGCGCACGTAGGTCGAGTTGGGATCCCAGTCGAACGTCTTGCCTTCCGGGGTGGGCAGGTTGCGCCAGCGCTCGTCGCCCTTGAAGACGTCGGCATAGCTGTCGGTGAACATCTTCCGGTCGATCGAGGACGCGATGACGTCGGAGATCTCCTTCGACGACGGCCAGATGTCCTTGAGGAAGACGTCGTTGCCGTCGTGGTCCTGGCCCAGCGGCTCGGACTCGAAATCGAAGTCCATGGTGCCGGCGAGTGCGTACGCGATGACCAGTGGCGGGGACGCCAGGTAGTTCATCTTCACGTCGGGGGAGATGCGGCCTTCGAAGTTGCGGTTGCCGGACAGCACCGCGGTGACCGACAGGTCGTTGTCGTTGATGGCCTTGGAGATGGCATCCGGCAGCGGCCCGGTGTTGCCGATGCAGGTGGTGCAGCCGTAGCCGACCAGGAAGAAGCCGAGCTTCTCCAGGTACGGCCACACGCCCGCCTTGTCGTAGTAGTCGCTGACCACCTGCGAACCGGGCGCCATCGAGGTCTTGACCCACGGCTTGGAGGTCAGGCCCTTGTCGACGGCCTTCTTCGCCAGCAGCGCGGCACCGAGCATCACCGACGGGTTCGAGGTGTTGGTGCACGACGTGATGGCCGCGACGACGACCGCGCCGTGATCCAGCACGAACTCGCCCTGCTCGTCGGACTTCACCGTGATCGGCTTGGACGGTCGGCCCTCGGAGCCGACGGCCGCCGAGTGCACCTGGACGGCGTCTTCTTCGGCGAAGGACAGCGACACCGGATCGCTGGCCGGGAACGACTCGTCGACGGCCTCATCGAGATTGGTGCACGCCGCGGGATGATTCTCTTCGACGTAGTTGTGAATGTCCTTGCGGAAGGCGGACTTCGAGTCCGACAGCTCGATGCGGTCCTGGGGGCGTTTGGGCCCGGCGATGGACGGCACCACGTCGCCGAGGTCGAGTTCGAGATATTCGGAGAACACCGGCTCCTTGTCCGGGTTGTGCCACATGCCCTGCGCCTTGGCGTAGGCCTCGACCAGCGCGAGCTGCTCGTCGGTGCGCCCGGTCAGCCGCAGGTAGTCGACGGTCACCTCGTCGATCGGGAAGATCGCTGCGGTGGAACCGAATTCGGGGCTCATGTTGCCCAGGGTGGCGCGGTTGGCCAGCGGCACCTCGGCCACGCCTGCGCCGTAGAACTCGACGAACTTGCCGACCACTCCGTGCTTGCGGAGCATGTCGGTGACGGTCAGCACCACGTCGGTGGCGGTGACGCCAGGCTTGATCTCGCCGGTGAGCTTGAACCCGACGACACGGGGGATCAGCATCGACACCGGCTGGCCCAGCATGGCGGCCTCGGCCTCGATACCGCCGACGCCCCAGCCCAGCACGCCCAGGCCGTTGACCATGGTGGTGTGGCTGTCGGTGCCGACGCAGGTGTCGGGGTAGGCCACGCCGTCACGCACCATCACGGTGCGGGCCAGGTATTCGATGTTGACCTGGTGCACGATGCCGGTGCCCGGGGGCACTACGGAGAAGTCGTCGAACGCACCCTGGCCCCATCGCAGGAACTGGTAGCGCTCGCCGTTGCGGGAGTACTCGATCTCGACGTTGCGTTCGAAGGCGTCGCGCTTGCCGAACACGTCGACGATCACGGAGTGGTCGATCACCATCTCGGCGGGGGCCAGCGGGTTGACCTTGTTGGGATCGCCGCCGAGGTCGCCGACCGCCTCGCGCATGGTGGCCAGGTCGACGATGCAGGGCACGCCGGTGAAGTCCTGCATGATCACCCGCGCCGGGGTGAACTGGATCTCGATACTGGGGTCGGCTTCCGGATCCCAGTTGGCGATGGCCTCGATGTGGTCCTTGGTGATGTTCGCGCCGTCTTCGGTGCGGAGCAGGTTCTCGGCGAGCACCTTGAGGCTGTAGGGCAGTTTCTCGGTGCCGGGTACCGCGTCGAGGCGGTAGATCTCGTAGCTGTTGTCTCCGACCTTGAGCGCGTCGTGCGCTCCAAAGGAATTCTTGCTGGTCACATCTACTCCAGGCGTTTAGTTTTCATCGCAGACGGGCTGTGTCCGCGATACGCTTTCGATCCTAACAGTACGCTTGTCCTGCAAGACTTTGGGGGCGAATCGCATCTCAGCGCGGTTCCAGTCTTCCGCTGTCGAGCGCGTGCTGCCACTCCTGATTGATGCGAGCGCGTACCGTGCTGGAAACGTGCAGGCGTGCAGACGGGACACGCGGGCTGAGAAGGAGCGCATCAGATGACGGGGCCGCAGTTCAGTCCGTTCCTGCCCACCTATATTCCGCAGGATGTCGACATCGCCGCCGTCCAGGCCGAGGTGGCCGCCGATGACGTCAGCGCCCCGGCCGCGCTCGAGCCCGGCCTGCGCAGCGTTGTCGCCGACGCCCAGCGCAACGGCATCGACCTGAAGATCGTGGTGATCGACCACAACCCGCCGAACGACACTCCGCTGCGCGATATCGCGACCGTGGTGGGGGAGGCCAACCCCGGGTCGACCGTGCTGGTGCTGAGCCCGATGTATGCGGGCACCTACAGCCCCAAGTTCGACCGGGTGGAGCTGGAGGCCGGCGAGGACCTGGCCAAAACCGGCGACCCGGTGCAATCGTCAACCAATTTCGTCAGTCAGTTGAACACCGGTGTCTTTCCTTACACCGCGCTGACGATCGTGCTCACTATCGGCGTAATACTCGCGGTGGTTCTGCTGCGCTTCGTGCAGATTAAAAGCAAACCGGATACCGCGCAGGTAACGGCCTCTACCAGCGAAGACTGACCATCTCGCCGCTCACGCGGCTAATTCGGTCAAATTCAAAAGGTCACTATTAGGTCACGCCGCATTTAATTACAAGAATGTAATTTGTGGCTCATGTTTCTTTAGCGACTGTTGTGACGTACGGTGCAAACGGCGCCTAATGTTGCAGTTGTGCTTCAAGTGACTGCTGGGTCTGGGCGCCCCGGTCTAGTTGAGCCACCTAGGAGTCGTGAGTCGGATGAGACGCATGCACGGGGCATGTCCATTGCTGACGCTCGCGCTGCTGTTGGGCACGCCTGGATTGGCGTTCGCCGAGCCCGCGGGTCCTCGCACGATGGCCGCGCTGATCGCTGATGTCGCGGAGGCCAACCAGCGCCTGCAGGACCTCGGGGCCGCGGTGCAATCGCAGCAGGAGAGCGTGAACAAGGCTCTGGTCGACGTGCAGACCGCGCGGGACAACGCGGTGACCGCGCAGAAAGACCTCGACGCCAGTGAGTTGGCGGTGAAGAACACCAACACCGCCATCGCCGACGCGCAGCGCCGGTTCGACACCTTCGCCGCCGCCACCTACGTCAATGGACCGTCCGGCTCGTTCCTCGCCGCCAGCAGCCCCGAGGACATCATCGCCACCGCAACCACCGGACACACCCTGGCCGCCAGCTCCCAGCAGGTGATGGCCGATCTGCAGCGGGCCAGGACCGAGCAGGTCAACAAGGAGTCCGTGGCGCGCCTGGCCAAGGACAAGGCAGACCAGGCCGCCGCCGATGCACTGGCGAGCCAGGACAGCGCGGTGGCCGCCCTGACGTCCTCACAGCAGACGTTCTCCCAGCAGAAGGCCCAGATCGACCAGCTGGCCGCAGACCGGGCGGCCGCCCAAGCCAAACTCGACGCGGCCAGGGAGTTCTCGGCGCCGACGAAAGTGCCTGCGGCACAACCGCAGTCGGCTGCGCCTGGTGTGGTGACCACCCAGGCGGGGGACTGGGACCACAACGCCGCGCCTGCGGCCGCGGTCCCGTTCGGTCAGGCCAGCCAATGGGATACCACCTTGCCGATGGTGCCCAGTGCCTTCGTCTCCGGCGACCCGATCGCGATCGTCAACGCGATCATGCAGATCGGCTCGACCTCGGCACAGGTCACCGCGGACCTGGGCCGTGGTTTTCTGGAGAAGCTGGGCATCCTCAAGCCCGCCGACACTGGGATCAACAACGGCCAGATCCCACGGGTGTACGGCCAGCAAGCCTCCGAATACGTGATCAAGCGGGCCATGTCGCAGATGGGCGTGCCGTACTCCTGGGGCGGCGGCTCCGCCGCGGGACCCAGTAACGGTATCGATTCCGGTTCGGGCACAGTCGGTTTCGACTGCTCGGGGCTGATCTTGTACGCCTTCGCCGGGGTCGGCATCAAACTGCCGCACTACTCGGGCTCGCAGTACAACATGGGTCGCCAGATCCCGTCCTCACAGATGCGCCGCGGCGACGTGATCTTCTACGGCCCCGGCGGTGCTCAGCACGTCACCCTCTACCTCGGCCAGGGCCAGATGCTCGAAGCCCCCTACACCGGCTCGAACGTCAAGATCTCGCCGGTCCGCACCAGTGGCATGACCCCGTACGTCGTCCGCTACATCGAATATTGATTGGTTGAGAATCTATGCTCCATAAGCTTTTTCGCCACCTCCGTCCGTTCGGGGCGCTGCTGGTGGCGATCGGGCTACTGGTAAGTTTCGCCCAGCCCGCCTCGGCTGACCCCGATGACGGTGCCTGGGATCCGACGCTGCCGAAACTGCTGAGCGCCGGTGCGCCGGGCGATCCGCTCTCCATCGCCAATGCGTCGCTGGCTGCGACCGCACAGGCGACGCAGGCAACCATGAATCTGGGCCGCAATTTCCTGTCCAGCCTCGGCCTGGTCAGTCCGTCGGATTCGGTCGCTCCCGGCCGGGTCCGCGGTCCGGCGGCGATCGAGTACGTGATTCGCCGCGGGGCGTCGCAGATGGGGGTGCCGTATTCCTGGGGAGGCGGCACCCCCACCGGCCCCGGCCCCGGCGTCGAACAGGACGCCGGGAAGATCGGCTACGACTGCTCCGGATTCACCCGGTTCGCCTTCGCCGGCGTCGGCGTGTTGATCCCCAAGTACTCCGGTGACCAGTACGACACCGGCAGGCACATCCCGCCGTCACAGGCCAAGCGCGGAGACCTGATCTTCTACGGTCCCGGCGGCAGCCAGCACGTGACGATCTTCCTCGGTAACGGGCAGATGCTCGAAGCGTCCTCGGCGAAGGGCCAGGTCGCCATCAGCCCGGTCCGGACCGCCGGGATGTCGCCGTATCTGTCCCGCATCATCGAGTCCTGATCGGGTTTTGCTGCGCCGGTCGCCCCTGAGAGGGACCTGAGCAAACAGCGCTACGCGTACCGGGACGTCGACGGATTCCGAAGTGCCTGGAATAGTTGAGTCGGGCAGGTCGCTGCCCTGCCGAGTCTGAAGAGCTGTGGAGGATTGTCGATGACGTCACCAGGTGGATCGCCCAACTACACGCCGGGGGGTGCGCCAGGCGCGCATGCGGCCCCGCCGTCAACGGGTGCCCCTGTGCCTTCTGGACCCTCCGGGCCTCTGCCTTCTGGACCCTCCGGGCCGGTGCCTTCTGGACCGCAGGGCCCGCCGCAGGCCGCAGCATCAAACGGACTGGCCGCCGAAGTGCACACCCTGGAACGGGCAATCTTCGAGGTCAAGCGGATCATCGTGGGCCAGGACCGACTGGTCGAGCGCATCCTGGTCGGCCTGCTCGCCAAGGGCCACGTGCTCCTGGAGGGTGTGCCCGGCGTCGCCAAGACGCTGGCCGTCGAGACGTTCGCCAAGGTCGTCGGTGGCACGTTCGCCCGCATCCAGTTCACCCCCGACCTGGTGCCCACCGACATCATCGGTACCCGCATCTACCGCCAGGGCCGCGAGGAGTTCGACATCGAACTCGGACCCGTGGTGGTGAACTTCCTGCTCGCCGACGAGATCAACCGCGCACCGGCCAAGGTGCAGTCGGCCCTGCTCGAGGTGATGGCCGAGCGCAAGATCTCCATCGGTGGCAAGACCTACCCGCTGCCCAAGCCGTTCCTGGTGATGGCCACCCAGAACCCGATCGAGAACGAAGGCGTCTACCCGCTGCCCGAGGCGCAGCGCGACCGCTTCCTGTTCAAGATCAACGTCGACTATCCGACGCCCGAGGAAGAGCGCGAGATCATCTACCGGATGGGTGTCGTCGCGCCCGAGCCCAAGCAGATCCTGGGCCCCGGCGACCTGTTGCGCCTGCAGGATCTGGCCGCCAACGTCTTCGTGCACCACG
>JBEVHL010000304.1:0-11007 GCA_040511255.1 Mycobacterium sp. | reverse complement strand
TGGATGATCACCGGGTCTTCTGGGCGGTCGCTCATCGAGCGAGGATAACGCCTGGGCCGGGCGCCGAGATGAAGGCTGTCCGGACCGACATCCCGAGGTCGTGATGGCGCAGCGTGGTGATGCGGCGGCCCGGTTGCACTGCGTCTTTGACCGGGGTCGTGCGCTCACCGAAGAAGGCCGCGGTGGCATCGATGTCCGCGACCACGTAGGTGATTCCCCAGATGGTGGCGGGACCTGCGTTCGCCGTATCGGGGGAACCGACGACCTCGACGATCACCTCCCCGAGCCGGAAGAAGATCTGACGGATCGGACGTCCGCCCACTTCGCCGTCGCGTTCGCGGCGCGGGTCGACCCCAATGGCGGTCAGCGCCTCGACCGTCCGAGGCAGCTCAGGTGAGAGCACCACGACATGGTCGATGCCGGTGACGCCGTTGGCGTGGGTGCCTGCTGGGGTGCTGACCGCGTTCGACGCGGTCGTCGGGATGCCATCGAGGTCGCGGACCGAGGACGGTAGCCCGCGTAACGACCAGCCGACGATGCCGGTGCCGGCGTTCGTGCCGTGGCCGCGCCCGTCCAGCCGGATTGCGACGCCTCCCACCCGGCACACTGCATCGGAATCGACGGTGAACCCGGCCGTCGTCCACGCATCCGCTGGGTCGGCGGCCTCGAGTTCGACCAGGGTGACGGTCACGGCCAGTCACACTAGTGCTCATGCCGGGTTCCCCTCGCTTCGCCATCAGTGATGGTTATGCGACGTACCGCGGTCCGACGGCGGGCGGCGGTCCGCTGCATCGCCACGCCGCGTTCCAGATCGCAATCGCGGTCGAGGGCGAGGTGGCGGTGGTGGATGCCGACGGGCGGGAGCACCGGGACGAGGCGTTGGTCGTCGCGCCTCTTGCTCGACATCGGATCCTGGCGTCTCCGGAGCTGCTCATCTATTACGTCGAGCCGCATTGCCTCTTCGCCGACTCGCTGCGGGAATGCCACGGCGGCGGAGTCACTGCCGCCACGGAGTTGTGCGGCCTGCGCGGACGGGACATCGCACAGGCGGGCCTACGCGCGTCGAACGATCTTGATCCGCGTCTGATCGAAGCCCTGAACATACTGCGCACCAACAACATTGCGATGCCAACCGTGGCTGCGATGGTCGGGCTCTCCCCACAGCGCCTGCGTGCCCTGGCTCGAAGTCAGTTGGGCATGCCACTCACCCGGTGGCGGGTCTGGTCGCGGCTGCGCCGTGCGGCCGAGGCGCTGCAGGCGGGGTATTCGCTGGCCGACGCGGCCGGCGCGGCGGGCTTCGCCGACCAGGCGCACCTCACCCGTCAGATGCGCGAGATGATGGGCCTCACGCCCGCTGCGGTGCTGCCGATTCTGCAGGCTCAGGCTCTGCCTGCCACGTAAACCGAGATCGAACCGCTGACTGTCGGCACCACCTCGGCCTCCCGCACGTCGCGAAATCCTGCGTCCGTGATCAGCTTTGGCAGCGCGCCGTCGGCGTTCGGTTGGGTGTCCGCTTTGCCGTCGGCGAGTTGCACTATGTGAAAAGCCAACCGCATCAACGGTGTCCGCTGCCAACCGTAGTCGGCGATCACCAGCTTGCCGCCCGGGCGCAGCACGGTGTACATCGACGCGAGAATCGCCTGCTTCATCGGGAGCGGACACTGATGCAGCACCAAGCTTGACACCACAGCGTCAACCGATTCCGCACCCAGCGAGTCCGCCAGGGCATCACCCATCCCGACCCGCCAGTGCACTGTGCCCTCGGTGCTCTTGCGTCTGGCAACCGCCAGCACGCCGGGATCGGGGTCCAGACCGATGATCTGGGCGCCGGGCGCCACCCGGGCCAGCAGTAGCGCCAAAGAGCCGGTCCCGCAGCCTATGTCGGCGATCACCTGCCCGGGTTGCGGTGCGACATACATCGCTGCCAGCGCCCGCCACAGTCGCTCCCGGGTCAGTGCGACGACGGAGTCGTAGAACCGGATCGGTGCGAAACGGCCCAGGGCGGGGGTGAACGAGGCGGTGGTCATGTCCCACAGTCTCGGCTGCGGGTGGCAATGGGGTCTTGAAGAATTCGCTCGCACTCACGGCGGATCGACATCGCCGGCCTTGGAGCGGGACATGATCCCGATCGCGCCGAGCAGGAGCGCGGCGTTGGCCCAGAAAATCCCCAGCACGCCCAGGGGAGCGGCGAGCGCGCCGACCGCCAGCGGCAGGGTGATCTGAGCGAATCGGTTGCTCGTCAAGCGCATCCCGAGCGTCGCGCCGTGCGAAGCAGGCGGCGTCAGCGAGGTCACCCAGGCCATCGTCAGTGGTTGTGGCAAGCCGAGGCCCAGGCCCAGGCCGATCATCACGGCCGCCGCCCCCCAGATACCGACGAACGGCAGCGCAGTCAGTGCGGCGACCGCCGCGCAAAGAGAGGCGATGATCAGAACCTTGCGCCCGAAGCGGTTGACGAGCCGGCTCATGCCGAACCGGCTCAGCACCGACACCAACGCCCGCAGCCCGAGAAGCAGCCCGACCGCGGTGGCGCTGATGCCTTGTTCAGTAGCCCAGACGGGCACGAAGGCGTACATCAGATCGAGGCTGACGAGCACCGCGCCGCTCACGATCAGAGAGCGCCACATCTCGGGGGTCTTCAGCAGAGCGGACACCCGTTCCGGCGTCTCGTCCTCCGGCAAACGGGCCTCGTTCAGGCCGCGATCCACCGGGCGGAGGAAAACGTAGATCGGCGTCGCCGCGAGAACCAGTGCGACGCAAGCAATCAGCCCAACGGTGGTGTTGGGGGTGGTCTGCCCACCGAAGACGGCCAGGGAAGCCAGCACGGTGACCAACGGCGGCCCGACGAGCTGCCCGATCGACGCCGCAGCGGTCAGCGTGCCGAACGCCGCATCGCTGCCGTGCCGGGCGCTGGCGTTCGCGACGAACGTCTGTTGGCCGACCATGATGAGGATTTGGCCCAGGCCGATGCAGCCAGCGGAGACGAGTAGCAACCAGCGGCCGGGGAGTAGAAATCCGCCAGCACTACCCGCGCCGGCGATCACCATGCCGGTGGTCGCCACCATCGTGCCGCCGATCCGGTCGGTCAATCGGCCGGCGGGTAGGGCGGCCAGCAGCGCGGGCAACGCGAACGCCGACGCCAGTAGACCGAGGAAGAACGGGTCGGCGCCCAAGGCCAGTGCTCGGTAGCCGAGCATGAGGCGAACTCCGGTCCACGAGGCCTGAACGAGGCTGGCCTGCAGGCCGAGCGCCGCTTTCCAGGGGTGTTCCGTCACGGGCGCAACGGAATCTCACCCGTGCCACCGAGATTCGGGTCAGGTCTAGGTGGAAGGTGACCAGCTTTGGGGGCGTGGATCATCGTTCTAGCGACCAGCTGCGGCGGTGCCAAGAAGGTCCAGAATCCGTTGGATCTGCGGTTGGCCGGCCGCCCCGGTTGACGTCAGGGCGTAGGTGCTTCGCGTCACCGGGTCGGTCAGCGGATGCAGACTCAGTTGGCTGGTATCGGTCGGCAGCGCCATGTTGGGTATCAAGGCCACTCCGGCGTCGACCGCGACCAGAGCGGCCAGCACCGCGAAGTCCGTGGCAAGCGCGACCGCATGGGGTACGAATCCCGCGGCGCCGCAGGCCCGTTGGGTCATCTCGTGGCAGGACGATTCTGGCCCGGGGATCAGCCAATCGTCGGTGGCGAACTGCGCGAGGTCTACTGCCTGGCCGGGTTCGAGCCCGCTCCGGGCCGCCCGTTTCGGATCCATCGCGAGGTGAACAGGCTCGTCGATCAGCCGGTGTTGTTCGCACCCGGGGGGCAGATCGCGCGGCAGCAGCGTGTACGAGTGCACCACGGCAATATCGACCTGGTGCTGGCGCAGAGCTTGAGTGGCGGCGTCGGGCTCACTTTCACGAAGGCGAAGATCCACGCCGTACGCGGTTTCCGCGGCTAATCCCTGCCAGACCGCCGGCATCAACGTGCGGGCGGCGGACGGGAACATGGCGATCCGGATCAGCCCACCGCGGCCGCCGCGCAGGGCTGCCAGGTCCGCCTCCGCGGCGGCGATACCGCCGAGGATCACCTCGGCGTGCTCGACGAGCAGGCTGCCTGCGGCGGTGAGCTGCAGAGTTCTGCCCTGCTTCACCAGCAGTGGCATCCCCACTTCCTTCTCCAACGTAGCCAACTGCTGGGAGACAGCGGGCCCGGTGAGATGTGCGGCCTCTGCGGTGGCCGCCACCGTCCGGTGCACCGACAGATCGCGCAACAACCGTGCCCGTCGCATGTCGAACAAGTAGCTCACCTTCTCAATTAGCGAAGAACAAGTAACTGGTGCTTTCGAATTGTAGGCCGCAGACTCGACCGTGTGAAGAGCCCGCCCATTCCCCTCCACGTCCTCGCGCTTGCCGCCACGGTCGTGCTCTGGGCGTCGGCCTTCCCGGCGATCAGGGTCGGACTCCCGGGCCTGGGCGTTGCCGGTTTGTCCGTGTGGCGATTGGCAGTGGCATCGATCGCGCTGGCGATGTTGGCACCGCTGTTCAAAGTCCGTGTGCCCCAGCGGCGCGACCTCCCACTGATCGCACTCACCGGCTTCGCAGGCATGTCTGCCTACCAGGTTCTGCTCAATTGGGGCGAACTCCATGTCGCGGCAGGCACCGCGAGCCTGCTCGTCGCGATCGCGCCGGTCTTCAGCGTCCTACTGTCGGCCGCATTCCTGCGCACCCGACTTCGGCTGTCCACCATCGTCGGCAGCGCCGTCGCGCTGACAGGCGCCGCTGTCATCTCGCTGACCGGTAGCTCAGCGCACCTGTCGCTGGGAGCTGTGGTGGTGCTGATTGCCGCACTCGCGCAGGGGATTTACCACGCTGCGATCAAGCCGCTGCTGTCGCGCTACACCGGATTCGAAGTCGCTTGTTACGCAATGTGGTCGGGCACCGTCTTCGTCCTGCCCCTGCTGCCGATCGCGATCCAGCGCCTGGCGCACGCCCCGCCCTCGGCGATCACGGCGGCAATCTATCTGGGCTTGCTGCCCTCCGCAGTCGGTTTCGTCACCTGGAGTTACGCCGTGGCTCGGCTACCTGTTGCACAGTCCACGGCGGCCTTGTATCTGGTTCCGCCGGTCGCACTCATCGTCGCACTGGTCTGGCTCGGCGAGCGGCCCCGCCCCCTGGAGTTGTTGGGCGGCGTCATCGGTATCGCCGGCGTGGTGATCATCAGCCGATGGCGGCCCGCGACCGATAGCGGACATGATCCTGTTGCGCTGCAAGCCGTCCTCGAGGAATTACGCACGGCGCAGATCGCGCGGACTCCTCGCCCGCTTTGACGAAGAGAGAAGACCACCATGCGAGCTGCAGTCCTGCAGGCCTTCGACTCTGACCTGCAGATCATGGACATCCCCGAGCCGACCCCGGCCGCCGGGCAGGTGCTGATTCGGATCGAGGCCAGTGGGGTGAATCCCTTGGATACCAAGATTCGCCGTGGTCAAGCCGCCCATGCTGCAACGGTTTTGCCCACCGTTCTCGGAATCGATCTGGCCGGAGTGGTGGTGGCCATCGGACCCGAGGTAGGCGGATTCGCCGTCGGCGATGAGGTCTACGGGATGACGGGCGGAGTGGGCGGCCATCAAGGATCCCTGGCGCAGTTCGCCGCGGTCGACAGTCGTCTGTTGGCCATCAAGCCGAAGAACCTCTCGATGCGCCAGTGCGCTGCGTTGCCGCTGATCTTCATCACGGCCTGGGAGGGCCTGGTCGACCGCGCACAGGTGCGCAGCGGCCAACGAGTTCTGGTGCACGGTGGCGCAGGTGGGATCGGACATATCGCCGTTCAGTTGGCGCACGCCTACGGAGCGGATGTCTACGCGACGGGTTCGCCGTCCAGTCGCGATTTCATCGAGAGTCTCGGCGCGACGGCGATCGACTACACCTCGACCACAGTCGACGAGTACGTGGAGACCGCCACCGCAGGCCAGGGATTCGACGTGGTCTTCGACACCGTTGGCGGCACCACCCTTGACCAGTCGTTCCTCGCGGTCAAGCGGTATACCGGACATGTGGTGAGCGCGTTGGGCTGGGGGAGTCACAGCCTGGCGCCGTTGTCGTTCCGGGGTGCGAGCTATTCCGGTGTCTTCACTCTGATGCCGTTGCTGACCGGGCGGGGCCGCGAGCATCACGGTGAGATCCTCCGGCAAGCGGCCAAGTTCGTCGAAGCGGGATGCGTCGTTCCCCGCGTCGACCCTCGCATGTTCACGCTGGAATCGATCGCTGCCGCATATGAGGCAGTCGAGAGTGGAAGCCGGGCAGGCAAAGTCGTGATATCCGTTGAATAGAGGAGACGAATGAAGACTCTCATCGTCGGTGCAGGTGCCACCGGTGGCTACCTCGGCACCCGCCTGATCCAGGCCGGTCGCGACGTTACGTTCTTGGCGCGCGCACGCACGCTCGACCGCCTCAAGTCCGACGGAGTGCGAATCACCGGCGCCGCCGGTGAATCGATCACCCCGGTGCACGCCATCGGCGCCGCAGATATCGACGCCAGTTATGACATCGTCCTTCTCACGGTTCGCAGTGATGTCGTCGCGCCGGCGATCGAAGATGTTCGGGCTGCGGTCGGCGCCGGCACCAAGATCGTGCCGGTGCTGAACGGGATGGACCACCTGGCCACGCTCATCGCCGCGTTCGGCGAGGCCGCGGTTCTGGGTGCGACGGCCAAATTGGCAACGTCTTTACTCCCGGACGGCACGATCGCCGAAGTCGCGCCTGGCGTGCAGATGGAGATCGGGTCGCTCGGAGAATCGGGTGAGCCCACCGGAGTGGCAACGGAATTCGCCGTCGACGGTATCTCGGTGAACGTCGTGAATGACATCCAGCAGGCGATGTGGGAGAAGTTCGCATTCATCGTCTCGACTGCTGTCCTGACCTGTCTCGCCGGCGATGTCATCGGCGCCGTCGCCCGGGCTCAAGGTGGCAGCACGCTGGCCGGTCGTGTTCTCGACGAAGTGGCGGCGGTGGCGGCCGCCGAGGGGTACCCGCTTGGTGAATCCATGAGGTCGGCCCTGGCCAAACTTCTCACCGACCCGACGTCCACCTTCGGCCCCTCGATGTTCCGCGACTTTCACGCTGGGCGGCCGGTGGAGACTTCGGTGTTCACCGATCTCGCTGCCCGCGCCCGACGACACAACATCGCCACCCCACTGCTGGATGCCAGCGTCGTGGTGATCGACGTCCGTGCCAACAGGACTTAGAGGAAGCCGATCTCCCTGGCGCTCTTCTCCAGGTCGTCGCGAAACTTAGGATGGGCGATCGCAATCAGTCGCTTGGTCCGCTCTCGGATCGGCTGGCCGCGCAGCTCGGCGACCCCGTATTCCGTCACCACTTTGTCGACCACGTTCTTGAACGTCGTCACGGCAGCGCCGG
The DNA here is from genome assembly GCA_040511255.1 of Mycobacterium sp. GTDB lineage: Bacteria > Actinomycetota > Actinomycetes > Mycobacteriales > Mycobacteriaceae > Mycobacterium. The sequence continues at coordinate 3,615 of JBEVHL010000304.1, read as the reverse complement.
GATGCAGTCGACACACGATGCGCGACACCGATTCGTCGTGGTTGCACGAGTTCAACACGATGAAGGACTGACCGTCCTCGGCGAACAACGCGCCGCGAGCAAAGTCCGGCTGGCCACCCGATGACGACCAGTAGCTGCTACCCAGCGACTCTGAGGCGCATTGGCCGAGGAAGTCGACCTCCAGGGTGGCGTTGACGACGTTCATCCGCCGTTGTTGGCCGATCACCCGCGGGTCGTTGGTGTAATCGACTGGCCAGAACTCGATTCCGGGGTTGTCGGTGATGAAGTCGTAGAGGCGCCGGGTACCGATTGAGGCGGTGGTGATGGCCTTGTACCGGTGGGTGCTCTTGCACTCGCCGGTGATCACCCCGGCCTCGATGAGATCCACGAAGCCCTCGCCGAACAGCTCGGTGTGAATCCCGAGCCGGCGGTGACCGGTCAACAGCCGCACCACCTGGTCGGGAACCGAGCCGATCCCGATCTGCAAGGTGGCCTCGTCCGGGATCCGTTCGGCCACCAGCGAAGCGATGCGGGCGTCGGCTGCGGATGGCTGATGCGACGGCAGTTCCACCATCGGGTAGTCCGCTTCGCACCAGCCGACGATGTCGCGAACGTGAATGTGGTTCTCGCCTCTGGTCCTTGGGACCTGGGCATTGGCTTCCAGGAAGACCGGCACTTCGCCGGCGAGGGCGGCGACGTACTCCGCGTTCGCCCCGAGCGAGAAGAAACCGTGTTCGTCGGGTGGCGAGGCGGAGGCCAGCAGCAACGACATCTTGGTCGCGGTCCGCATCAGATGCGGGACCTCGCTGAAACTGTTGGGCACCAGATCGCAGTGACCATTGTGGAATGCCTCGCGCAGATCCGGGGACAGAAACCACGACACGTGCCGCAGATTGGCCACCTTGCCGTGAAAGTAGGGGCGGTCGCGCACTGGAAGCATCTGGTGTAGACGAACATTCGACAGAGCTGCGGCGCCGGCTTCGATGGCATCGATGACGGTCTTGGGTTCACCGTTGGCCACGCCGACGATCAACTCGGCGTCGGGATCGATATAGCCCAGCACGGCCTCAGGTGGAACGCGCTTGGCTTCCAGCGCATCGGCAACACTCGGTACAGCTGATGTCATGGATTCCTCGTTATCCGGTTGCGGCGGTGCGTAATTCGTTGTGCGCAGCGTGGATTGCGTCGGCCAGCCGCGCGATGTCGGGTAGTGCCTTCGGGTCGGTGCACAGGCCGATCCCGATATCGCCGGCAAAGGAGATCGCCGAAATGCGCAGCGCATGATGAAGAGCGGGCTCGGACGAGGAGAACAGGTGCTGGACAGATCGCCCGGCCACCGCCGTGCGAACCGACGGGCCGGGCACATTGGAGATGGAGACGCTGAACTCACGGGCACTGGCCGCGAATCGCCTTGCCACACTGTCGATCCGGTGCACTCGGCCGAGGGCGTGGAACAGTTCGTACAGCTCCTGGGCGTCGCCGAGTTGTTTGCGTCGGCGGGTTTCCGCGCTGATTCGGTCGAGCCGTGCCAGTGGATCCGACTCCCCGAGGGGCAGGTCGATGTTCATGAACGAGTCGCGGTTACCGAGATCGCTCGCTGATTCGTCTCGGTGGTGCAGGCTGACCGGTACCTGTGCGCGCAGATCGTGGGCGGTGTCGCCGAGCCAATCGCGAAGTCCCCCTGCGACGATCGCCAACAGGACGTCGTTGACGGTGGCGTGGGTGGGACGCGAATTGCCGATCGCCTTCAGCTCCGCCAGCGGCGCGACCGAGAAGGCGAGTTCGCGCGAGCCGGTGATCTTGCGATCGAACGGCGAGGAGGACACCCGATGGCCGAGCTCGCGCAGTACCGCCCCTGGCATTCGCACCGCCTCGACGAAGGCATCCGGCATCGGCTCGGCGTGCAGGCCGGGCTGCGGCCCCGACACCGGCGGTTCGTCCTGCGGGTCCCACAGCACGGCATGCAGAAAACGCACGCCTGCGATCCCGTCGGCCATCGCATGATGAATGCGCACGGCAATCGCCTCGCGCCCATCGGCAAGCGGGCCGATGACATCGAATGTCCAGAGCGGCAGCTCACGGTCGAGGTGCTGAGACATCAACTCGCTGACGGCCTTCCACAGGTCGGCCTGCGTGACGCAGCTCAGTGTCGGGTGACGCCGAACGTGGTTGGCGATATCGAAGTCGGTCGCCTCGACCCACCGTGGCTCGGGTCCGGAGGTGTCGACGCGTTGCGTGGCCCGCGGTTGATCCACCAGCCGATTGGCAACGGAAGCCCGTAACGTGTCGACGTCGAGTGGCGCTGCGTCCGGTTCCAGGACAACCAGTTTGAGTGTGTGGCCGGTGATCACCGCGGATTCGACGCCGAGGATGTGCGCGTCGTCCGCGGAGAGCCGATCCGGATCCTCGCGAGGCACCGGGTCAGTGTAGGAGATGTCGGGGTTCGAGTTCAGGTACGACTTGTCCACAGTTGGCGCTTTATCCACAATCTGGTGTTTGGTTGTGGGCGTCGAACGGGTGTTCGAATAGCGTTTGGGGTGTGGATCCGGTTACTGCCCAGCAGCGCGTCACTGCGGCGCTAGACGCTGTGGATGCCGCGTATGCGGTGGTGCGGGCGACGTCGACGGCGTTGGTGGGTGCGGACTTCCGGGTCGAGATGGCGGTCCGGTTGGAGGCCCAGGAGCGGGCAAACCGGGGGTTGGCGTTGCGGATGGTCGGGGAGATCGTCGACCCACCCGACGGGGCGGCGCAGCGTGGGGTGAAAGCCCGGCTGGCGCAGCGGTTGCGGGTGACTCGCGAGGAGGTGGCACGCCGGGCGAAGCTGGCGGCGCGGATTTTGCCGCGCCGCTCGGTGACCGGCGCGTTGTTGCCGCCGGCACTGCCGGTGCTGGCCGAGGCGGTGGAGGCCGGTCTGGTGGGTGAGGATCACATTGCTGCGGTGTGCAGAGCCTTGGATGTGCTGCCCAAAGCGGTGTCGGCGCAGAACGTGGCCCGGGCGGAGCGGACGTTGGTTGAGCATGCGGTGGCGCAGGATGCGGCGTTCGTGGCGGTGATCGGCCGCAAACTGGCTGACACCTTCAACCCGGACGGGCTGTTCGACGAACGCGACCGCGCCGCCCGGCGCGGGTTGACCCTGGGCCGGCAAGGCCCGGACGGGATGAGCCGCCTGTCCGGGTTTTTGACTCCGGAGGCGCGGGCGTATCTGGAAGCGATCAGCGCCGCCGTGCGGTCCGGGCATCATGTGCCGGTTCCGAGCAGACCGTGGTGGATGCGGCCACCGACACCCGCACCCCCGCCCAACGCCTGCACGACGCGGTCGCCTGGGGGCTACGCGCCGGTATCGCATCAGGGGAGTTGGGTCAGCACCGCGGCATGCCGGTCACCGTCATCGCCAGAACCACCGTGGAAGCCATTGAGCAGGCCATTGCGGCGATGGCAGACCCCGCGGTGCCGATGCCGGCGCCTGCGGTCACCGGCGGCGGCTCGGCGCTGCCGATGCGGGATCTGATCAGGATGGCCGGGGCGGGGTCGCTGCACTATCTGGCGGTATTCGACGACCATTCGGATCGGCCGCTGTATCTGGGGCGGAGCCGGCGGATCGCCAGTGTGGATCAG
>JBEVHL010000303.1:0-13438 GCA_040511255.1 Mycobacterium sp. | reverse complement strand
GCCCGGCGCCGTCGCGTGCCACCGTCGCAGCGGTGACCAGGCTGTGCACCAATGCCGTTGCGGTGCTGCTGATTCCGGCCAGTCGACCCCAGCCGGCGCCGGCCGCGGCCCCGGTCCAGCCGTCCCGGTCAGTTGCGGCCTCGCGCGTCAGGGTGTCGACCTCGGCCTGCAGCTGACCTGCTGCGCTGTCCCACCCGTCGGCCAACTCGGTGAGGGCTTCCGGGCGCCAAGCCTGCGCCTGGCTGACGGTCGGTCTGGTCACGACCCGGCGAGGTGGGCGGCGCTGGAGCGTTCGGCGTCCTCGAATGCGTTCGCCGACATGCGCGCCGCCTCCGCCCACCCCACCATCTCGGCGACCAGGATGTCGAGACGGGCGGCGACCAGCGCTGGGGTTGCGATATCGCCGACCCTGGAGCCCAGGAGGTCTTCTTCGTGCAGTCCGGGGAATCGGAACCGACCGATCGCGGCGGCGGATTGTTCCACCCGATTGGCGATGGTGCGCAGTCGCGTCAGGTCAACGGTGAGTGGTGTTTCGGCCATGGCGCATGGTGGCGCGCACGCGGCGATGCGCGTCGACACTTATCCACAGGCCAGTCAGCCGGTCGGCTCCAACCGGGCCAGCAGGTCTCGCAATTTCGGCTCCTCGGCGCAACCGGCGTAGGCGTTCAGCCAGGACTTGACGCGCCGCAGCAGGTCGGGGCCCAGCGCAGCACCGCAGTGCTGGGCCGAACTCAGCAGATGCCCGATGGCGCCGTAGGTCTCGCCTGCACCGATCTTGGCGAACACGACGCTGCGGTCGGCCGCACTGAGCACCGCCTCGACCGCGGCAGCCAATTCCCAGGCCAGGTCGTATTCGGCGGTGTTGCCCACCTGTCAATGATGCTGCGCTCACGTTAATTTGGCAGCGCGAGACGCACCGACAGGCGGAGTTGCCCACCGTCACCATCGGTCAACCAGTACGCTCGAATATGTGCAGCGACGAATCATGGGGATCGAGACCGAATTCGGTGTCACCTGCACGTTTCATGGTCACCGACGGCTCAGCCCGGACGAGGTCGCCCGCTACCTGTTTCGCAGGGTGGTGTCGTGGGGCCGTAGTTCCAACGTTTTCCTCCGCAATGGCGCGCGACTTTATCTCGATGTGGGCAGCCACCCCGAGTACGCGACCGCCGAATGCGACAGCCTGCATCAGCTGGTCACCCACGACCGCGCGGGTGAACGGGTCCTGGAGGACCTGCTCATCGACGCCGAACAGCGGCTGGCCGACGAGGGCATCGGCGGGGACATCTACCTGTTCAAGAACAACACCGACTCGGCGGGCAACTCCTACGGCTGCCACGAGAACTACCTGATCGTGCGGGCGGGGGAGTTCTCCCGGATCTCCGACGTGCTGCTGCCGTTCCTGGTGACCCGCCAGTTGATCTGCGGTGCAGGCAAGGTGTTGCAGACGCCCAAGGCGGCCACGTTCTGCCTGAGTCAGCGCGCCGAGCACATCTGGGAAGGCGTTTCCAGCGCCACCACCCGGTCCCGGCCGATCATCAACACCCGCGACGAGCCGCATGCCGACGCCGAAAAATACCGTCGGCTGCACGTCATCGTCGGTGACTCCAACATGTGCGAATCCACCACCATGCTCAAGGTGGGCACCGCCGCGCTGGTGCTGGAGATGATCGAGGCGGGCGTGCCGTTCCGCGATTTCTCCCTGGACAACCCCATCCGGGCCATCCGCGAGGTCAGCCATGACCTCACCGGCCGTCGCCCGGTCCGCCTCGCCGGCGGTCGCCAGGCCAGTGCCCTGGACATCCAGCGTGAGTACTACGCCCGCGCCGTCGAGCACCTGCAGACCAGGGAACCGAACGCGCAGGTCGAGCAGGTCGTGGACCTGTGGGGCCGCCAGCTGGACGCGGTGGAGAGCCAGGATTTCGCCAAGGTCGACACCGAGATCGACTGGGTGATCAAGCGCAAACTCTTCGAGCGCTACCAGAACAAATACAGCATGGATCTGTCCGACCCGAAGATCTCCCAGCTGGACCTGGCCTACCACGACATCAAGCGCGGCCGCGGCGTGTTCGACCTGCTGCAACGCCGGGGTCTGGCCGCCAGGATCACCACCGACGAAGAGATCGACGCCGCGGTGGACACGCCGCCGCAGACCACCAGGGCCAAGTTGCGCGGTGAGTTCATCACTGCCGCACAGGAAGCGGGCCGGGATTTCACCGTCGACTGGGTGCATCTCAAGCTCAACGACCAGGCCCAGCGCACGGTGCTCTGCAAGGACCCGTTCCGCTCGGTCGACGAACGCGTGAAGCGACTCATCGCCAGCATGTAGTCCGAGTCGATGTCGGGCCAACCAGCCTCGGTCCAATAGGCTGAGCTGGTGGGGACCTCCAAAGTCGAGCGGTTGATGAACCTCGTCATCGCACTGCTGTCGACGCACGGCTACATCACGGCCGACCGGATCCGTAGCAGTGTCGCCGGCTACTCCGACAGTCCCAGCGACGAAGCGTTCTCGCGGATGTTCGAACGCGACAAGAACGAACTGCGCGACCTCGGCATCCCGCTGGAAACCGGCCGGGTGTCGTCGTTCGACCCCACCGAGGGCTACCGGATCAACCGGGATGCCTACGCCCTGCCCGAGATCAAGTTGACGCCCGACGAGGCTGCCGCCATCGCGGTGGCCGCGCAGCTGTGGGAGTCACCGGAACTGGTCACCGCAGCCCAGGGCGCGGTGCTCAAACTGCGGGCGGCCGGCGTCGATGTCGACCCGATGGAAAACGGTGTCGCGGTCGCCGCCCCTGCCGGGCTCCCGGGCCTGCGCGGCTCGGAGGACGTCCTGGGCATCCTGTTGTCGGCGATCAATTCCGGTCAGGCCGTGCAGTTTCCGCACCGCCCGTCGCGCACCGAGCCCTACACCGCGCGCACGGTCGAACCCTGGGGTGTGGTGACGGCGAAGGGACGCTGGTATCTGGTCGGGCACGACCGGGACCGCGACGCCACCCGTACCTTCCGGCTGTCCCGCATCGGGGCCGACGTCACCCCGGTCGGCCCGACGGGTGCGGTCACCCGGCCCGACGGAGTCGATCTGCGCAAGATCGTCGCCCAGGTCATCGGCGAGGGCCCGACGGGAGTGCTGGCCAAGGTGTGGGTCGCCGACGGCCGCGCCACCGCGTTACGCCGAGCAGGCACGTCGCTCGGCTCTGATGATCTCGGCGGCCGCGCCGGGGACGTACTCGAACTCGATATCGGACCCCGCGACCGGCTGGCCCGCGATATCGCGGGTTACGGCGCCGACGCCGTCGTCCTCGAACCGCAGTCGCTGCGCGATGACGTGATCTCCCGGCTGCGTGCCCAGAGCGAGGCACGGGTATGAGCCCCGTATCGACCCGGCTGGTCCGGCTGCTCAACATGGTGCCGTACTTCCAGGCCAACCCGCGCATCACCTACGACGAAGCCGCGGCCGATCTCGGCGTCAGCACCAAACAACTGCGCGAGGATCTCAACCAGCTGTGGATGTGCGGCCTGCCCGGGTACGGGCCGGGCGACCTGATCGACTTCGAATTCTCCGGCGACACCATCGAAGTGACGTTCTCCGCGGGTATCGACCAACCGCTGCGGCTGACGTCCCCGGAGGCCACCGGGCTGTTGGTGGCGCTACGGGCGCTGGTCGACGTGCCCGGCGTCGTCGACCCCGAGGCCGCCCGCAGTGCGATCGCCAAGATCGAATCGGCGGCGGGCACGGTCGCGCACGGGGCGGCGTCGGCCGAGGCCGAGCCCGCGCCGGTGGAGAACCAGGTTGCCGCGGCGGTGCGCGAAGCCGTGCGCGGTGGCCGGGCCCTGGCCATCGAGTACTACTCGGCGTCGGGCGACACCCTGACCAGCCGCACCGTCGACCCGATCCGGGTGGTGCTGGTCGGTGACTACAGCTATCTGGAGGCGTGGTCGCGCGAAGCCGAGGGGGTGCGGCTGTTCCGGTTCGACCGGATCGTCGACGCGCGTGCGCTCGACGAGCCGTCCGCGCCGCCGGAGCCTGCGTTGCAGGGGCCGCCGGACACCTCGTTGTTCGACGCCGACCCGTCCCTGCCGTCGGCGACGCTGAAGGTGTCGCCGTCGGCGTCGTGGATTCTGGAGTACTACCCGATGCGGGTGCTGCGGGAGTTGCCTGACGGCTACTGCGAGGCCGCGATGACCTACGCCTCCGACGATTGGATGACGCGGCTGGTGCTGGGGTTCGGCGCCGAGGTGGTCGTGCTGGCGCCGGAATCGCTGGCTGACCGGGTGCGGGAAGCCGCGTCGGCTGCGTTGCGGGCGTATTCCGCCGCCCCGCAGTCCGGCTAGTCCCGCAGTCACTGGGGTACCATCGAGACGAATCTGGAGGTAACCAAAATGGGTGGACTAAGTCCATGGCACTGGGCAATTCTTGCCGTAGTGATCATCCTGCTCTTCGGTGCAAAGCGGTTGCCTGACGCGGCACGCTCGCTCGGCAAGTCGATGCGCATCTTCAAGTCCGAGGTCAAAGAGATGCAGAACGACGGCAAAACTGAGCCGTCGCCAGCGCCGCAGGCAACTCCGGTTCAGCCCGCGGTGACGCAGGTGCACTCTGAGCGGGTCGAGACTCCGGAGTCGAATCCCACCGACGCGCGTCCGGCCTGAGCGCAGCGGCGTTAACAACATCGGCCAGCCCACCGCGAGGTGCGGCGAGACTGAATTCTGCACGTGAAAATTCCCGGCGTTCTTAAGCGACTCGACCCCCGTCAGCGGCGCAGCCATAGCAACCCCGACGGGACGATGTCCCTCATCGACCACATTCGGGAGCTGCGTAGCAGGCTGCTGATGGCGGCCGCGGCGATCGTCCTGACCACGGCGTTCGGCTTCTTCTGGTACGGCCACGGCATCTTCGGCATCGAGAGCCTCGGCGAATGGTTGCGTGCGCCGTACTGCGCGCTGCCGGCCTCGGCGCGCGCGGACATCAGCTTCGACGGTGGCTGTCGGCTGCTGGCCACCGCACCGTTCGACCAGTTCATGCTGCGGCTCAAGGTCGGTCTGATGGCGGGCATCGTGCTGGCCTGCCCGGTGTGGTTCTACCAAATCTGGGCGTTCATCACCCCCGGGCTGTACAAGAAGGAACGCCGATTCGCGGTGGCCTTCGTGATCTCCGCGGCGGGTCTGTTCTTCGCCGGTGCGGTGCTGGCCTACATCGTGTTGTCCAAGGCGTTGCATTTCCTGTTGACCGTCGGCAGCGACGTCCAGGTCACCGCACTGTCGGGCGATCAGTACTTCAGCTTCCTGATCAACCTGCTGCTGGTGTTCGGCGTGGGTTTCGAATTCCCGTTGATGATCGTGGCGCTCAACCTGGTCGGCGTGCTGCCGTACGAGAAGTTGAAGTCGTGGCGGCGCGGGATGATCTTCGGCGTCTTCGTGTTCGCCGCGTTCGCGACGCCCGGATCGGACCCCTTCTCGATGCTGGCGCTCGGCGCCGCGTTGACGGTGCTCCTCGAGGTGGCCATCCAGATCGGCCGGTTCAGCGACAGTCGCAAGGCCAAGCGCGAGGCTCAGGCCGCCGCCGCCCTGTCCGACGACGAGGCATCTCCCATCGAGCCGCCGTCGGCGGTACCCGCCCCGGCCAGCGTCACCACCCCGCGGGATACCTCATATGACGAAGCCACCTAACCGTGACGAGCGAGACCGAACTTTCGCGGTTCACCGCTGACCTGCCGTTCGCGCTTGACGATTTTCAGCAGAAATCCTGCGCGGCGCTCGAACGTGGTCACGGTGTGCTGGTGTGCGCACCCACCGGGGCGGGCAAGACCGTGGTCGGCGAGTTCGCCGTACACCTTGCGCTGGCCGCGGGCCGGAAATGCTTCTACACCACGCCGATCAAGGCACTGAGCAATCAGAAGCACACCGATCTGGTGCGGCGCTACGGCCCGGAGAAGATCGGCCTGCTGACCGGCGATATGTCCGTCAACTCCGACGCGCCGGTGGTGGTGATGACCACCGAGGTACTCCGCAACATGTTGTATGCGAATTCCCCTGCGCTGCAAGGTCTCTCGCATGTCGTGATGGACGAGGTGCACTTCCTGGCCGACCGGATGCGCGGTGCGGTCTGGGAAGAGGTGATCCTGCACCTGTCCGAGGAGGTGCGGCTGGTCAGCCTGTCCGCGACGGTGAGCAACGCCGAGGAGTTCGGCGGCTGGATCCAGACGGTGCGCGGTGACACCACCGTCGTCGTCGACGAGCACCGCCCGGTACCGCTGTGGCAGCACGTCCTGGTCGGCAAGCGCATGTTCGACCTGTTCGACTACGACGCCAACGCCGCGGATACCAAGCTGCTCGTCGACCCCGAACTGGTCCGGCACATCGCGCACCGGCGTGAGGCCGACCGGCTGGCGGACTGGCGTCCGCCGAACTCGAATCGGCGCGGGCCCAACCGCAACCACCGGCCCAGCATCTACCGGCCACCGTCGCGCCCGGATGTGATCACCGCGCTGGACCACGAAGGTCTGCTGCCGGCAATCACATTCGTGTTCTCCCGGGCGGGTTGCGACGCCGCGGTCAAGCAGTGCCTGCGCTCCTCGCTGCGGCTGACCACCGAGGAAGACCGCGCCCGCATCGCGGAGATCATCGACCGCCGCTGCGGCGATCTGCCCGATTCCGATCTGGATGTGCTCGGCTATTACGAATGGCGGGAGGGTCTGCTGCGCGGGCTGGCCGCCCATCACGCGGGCATGCTGCCGATCTTCCGGCACACCGTCGAAGAACTGTTCACCGCCGGTCTGGTCAAGGCCGTATTCGCCACGGAGACACTGGCTCTCGGCATCAACATGCCCGCCCGCACGGTCGTGCTCGAACGGCTGGTGAAATTCAACGGCGAGCAGCACGCGCCGCTGACCCCGGGGGAGTTCACCCAACTGACCGGCCGGGCAGGACGGCGCGGTATCGATGTCGAGGGGCACGCCGTCGTGCTGTGGCACCCCGACCTCGAGCCCGCCGAGGTCGCCGGCCTGGCGTCCACCCGCACGTTTCCGCTGAAGAGCTCGTTCGCGCCGTCGTACAACATGACCATCAACCTGGTCCAGCAGATGGGCCCGGAGGCGGCACGACGCCTGCTGGAGCGGTCGTTCGCGCAGTATCAGGCCGACCGGTCGGTGGTCGGGTTGGTGCGCGGCGCCGAGCGCGGTGAGCGGATGCTCGAGGAGATCAGCCGTGAACTGGGTGAGGGATGGGCGTCGGCCATCGACTATGTCCGGTTGCGCGCCAAGATCTCCGAGCGGGAACGGGCCCAGTCCAGGGCGTCGCGGCTGCAACGACGCGGCGCCGCCACCGACGCGCTGGCCGCGCTGCGTCGCGGCGACATCATCACCATCACCCAGGGCCGTCGCGGCGGACTGGCGGTCGTCCTGGAAGCGGCCGTCGACACCGACGACCCGCGACCCCTGGTACTGACCGAAGACCGCTGGGCAGGGCGCATCTCGTCGGCGGACTACTCGGGCGCCTCCGCGCCGATGGGCACGATGTCTCTGCCCAAGCGCGTCGAGCACCGCCAGCCGCGGGTGCGAAAGGACCTGGCGTCGGCGCTGCGGTCAGCGGCAGCCGGGTTGCCGGTGCCGCCCGGCCGTCGCCAACGCGGCGGACCGGCACCTGAGCGTGACATCGATCCCGAACTTTCCGCGTTGCGCGCGAAACTGCAGAACCATCCCGAACACCGCGCGGGCGATCGGGATGCCAAGGCCCGCATCGGCGAACGCTATCTACGGGTGGAACGCGACAACGAGGCGCTGCGGCAGAAGATCGCCTCGGCCACGAATTCACTGGCCCGCACCTTCGACCGGATCGTCGGGCTGCTCACCGAACGGGGTTTCATCGAGACCCGCGCCGCGGATGCCGCCGAAACCGACCTGAGTGCCACCGCGGGCGGCAAGTTGCTGGCCAGGATCTACAGCGAAAGTGACCTGCTGGTCGCGGAATGCCTGCGCACCGGCGCGTGGAACGGTCTGGCGCCTGCCGAACTTGCCGCGGTGGTGTCGTCGGTGGTGTTCGAGACCCGCGGCAGCGACGGACCCGTCACGCAGGCCCACGATGTGCCGACCGCCCCACTGCGCCGCGCGCTGGCCCAGACGCGGCGGCTCTCAGGTCAGTTGCGCGCGGACGAGATCCGGCACCGTATCGCCCCGACCCGCGAACCGGACGAGGGCTTCGTCGCCGCCGTGTACAGCTGGGCCACCACCGGCGATCTCGCGACGGCGCTGGCGGCATCGGACGTCACCGGCGGCGGCACACCGCTGTCGGCGGGCGACTTCGTGCGCTGGTGTCGGCAGGTCCTCGACCTGCTTGACCAGGTGCGGAATGCAGCTCCGGCGGCCGGACTTCGGACCGCTGCGAAACGCGCCATCGACGACATCCGGCGCGGCGTTGTGGCTGTTGACGCCGGGTAGGGTGATGCAAACGCTACGGTGGCCGACGGGGAGCGCGCTGGCCAGTGGAGCCACCGAACTCGTCAGGCGTGTAGTAACCGGAGAATTCAAGGAGAGACGATGAGCGGACCGCAGGGACCTGATCAGCCGTGGCAGGGTCAGGACCAGCCTGCCGGCGGCACCTCCGAGCCCCAGCAGCCCAATCCGCAGGCCTCCGGTTGGCAGCAGCCCGGTGGCGAGCAGTCACCCGCCGAGCCGCAGGCCTGGCAGCCGCCCAGCGGTGAACAGCCGCAGGCCCCGGCCGGCTGGCAACCGCCGGCGTACACCCCGCCGCCGCAGTACTCGCCGTACCAACCGCCGGGGGCGCAGGGATACGGCCAACCCCAGTACGGTCAGCCGCCGTCCACCCCGGTCGCCGCACCCGGTTACGCGCAGCCCGGATATGGCCAGCCGCCGCAGTACGGACAGCCGCCGCAGTACGGCCAACCGCAGTACGGCCAGCCACAGCCGCAATACGGTGACCCGCAGTACGGTCAGCCGCCGGGACAATATGGTCAGCCCCCGCAGTACGGCCAGCCGGGTCAGCCGCCGCAGTACGGTCAGCCGCCCTACGGCCCGCCGCCAGGCGCCGAAGACGGCAAGAAACGTTCGACGGCCGCCGTCGGCGTCATCCTCGGGGTACTCGCTGCCGTCATCATCGTGGTCGTGCTGATCCTCGGGTTCTGGAAGCCCGGGTTCTTCGTCACCACCAAACTCGATGTCGCCAAGGCGCAGACGGGTGTGCAGCAGATCCTGTCCGACGAGGCCAACGGCTACGGCGCCAAGAACGTCAAAGACGTCAAGTGCAACAACGGCGAGAGCCCGACGGTCAAGAAGGGTGACACCTTCAACTGCGAGGTCAGCATCGACGGCACCAAGCGCCAGGTGACGGTGACCTTCCAGGACGACAACGGCACCTATGAGGTAGGTCGGCCGAAGTAGACGCCGGGTGGAGCTTGGTTACAGCTTGTCCAAAGCCTTCTGCAACCGGCTGATCGACGACTCGACGCCCAGCGTGGTGGCCAGCTCGGCCACCCGCTTGGGGTCCCTGGCCGACAGCGGTAAGGCGTCGCTGTCGTTGGTGAGTGTCACCGGGGCGTCGGTGGCCACCCGCACCACCGGACCGGCCGCTTCGATATAGTCCGCCGCGCCCCGCAGTTTCAGCCGAACTCCTTTGGGCACAGACGATTTCGGGTCGTCGGCGGCGGTAAGGATGGCCGCCAGCGACCCGTGTTGCTGCAACAGCGTCGAGGCCGTCTTCTCGCCGACGCCCGGTACCCCGGGCAGGCCGTCGGATGGGTCGCCGCGCAGCAGCGCCAGTTCCGCATAGGCCACCCCGGCACGCTCGGGCGGTAACCCGTATTTGTCGGCGACCTCCTTGGGGCCCCACAGGATCGCCTTGGCCAACCCCTGCCCCAGGTACAGCACCCGCACCTGTACCGGCTCGTCGGTGACCACCTGCAGCAGGTCGCGGTCACCGCTGACGACGACTACCGGGTCCCGACGTTCCTGGGCGGCCAGCGTGCCGAGCACGTCGTCGGCCTCGAAGCCGGGTGCGCCGCCCGAGGCGATCCCGAACGCGTCGAGCAGGTCGGCGATCATCTCGACCTGCGGGGTCAGCTCGTCGGGGACTTCTTCGACGTCGGGTTGCCCCTCGGGTTTGACCTGCTCGACCCGGTGCGCCTTGTACGACGGGATCGCGTCGACCCGGAACTGCGGTCGCCAGTCCAGGTCCAGACACACCACCAGCCGCGACGGCCGCTGCTGGCTGACCAACGTCGCGATCGCGTCGAAGAACCCCCGCACCGCGTTGACGGGCCTGCCGTCCGGGGCGGTGATCGACGACGGCACCCCGAAGTACGACCGGAACCACATGCTGGCGCCGTCGAGCAGAAGCAGGGGACCGGGGCTGGGCGTCATGCGGTCATCCTGCCAGGAAGGCGCAGTACCGTTTCGGTGTGTCCTTCTCCATCGACCGCATCGATCACGTGGTGCTCAATACCGCCGACGCCGAGTCCAGTTCGCAGTGGTACGTGCGGGTGCTCGGCATGAAGCGCGAAGTGTTCGGCGACGCCGGGCGGGTGGCCCTGACGTTCGGCAGACAGAAGATCAACGTCCGGCCCACCGGCGCGCAGAACTGGGAGACCGGCGCCGTCGACGCGCCGGGTGCACTCGACCTGTGCTTCATCACCACCGCCTCGCCCGAGGAGGTCGCCGCACATCTGCGCGGCTGCGGTGTGGACATCACCGAAGGCCCGGTCACCAAGACCGGGGCACTCGGCCCGATGACCTCGCACTACTGCCGCGATCCCGACGGCAATCTGATCGAGATCGCCACCTACGACTAGGGGTTCGCCGCCATCGTCGAGTCGGGGGCGTGCCAGTCGGTGGAAACGAACCGGTGCTTGATCAGCCACTCGACGCCGACAGGCACCAGCGTGTCGCGGTACCGGCCGTAGTGGTCGAGGCCGATCTCGGTGAACACGGTGAAGTACGCCGACACCTGCGCTTCCTGCGGGGTCAGCTCGCCAAAGCGGATATTGGCCAGATTGTGCCGGACGATGCGTTTGGTGGTCGGAGTGGCTGCGGGCTGTACAACCCCGCCGAGCATCTCGACGATCGCGTCCCTGCCGTGCAACGGCGCGCGACCCCGGATCTCCAGCACGCCGTCGGAATGGAAGGCGGCCGCCAATTCGTCGAGCCGGCCCGCGTCCCCGGCCCAGGTGTAGCGCGCCAGGCAATCGCGGATGCGTTCTCTGGCGGTCAGCTCCCACAGTTCCATGCCTATCTCCTACGCGACCGTCGACCGTGTGTCGACTTGCCTGCGGCGCCGCGCCTCCCTGCGGGCCCGACTAATCTCGTCCTATGAGCCCCAGCCGATTCGACTCAGGCGTCTACTCCCACCGACTGCAGGCCGCCGCAGCCGCCACCGCGGACGCGGGCCTGGCCGGACTGGTCATCACCCCCGGCTACGACCTGCGCTATCTGGTGGGTTCGCGCGCCGATACCTTCGAGCGGCTGACCGCCCTGGTCATCCCGGCGACGGGGGAGCCGACGGTGGTGGTTCCGCGGATGGAACTGGCGTCGCTGCGGGAGTCCGCCGTGATCGAACTCGGTCTGCCGGTGCGGGACTGGGTGGACGGTGACGACCCCTACCAGTTGGTGGCCGCCGCGCTGGGGGACGGGCCCACCGCCACCGCGGTCACCGATTCGATGCCCGCCCTGCATCTGCTGCCGTTGGCGAAAACCCTGGGCGTGTTGCCGATCCTGGCCACCGAGGTGCTGCGCACGTTGCGAATGATCAAGGACGCGGCCGAGATTGACGCGTTGCGCAAGGCCGGCTCGGCGATCGACCGGGTACATGCCCGGGTGCCGGAGTTCCTGCAGCCCGGTCGCACCGAGGCCGACGTCGCCGCCGATATCAACGACGCGATCATCGCCGAAGGCCACTCCGAGGCCGCGTTCATCATCGTCGGATCAGGTCCGCACGGCGCCGATCCGCATCACGGCTATTCCGATCGCGAGCTGCGCGCCGGTGACATCGTGGTGATCGACATCGGCGGGCCGTACGAGCCCGGCTACAACTCCGACGCCACCCGCACCTACAGCCTGGGCGATCCGACTCCCGAAGTGGCGCAGCAGTATTCAGTACTGCAACGG
Source organism: Mycobacterium sp. (assembly GCA_040511255.1). Classification (GTDB taxonomy): domain Bacteria; phylum Actinomycetota; class Actinomycetes; order Mycobacteriales; family Mycobacteriaceae; genus Mycobacterium. The sequence goes on along the minus strand of JBEVHL010000303.1, from coordinate 1,328 downwards.
GCGCAGCAGGTCGCGGTGGCCGCAGTTCGACCCGGGGTGACGGCCGAACAGGTCGACGCCGCCGCCCGCGACGTGCTGGCCGAGGCGGGCCTGGCCGAATACTTCGTCCACCGCACCGGGCACGGCATCGGACTGTCGGTGCACGAAGAGCCGTACATCGTCGCGGGCAACGACCTGCCGCTGACCGCGGGCATGGCGTTCAGCGTGGAGCCCGGCATCTACTTCCCCGGCTTCTGGGGCGCCCGCATCGAGGACATCGTCATCGTCACCGACGACGGTGCCGAACCGGTGAACCACCGGCCGCACGACCTGACCGTGGTGCCGCTACCGGACTAGGTCAGTCCTTGCTGCGGTCCAGCAGGTCGGAGGACCCCAGCACCCGCTCGATGTGTACTTCGATGACCACCCGGCGCGGATTGACCCTGGGCGTCCGATACCGCTGCGCGTAGCGCAGCTCGGCGTCGCGGACCGCATCGGCGTCGGTGTTGACCGTCGAGTGGCCTTCCAGCGACAGCCAGCGGGCGCCGTCGACCTGACTGAGCACCGCCACTCCTGCGCGCTCGGCGTTCAACGCCTTCTGCGTGCCACCTGAGGTGATGACGCGGGCGATGTGTGTCTTCGGGTCGAAGGTGAACCCGACGGCCACCACGTGCGGCGTGTTGTCGGCACGCAGGGTGGTCAACATGGCCAGATGGCGTTCGGTGAGGAACGCCAGTGCGTCGTTGGTGAGCCGGGTCGTCGAGATCGCCATCAACGTTCACGCTAGCGCAGGACATAATCGCAACCATGAAGGACACGACGGACACGGCGGACGGAGTCGTCCTGATTTTCGGCGGCCGCAGCGAGATCGGCGCAGAACTGGCCAACCGCCTGGCGCCCGGCCGCACGGTGGTGCTCACCACGCGGGACGGGCACAGCCTGGACCAGCAGGTATCGGCGCTGCGCGCGGCCGGGGCAACCGCCGTGCACGTCAAGGGGTTCGACGCCGACGATCTCGCCTCGCACGGGCCGGTGCTCGCCGAACTGATCACCGAACACGGCCCCATCGGCACCGCGGTGCTGGCCTTCGGGATCCTCGGCGATCAGGCGCGCGCCGAAACCGACGCCGGGCACGCAGTCGCCATCGTGCACACCGACTACGTCGCGCAGGTCAGCTTGCTGACCGAACTGGCGACGGCGATGCGCGCCGCCGGTCGCGGACGCATCGTGGTGTTCTCGTCGGTGGCCGGCGCCAGGGTGCGCCGGGCCAACTATGTGTACGGGTCGGCCAAGGCCGGTCTGGACGGCTTCGCCAGCGGGCTGGCCGACGCCCTGCACGGCACCGGGGT
>JBEVHL010000302.1:0-8249 GCA_040511255.1 Mycobacterium sp. | reverse complement strand
GGCCTCTACGGCATGCTGATCCTCGCGGTGATCACCGTGTTCATCGCCGGCCTGATGGTCGGGCGCACCCCGGAATACCTGGGAAAGAAGATCACCCCGCGCGAAATCAAGCTGGCCGCAGCGTATTTCCTGGTGACCCCGCTGATCGTGCTGACCGGAACGGCCATCGCGATGGCGATGCCTGGGCAACGGGCCGGCATGCTCAACAGCGGACCCCACGGCCTGTCGGAAGTGCTGTACGCCTTCACCTCCGCGGCCAACAACAACGGCTCCGCGTTCGCCGGTATCTCGGTGAACACCACCTGGTTCAACACCGCCCTGGGCCTGGCGATGCTGCTCGGCAGGTTCCTGCCGATCATCCTGGTGCTCGCCCTGGCCGGTTCGTTGGCCCGACAGGGCAGCACGCCGGTCTCGCTCGGCACGCTGCCCACCCACCGACCGCAATTCATCGGCATGGTCGCCGGCGTGACCGTGATCCTGGTCGCCCTGACCTTCCTGCCGATGCTCGCACTCGGCCCCCTCGCTGAAGGAATTCACTGAAAATGACCATGACAGTTACTGATTCACCCGTTCAAACCCCAAGCACACCGCCGAAGAGCCGCGTGCAAGGCGGCCTGCTCGACCCGAAGATGCTCTGGCGTTCCATCCCCGACGCCCTGCGCAAGCTGGACCCGCGCACCCTGTGGCGCAACCCGGTGATGTTCATCGTCGAGATCGGCGCCGTGTGGTCGACCATCCTGGCCGCTCTGAGCTCCAGCTGGTTCGCCTGGCTGATCGTGTTCTGGCTGTGGCTGACCGTGCTGTTCGCCAACCTGGCCGAGGCGGTCGCCGAAGGCCGGGGCAAGGCGCAGGCCGAGAGTCTGCGAAAGACCAAGTCCGACATGATGGCTCGCCGCCTCAACGGGTGGGCACCGGGTCGCGACGGGACCGAAGAACAGGTGGCCGCGCCGCTGCTCGCCCAGGGCGACGTCGTCGTCGTCGAGGCCGGACAGGTCATCCCCGGTGACGGTGACGTGCTGGAAGGCATTGCCTCGGTGGATGAATCGGCGATCACCGGTGAATCTGCCCCCGTCATCCGCGAGTCCGGTGGTGACCGGTCCGCCGTCACCGGCGGCACCACCGTGCTCTCCGACCGCATCGTCGTTCAGATCACCCAGAAGCCGGGTGAAAGCTTCGTCGACCGGATGATCGCGCTGGTCGAAGGCGCCAACCGGCAGAAGACGCCGAACGAGATCGCGCTGAACATCCTGCTGTCCGCCCTGACGATCATCTTCGTCTTCGCGGTGGCGACGCTGCAGCCGCTGGCGATCTTCTCCAAAGCCAACAACCCCGGCGTACCCGACAGCCTGGCGCTCGACGGCAACGGCGTGACGGGCATCGTGATGGTCGCCCTGCTGGTCTGCCTGATCCCCACCACCATTGGCGCGCTGCTGTCGGCGATCGGCATCGCCGGAATGGACCGCCTGGTGCAGCGCAATGTGCTGGCCATGTCGGGCCGCGCGGTCGAAGCCGCCGGCGACGTCAACACCCTGCTGCTGGACAAGACCGGCACCATCACCCTGGGCAATCGTCAAGCCTCAGAGTTCATTCCGGTTCCCGGAGTGACCGCCGAACAACTGGCCGACGCCGCGCAGCTGTCCAGCCTGGCCGACGAGACACCCGAAGGCCGCAGCATCGTCGTCTACGCCAAGGAGACCTACGGCCTGCGGGCGCGGACCCCCGGCGAGCTCACCGGCGCGCAGTGGGTGGAGTTCACCGCCACCACCCGGATGTCCGGTGTCGACCTCGAGGACGGGGCGAGCCTGCGCAAGGGTGCGACGAGTTCGGTCGCGGACTGGGTCCGCAACCAGGGTGGCACCGTGCCCGCCGAACTCGGCCAGATTGTCGACGGCATCTCCTCGGCCGGCGGTACCCCGCTGGCGGTCGGGCGCCGGGCCCATGGCACCGCGGAGATCCTCGGCGTCATCCACCTCAAGGACGTCGTCAAGCAGGGCATGCGGGAACGGTTCGACGAGATGCGTCGAATGGGCATCCGCACGGTGATGATCACCGGTGATAACCCGTTGACCGCCAAGGCCATTGCCGACGAAGCCGGGGTGGATGACTTCCTGGCCGAGGCCACGCCCGAAGACAAGCTGGCGTTGATCAAGCGGGAGCAGGAGGGCGGCAAGCTGGTCGCGATGACCGGTGACGGCACCAACGACGCGCCCGCTCTGGCGCAGGCCGACGTCGGCGTCGCGATGAACACCGGCACCTCGGCAGCCAAAGAGGCCGGCAACATGGTCGACCTGGACTCCGACCCGACCAAGCTGATCGAGATCGTCGAGATCGGCAAGCAACTGCTGATCACGCGCGGCGCGTTGACGACATTTTCCATCGCCAACGACATCGCCAAGTACTTCGCGATCATCCCGGCGCTGTTCGTCACGCTGTTCCCCGGCCTGGACGTGCTGAACATCATGCGGCTACACAGCCCGCAGTCGGCCATCCTGTCCGCGGTCATCTTCAACGCGATCGTGATCATCGCGCTGATTCCGCTGTCACTGCGCGGGGTGCGCTACACGCCGAGCAGTGCGTCGAAGCTGTTGAGCCGCAACCTCTACATCTACGGCCTCGGCGGCATCATCGCCCCGTTCATCGGCATCAAACTCATCGACCTGATCGTCCAACTCTTCCCAGGGATGTCCTAGAAACATGAAGATCTCCACTATCTTTCGTCAACACTGGGCCGCACTGCGGGCGCTGCTGGTGCTCACGGTGTTCACCGGTATCGCCTATCCCCTGGTGGTCTGGGCGGTGGCCCAGGCCCCCGGGCTGCAGGACAAGGCCAACGGCAGCATCGTCGCCGTCGACGGAAAACCGGTCGGCAGCAAGCTGATCGGCCAGTTGTTCACCGACGCCGACGGCAATCCACTGCCGCAGTACTTCCAGAGCCGGCCGTCGGCGGCGGGTGACGGTTATGACCCGATGGCCACCAGCGCCAGCAATCTCGGACCGGAGAACATTCTCGACACCCCGGACAAGCCGAGCCTGCTCACGCTGGTCTGCACCCGCAGTGCGGCGGTCGGTGAACTCGACGGCGTCAACGGCACGCGGCCGTTCTGCACCGGCGGCGGTGTCGGTGCGGTGCTTTCGGTCATGGGACCGCGCGACGCCCGCGGCAACGTCATCCACCCGACCTCCGTGGTCAGCGTGAACGAGCCCTGCTCGACCACGACGACGCCGTTCGTGAACACCTATGAAGGTGTCCGGGTGGAGTGCGCCAAGGACGGCGAAGATTACGCCGACGGCCAGCTGGTCCCGATCCGCGGCGCCGCACCGGCCGATCCACAGGTACCCGCCGACGCGGTGACCGCCAGCGGCAGTGGGCTGGACCCCGACATCTCTCCTGCGTACGCAGATCTGCAGATCAATCGGGTGGCCGCGGCCCGTGGTGTCACCGCAGACCAGGTCCGGGCGATCATCGAGCAGAACGTGACCGGGCGCACCCTGGGGTTCATGGGTGAGCCGCGCGTCAACGTGCTGGCGGTCAATCTGGCACTGGACCAGAGCTATCCGTCGAAGAGCTGATCAAGCGGTGGATGATGAACGGGTGACACCGTCAACGCAGCCCGCCTCCAAGCGAGGCGAGCTGCGCATCTATCTCGGTGCCGCGCCGGGCGTCGGCAAGACGTTTGCGATGCTCGGCGAGGCGCACCGACGGCTGGAGCGCGGCACCGACCTGGTGGCCGCGGTGGTGGAAACCCACGGCCGCAAGAAGACCGCCGAACTGCTGGACGGCATCGAAGTCGTCGCACCGCATTACGTCGATTACCGCGGCGGCCGATTCGCCGAACTGGACGTGCCCGCGGTGCTGGCCCGCCACCCCGAGGTGGTGCTGGTCGACGAACTGGCCCATACCAACACCCCCGGCAGCAAAAACACGAAACGCTGGCAGGACGTCGAAGAGCTGCTCGACGCGGGCATCACCGTGGTGTCCACCGTCAACGTGCAGCACCTGGAAAGCCTGAACGACGTCGTCGCGCAGATCACCGGGATCGAACAGCAGGAGACCGTCCCCGACTCGGTGGTGCGCACCGCGGCGCAGATCGAGCTCGTCGACATCACCCCGGAAGCGTTGCGACGCCGACTCTCTCACGGCAACGTCTATGCGCCGGAACGGGTCGACGCGGCACTGTCCAACTACTTCCGGCGCGGAAACCTCACCGCGCTCAGGGAACTAGCACTGTTGTGGTTGGCCGATCAGGTCGACGCCGCCCTGGCGAAGTACCGTGCCGAGAACAAGATCACCGACACCTGGGAAGCCCGCGAGCGGGTGGTCGTCGCCGTCACCGGCGGCCCCGAATCGGAGACCCTGGTGCGCCGGGCCTCGCGGATCGCCTCGAAGTCCAGTGCCGAACTGATGGTGGTGCACGTCGTCCGCGGCGACGGGCTCGCCGGAGTCTCCGCCCCGTTGATGGGCAAGGTGCGGGAGCTGGCCACCAGCCTGAGCGCGACGCTGCACACCGTGGTCGGCGACGACGTGCCCGGCGCCCTACTGGATTTCGCCCGCGAAATGAACGCCACCCAGCTGGTGCTCGGCACCTCCCGACGGTCGCGGTGGGCGCGCATCTTCGACGAGGGTGTCGCCGCGGCGACGGTGCAGAACTCCGGGAAGATCGACGTCCACATGGTCACCCACGCGGAGAGCAAGCCCGGGTTGGCCATGGCATCGCTGTCCACCCGGCACCGGCACCTGATGTCCTGGGTGGCGGCGGTGATCGTGCCCTCGGTGATCTGCGCGGTGACCGCACTGCTGCTGGACCGGTTCCTCGGCATCGGCGGCGAGAGCGCCCTGTTCTTCGTCGGCGTGTTGGTGGTGGCCCTGCTCGGCGGCGTCGCGCCGGCCATCCTGTCGGCGCTGCTGTCGGGTCTGCTGCTCAACTACTTCCTGGTCGAACCGCGCTACACCTTCACCATCGCCGAACCCGACAGCGCGATCACCGTCGTGGTGCTGCTCGCGGTGGCGGTCGCCGTCGCGGTGCTGGTCGACGGCGCCGCCAGCCGAACCAGAGAGGCGCGGCGGGCGTCGCAGGAAGCCGAACTGCTGGCCCTGTTCGCCGGATCGGTGCTGCGTGGCGGGGACCTGCCCACCCTGCTGGAGCGCGTCCGCGAGACCTACTCCCAGCGCGCGGTCAGCCTGCTGCAAGAAGGCGCAGGAATAGTGGCGTGCGTGGGCGTCGATCCGTGTGTGCAGGTCGACACCGCCGATACCGCGATCGAAGTCGGTGACGACGAATTCTGGATGCTGTTGGCGGGCAAGAAACTCGCCGCCCGGGACCGCCGGGTGCTCACCGCGGTGGCCAAGCAGGCGGCCGGGTTGGTCAAGCAACGCGAGCTCACCGAGGAAGCCGCCAAGGCCGAAGCCATCGCCCAGGCCGACGAGCTGCGCCGCTCTTTGCTGTCGGCGGTCAGCCACGATCTGCGTACCCCGCTGGCCGCGGCCAAAGCCTCGGTGTCCAGCCTGCGCAGCGACGACATCGGCTTCTCCCCCGAGGACACCGCGGAACTGCTGGCCACCGTCGAGGAGTCCGTCGATCAGCTGACCGCGCTGGTGGGCAATCTGCTCGACTCGTCGCGACTGGCCGCAGGCGTGGTCAAACCCGAACTGCGCCTGGTCTACCTCGAGGAAGTGGTGCAACGCGCGCTGATCGGCATCCGCGGCCGGGCCGGCCTCGACCGGGTCAAGACCGAGGTCGGTGACGCCGTGGTGCTGGCCGATCCCGGTCTGCTGGAACGGGTCCTGGTGAACCTGATCGACAATGCACTGCGGCACGCCCCGGACAGCGTGGTGCGCGTCAACGCCGGCAAGGTCGGGGCGCGCGTGCTGATCAACGTCATCGACGAGGGGCCGGGCATCCCCCGCGGCGCCGAAGACCAGTTGTTCGCACCGTTCCAACGGCTCGGCGACCGGGACAACAGCACCGGCGTCGGGCTGGGTCTGTCGGTGGCACGCGGTTTCGTCGAGGCGATGGGTGGCACCATCGCGGCCACCGACACCCCCGGCGGCGGGCTGACCATCGTCGTCGACCTCAATGCACCTGCGGAAGGCCAATTGTGACAAGGGTTTTGGTCATCGACGACGAGCCGCAGATCCTGCGCGCCCTGCGGATCAACCTGTCGGTCCGCGGTTACGAAGTCACCACCGCCGCCACCGGCGCAGGCGCACTGCATGCCGCCGCCGAACACCGGCCCGATGTCGTCGTGCTGGACCTCGGTCTGCCGGACATGTCCGGTATCGAGGTGCTGGCCGGTCTGCGGGGCTGGCTCAACGCACCCGTGATCGTGCTGTCGGCGCGCACCGATTCCTCGGACAAGGTGGAGGCACTCGACGCAGGCGCCGACGATTACGTCACCAAACCCTTTGGCATGGACGAATTCCTCGCCCGCCTGCGGGCCGCGGTGCGCCGCGGCGCGGCCGCCTCCGAGACCGACCAGCCCGTCGTGGAAACCTCGTCGTTCACCGTCGACCTAGCCGCCAAGAAGGTGACCAAGAGCGGTGTCGAGGTCCACCTGACGCCCACCGAGTGGGGCATGTTGGAGATGCTGGTGCGCAACCGCGGCAAGCTCGTCGGTCGCGAGGAACTGCTCAAAGAGGTATGGGGTCCGGCCTATGCCAAGGAGACCCACTACCTGCGGGTCTACCTGGCACAGTTGCGGCGCAAGCTGGAGGCCGACCCGTCGCATCCCAAACACCTGCTGACCGAGGCCGGCATGGGGTACCGCTTCCAGGAATGACATCAGGTCCGCGGGCTACGCTTCGGGCATGCAGATTGGTGTCGTCTTCCCCCAGACCGAACTCGGCGGCGATGTGGCCGCGGTCCGCACCTACGCAGGGGAGGTCGAACGCCTCGGGTACGCCCACCTGCTGGCCTACGACCACGTCGTCGGAGCCGATCCTGAGGTGCACACGGGCTGGAACGGACCCTATGACGTACACACCACGTTCCACGAACCGTTCGTGATGTTCGGCTACCTCGCGGCCATCACCACGCTGGAACTCGTCACCGGCATCATCATCCTGCCGCAACGCCAGACCGTCCTGGTCGCCAAACAGGCCGCGGAGGTGGATCTGTTGACGAATGGCAAACTCCGGTTGGGTATCGGGATCGGTTGGAACGCAGTCGAATACGAGGCGCTGGGCGAGGATTTCAGCACCCGCGGCAGGCGCAGCGAAGAGCAGGTCGACCTGATGCGTCGGCTGTGGACCGAGCAGACCGTCACCCACGAGGGCCGCAGCGAGAAGGTGACCGGCGCAGGCATCGCGCCGTTGCCGGTGCAGCGCCCGATCCCGGTGTGGTTCGGGGTGGCGTCCGAGCGTGCGTTCAAGCGGGCCGGCCGGATGGGCGACGGCTGGTTCCCGATGATGAACCCGGGCCCTGAGCTGGACGCCGCCAAGGCGGTGGTGGACACCGCGGCGGTGGACGCCGGACGCGACCCGGCCGCAATCGGAATGGAGGGCCGCGTGGCCTGGCGCAACGGCGGACTCGACGGGGTGATGACGCTGATCGAGCAGTGGCGCGCCGCCGGTGCCACGCATCTGTCGATCGACACGATGCGGGCGGGCTTCACCTCGCTCGACGAGCACCTGACGGCACTGGGTGCGGTCGCCGACGCGCTCAAGTCGTGACGGTTTCGCGGTAACGCTGCGAACTGTCGTCCCGCAGTTCTACGTTCGAAGCAGCCTGACACCACCAAAGGAGATGGTTGTAATGCGAGATTCACACGCGGTCAAGCACACCGGTGGCTGTTCCTGTCGTTGCAATGCCTGCGACGGCGGCCACCACTGCCACAACATCGGCAGTGGCTGCAAGATCAAGCCTTGACGCGTTGATCGGCCGACGGCTCCCGCCCGTCGGCCCAACGCTCTATCGGCCGCACCCGTCGCTGGCCGCGCATATCGACTATTTCGGTTACTGGCCGCGCGGCGGTGTCGCGCACACCAGTCGCGCGCTGCCCCGCGGCGCCGCCACCGCTGTCATCAAGATCGGCGGTCGCACCGACCAACTGGTGGTCTATAGCGCGGACGGCCGCGTCCGACTGCCGGCGTCGTCGGCGGTCCTCATCGGCGCCGGCACGGATTCCTACCTGACCCACATCGATCCGGATGACGCCGTCATCACCATCCACTTCCGGCCTGCCGGAGCCCTGCCGTTCTTCGGCCGTCCGGTCAGTGACCTACCCGGCACGCCCGTCGACCTCACCGAACT
>JBEVHL010000301.1:0-6028 GCA_040511255.1 Mycobacterium sp. | reverse complement strand
GAACCACCCAGCAGGCCGAGGTGGCCGCGGTGTTCAAGGAGATCGAGCCGGGACACTGGTCGGTGTCGATGCGGTCGAAGACCTTTGATCTGGCCACGGTCGCGATGACCTTCGGTGGTGGCGGACACCGGCTCGCCGCCGGATACTCCGCGACCGGATCGGCCGACGACGTTGTCGAGGCGCTGAGCGCTGCCCTTGGCTGACGGCGCCGGGGCCGACGACGCAGGGGCTGACGGCGCCGGGGGCGTGCCTGGCGCACGCCGGATCGCCGGGTTGGCGTTACCCGCGCTCGGCGTGCTGGCCGCCGAACCCCTCTATCTGTTGTTCGACCTCGCTGTGGTGGGCCGGCTCGGCGCGCTGCCGCTGGCCGGCCTTGCGATCGGCGGACTGGTGTTGGGGCTGGTCGCCTCACAGCTGACATTTCTGTCCTACAGCACGACGGCGCGCTCGGCCCGCTACTTCGGGGCGGGCGATCGGACCTCAGCGGTGGGGGAGGGTGTGCAGGCGACGTGGCTCGCACTCGGGCTGGGCACCGTGATCGCGCTGGTGATCGAAGTGGTTGCGGGACCGCTGGTTTCGTTGATTGCCGATGGGGGCGAGATTGCCGCGGAGGCATTGCCGTGGTTGCGGATCGCGGTACTCGGTGCGCCGGCGATCCTGGTGTCGTTGGCGGGTAACGGGTGGATGCGGGGTGTGCAGGACACCGTGCGGCCACTGCGCTTTGTGATCGCGGGCTTCGCGTTGTCCGCCGTGTTGTGCCCGGTGCTGGTGTACGGCTGGCTGGGTCTGCCGCGCCTGGAACTCGTCGGGTCCGCGGTGGCGAACCTGGTCGGGCAGTCGTTGGCGGGTCTGCTGTTCCTGTCCGCGCTGCTGGCCGAGCGGGTGCCGCTGCGGATCGACTTTGCGGTACTGCGCACCCAGGTGGTGATGGGCCGGGATCTGCTGGTGCGCAATCTGGCGTTCCAGGCCTGCTTCGTCTCCGCCGCCGCGGTGGCCGCCAGGTTCGGCGCGGCGGCGGTGGCGGCCCATCAGGTGGTGCTGCAGCTGTGGAGTTTCCTTGCGCTGGTGCTGGACTCGTTCGCGATCGCAGCACAGTCACTGGTCGGTGCGGCGCTAGGCGCGGGCCAGACCGGCCATGCCAGATCGGTGGCGTGGCGGGTGACGATCTTCTCGCTGGTGGCGGCGGCGCTGCTGGCATCGGTGTTCGCCCTCGGCGCTTCGGTGATGCCCGCGTTGTTCACCGATGACCGGTCGGTGCTGAACGAGATCGGCGTGCCGTGGTGGTTCCTGATCGCCCAGCTGCCGGTGGCAGGCATCGTGTTCGCGCTCGACGGGGTGCTGCTGGGCGCCGGGGATGCCAAGTTCATGCGCAACGCCACGCTGGCCAGCGCGCTGCTGGGCTTCCTGCCGCTGATCTGGTTGTCACTGGCCTACGGCTGGGGGTTGTTCGGCATCTGGTCGGGCCTGACGTTCTTCATGGTGCTGCGGCTGGTCTTCGCTTGCTGGCGAACACTTTCCGGCCGCTGGCTGGTGCTGGGTACTGGCTGACCCTGTCTCGTTGACTGAGCGTCCACGTCGCACGTCGAGCCCGAACATGGAACGTGGACGCTCAACCAATGCTCAGCGGACCTGCGCGCGGCCCCGATCCAGGACGGCGGCGCGGCTGGCGGCGACGTCGTCACCGCTGGTGCTGCGCATCCACTGCCGCGCAGATTCGGCCTCCATCCACAGCGATCCGTCGATCTGCGCGCCGTCGATGCGGTGATAGGAATCCAGCAGTGCGCGCACCGCTTTCTGGTTGTTGCCGACGATCGAGGTGGCGACGGCCCGCGCAGCCGGCAACAGCTGATCGTGCGGCACCACCTCGGTGACCAGGCCGGCCCGCAGGGCGTCCTCGGCGGACAGATAGTCGCCGGTCAGGCTCATCCGGCGGGACAGGCCGACCCCGACCTTCTGCGGCAACCGCACCGACAGGCCCCAGGTGGGTAGCAGGCCGACCCGGGCGTGGGTGTCGGCGAACCGCGCCTGCTCCGAGGCGATCAGAATGTCGCAGTACAGCGCGATTTCGAGGCCACCGGTGACCGCGGCGCCGTTGATCGCGCCGATGACGGGCTTCTGCATCGCCGGCCATTTCGGTGAGATGTCGGGCAGTTCGGTGGTGTCACCGAGCTCTTTGAGATCCAGCCCGGCGCAGAACACCGGGTCGGCACCGGTCAGGATGACCACGTCGACGGCGTCATCGGCCTCGGCGTCGGCCAGTGCGGCGAACAACGCCCTGCGCAGCGCTGCCGACAGCGCATTTCGCGACTGCGGCCGGTTCAGCGTCAGGGTCCGGATGCGATCCGCGGTCTCGATGGCCAGGATGTCGTCGTTCGTCATGCGGCCAACCTATCGTGGACGTATGTGCCGAAATATCACCGAGTTGCGTGGGCTGGAGCCCGCCGCCACCGCTGAGGAGATCGAGGCGGCCGCCCGGCAGTATGTCCGTAAGGTCAGTGGGGTCACCCGGCCCTCGGACGCCAACGTCGAGGCCTTCGAAACCGCGGTCGCCGAGGTCACCGCCACCACCGCGCGCCTGCTGGCCCAGCTGCCCGCGCGACGGCAGCCGCCGAAGTCCGTGCCGCCCCTGCGCCGACCTGAGGTGCAGGCGCGGATCGCCGCCAGATCGCGGTGACCACCGGCCTCAAGGAATGGAGCGCCGCCGTGCATGCCCTGCTGGCGGGGCGGCAGACGGTGCTGCTGCGCAAGGGCGGGATCCACGAGAAGCGCTTTGAGGTGACGGCCGGGGAGTTTCTGCTGTTCCCGACGGTCGCGCACAGCCACGCCGACCGGGTGCGGCCAGAACACCGCGACCTGCTGACACCGGCGATGGCCGACAGCACCGAGACCGATATCGTGATTCGGGCCGCAGCGAAAGTCGTTGCGGCAGTTGAGGTGTACCGACCCGACGAGCTCGACGCCATTGCCGATCTGCACATCTGGACCAGCGATTCGGTGCGCGCCGACCGGGTGGACTTCCGGCCGAAGCACCGGCTGACCGTGCTGGTGGTGCAGGCCAGCTCCCTGTTGGCGCCGCTGCGGCTGGCTCGCACGCCCGATTTCGCCGGCTGCAAGAGCTGGCTGCCGCTACCGGCCGACCCGGCTGAGTCGGCCGCGGGGCAACCGGTGCACGACGAGGCGGCCCTGCAGGCGATCGCCGACCGGGTCCGCTACTGCGTCGGCTGAACCGGCAGCAGCAGCCGCGACGCGTCGTCGCCGCCGAGGCGCACGGTGTGGGTGGCCGGCCGCATCGTGGTGCCGGTCAGGGCGGGTTCGTCGGTGCCGAGATTGCGGGCGTACCGCGGGTGTGAGCCACCCGCGACCATCAGCCGGATCCGCGACCCGGCCCGGAACCGGTAGGCGATGTCGTCGAGCTCCATGCGGAGTGCACCGGAACCCGCGCCGACCAACCGCCGAAACCCGTCGCTGACATTGTGGGAGCGTCCCTTGGCGTCGACCTCGCTGAGCCGGACGAACACGTCGTGGTGCGGGTTGTCCGAGGTGTGGGCCAACTCGACGACGGGTGCGCCGAGGACGGTCAGGTCAGCGGTCAGCGCGGGCCCGGTGAACGTCAGCACGTCGGCGCGGCGCGCCAGCGCCGTGTCGTCCTGGTAACCGCCCAGGGCTGAGAGCAGGCGGCCGCCGATCGTCGGGGTGGGGTCCGCCGGATCGAAGGTGAAGCTCGCGGTGCCCGGCGCGGGCGCGGTGTCGGTCAACGCGCCTGCCGGCCCCAGATACAGCGGGTGTGCGGAGGTGGCCGGGGGCCAGTCGGGCAGCTCGACCCAGCCGGCATGGCCGATGTGCACCGTGACTGCGCTGCGCGGCGCCGACGGTCGGTGCCCAAGATGCTCAGCCAGCCAGGCCAGCGATTCTCTGCCGGCGCGCCCCGCGGCCCGGGTCGTCATCTGGCCGTGGGTCCACGGACCGATGGTCATCGCGACGGTCTGACCCCGGTCGCGCAGCCGCCGGTACTGGACCAGCGTCTGGTCCAGGAAGACGTCCTGCCAGCCGCTGAGCAGCAGGATCGGCACCTGCACCCGATCCAGGGCGTCGGTCATCCGCCGCGACGTCCAATAGGGGTCGTCGGCGTCGGGGTGCGCCAGCCAGGATTCGTACCAGGTGGCTCTGGTCCCGAGCAGCTCGCGGGCCGAAGGTCCCATGGGCACCTGGTTGGCCGCGCCGGTGACGAGCTTGGCGCCCCGGAACTGCCGGCTGATCCGCTGGTAGCGGCCCGGGTCTTCCTGGTGCGCGACGGCGTCGCTCCACCCCAGGAAGTCGTTGACCGTGAACGCGCCCTGTCCCCAGGTGACGCTGTGGAAGTCGTGGGGGCCGACCGTGATGACGGCGGCCGCCAATTCGGGTGGGGGATCTGCCAGCAGCGCCCACTGGGTCAGGCCGAGGTACGAGGGGCCGATGGTGGCGAAGGTGCCGGTGAACCACGGCTGGTCGCGTAGCCACGCGGCGGTGTCGTGACCGTCGGCGACCTCGTTCGCGATCGGCTCGAACTCACCGCCGGAGCCGAAGGTGCCGCGCACGCTCTGCAGGATCACGTGGTAGCCGCGGGCCGCGTAGATCCCGCCGTACAGCGAGGTCAACGGCCACTTGAGGCCGTAGGGCGTGCGCACCAGCAGGGTGCCCGCAGGCGCAGCGGTGTCCGGCACGTAATGGTCGGCGATCAGGTCGACCCCGTCGCGCATCGGCACCCGCAGCCCGCGGTGCACGGTGAACTCGGAGGTCGGCGACGGCAACCCCATCACCCGGCTGACGGCCCATCGCAGGCGTCGACGCAGGGCTGGTCCGGCCGGGAGCGCAGTCATCCGGGCCAGGTTACCGGCGAGTCAGAATTTGTAGAGCGGGGAAAGCTGTTGGGCTCGCATCATGTTCTCGGACAGGCAGTCGATATCGCGCCCGGAGTAGACGGGGGAGTAGAACAGCGACTGCTGGATCAGCCCGTAGCTGGTCTTGAACGCGATCATGCAGGAGAACCACCAGCGGTTGTTCCAGTCCGTCGGCTTCATCACCCAGTACTGCGCGGCGCGGTGGCCGTTGATCGTGGTCTCCACGGCATCGGCGGGTATCGACTGTTCGTAGCTGCGCCAGATGATCGCCTCGACGGCCATCTGGTAGTTGCCCGCGTCGTAGTGGCAGCGCAGGCTGTCCTCCGGCTCGGGCGGGGTGAAGCCCAGTCCCAGTCCGTTGGTGGCGTCGACCGGGATATCGCGGCACGGGTCGAACGGCGACGGGTCGGTGAAGTTGATGATCGGACTCTTGATGGTGGTGGACGCATCCGTCAGCGGCGCGCCGGTGGAGCGCAGCTGCAGGCCGGGCACGCTGACGGTGCTGGTGCCCGGGCTCTGGGCCACCACGACGACTGCGGCAACCAGCGCCCCCAGCGCCGCGACCAGCCGCAATTTGGCGATCATCACACTCCCTCGTGTTCGGTGACCGACCCTGCGGGGAGTCTACAAGTCACCAGCTGCACCTGACGGGCGAAACAAGAACATGTTCTAGTTCGCCCACCGAAGGGCGCAACGATACTTCAGTAGGCTTGATCGTCGTGGCTACACAAGAAACTCGGGGCGGCTCGCGGCCCACCCTGTGGGCGGTCAGCGATCTGCACACGGGTCACAACGGCAACAAACCCGTCACCGAGTCGCTGTATCCGTCCTCGCCGGACGACTGGCTGATCGTGGCCGGCGACGTCGCCGAACGCACGGACGAAATCCGCTGGGCGCTGGACCTGTTGCGTAAGCGATTCGCCAAGGTCATCTGGGTGCCGGGCAATCACGAGCTGTGGACCACCAGCAAGGACCCCAACCAGATCTTCGGCCGGGCCCGCTACGACTACCTGGTGAACATGTGCGATGAGATGGGCATCGTGACCCCGGAACACCCGTTCCCGGTGTGGACCGACGAGGGCGGCCCCGCGACCATCGTGCCGATGTTCGTGCTCTACGACTATTCGTTTTTGCCGCAGGGCGCGACCAAC
>JBEVHL010000300.1:0-5135 GCA_040511255.1 Mycobacterium sp. | reverse complement strand
ACGACCTGCGCAACCGGGACAGCGCCGCGGTCAAAGCCGCGCTCGCGGTCAGCTGCCAGGTGTGCGAAGCCGGACCGGGGGAAGACTGCGAGAACCTCACTAACGATTTCCGGCTGCCGCGGCAACGAATCGTTCACTTCTGCCGGGTGCCCGGTTCCCACCGACGGCGGGATCTCGTCATAACTAACTAAGAGGCGATAGCTCGATTACTTAGGTAGCTGGCCTGCGCTGGTGTGCGTACCTGGGTCTGTGCGCTGTCGTACCCATGAGGACGCGGGCCGTGTGCCAGCGCCACAACAGCCCGCGTCCCGTCTTGCCGTGCGGATGCTGAGGACACGGCAAGCGTTGGGTGGGGGCGCGGCCCGCAGCGGTTCTCCGCAGACGCCGCGGAAGCCTCTGCCGCGCCCCTCTCGTCCACCCGCGGCCCGATGGTTTCCGAGGGTGGGCAAGCTCTCATCCGGTCCAGCCGGTCACGACGGCGCACTCGACCTCGATGCCGCCGTAGCAGTTGTAGCGGGCACGCAGCACGTTACGCTCGACCAACTCCCGAACGCGGGTCAGCGAGCAGCCCAGCCGCCGCGCGCACTCCTCCTCGGTCAGCCATTCGCGGTCGGACTCGTCGCTCCACACCATCAGGTGTTCGCCTCCAGCCACTTGCGGCCAGCGATCATCGCGTTCTTGGCCGAGGAGTGCAGCGTCGGGCTGACGTGCACGGAGCCCCACGGGCTGCGCCACCGCCAACGCCACTTGCCGCTGCTCTCGTTGCGGACGGCGAACAGAGGGTCGTCGTCGGCCATCGTGATCAGGGCACCAGGTCGATGATGTAGAAGCTGCTCGGCCTCGTCACCGCGACACCCACCCGCATCTCGGCCCTTGCCACGAAGGTGTTCTTGGCAAAAGGCTACGACCTGCGCAAAGCTGCGGGGCCAACAGCTCGTCGACAAGCCCGGCCGAACCCGCCGCTCCCGAGTCCCGCCCCTGGCTGCGCGCACCATCGCCGCCCTGCTCTCGGCGGCCGCTGGAGTGGGTCACGTCCTGGCCACCGACGCGGTCGTCGTGGACACCGACACCGGGCATCGGGGTGCAGTGATCGGAGAACTCCAACGCCGACGACTTCAGCAAGAACCTGATCCAGGCCCGCTGTGAGGGACGGTTCGGGACCTCGGTGCTGTCTCCGCTGGGCGTCGTCTCCTGCGACCTGACGACCTGAGAACTCCGGGTGGGGCGATCGTCTTCTCTCGGTTTGGGCCACCCCACCGGACCCACGCGATCGGGGCGCGATCGACGATCGACGAAGTGCGCGATCGCCTGCGAATAATGGGCGGTCTGCCCAAGATTCGCACTCCGGCGCCCAAACGGGCCGCTGTGCTCGCCGTAGAGCGACGATCACGGCCTGCCCGGTGGGATGGGATAGGCGGCCAACGCGATCGCGGCGCCGATCGCGCGAATCAGCGCAGTGCGCGCAGCGTGGTGGCGTTCGTTTCGCGCTGCCAGCGGCTGGCAATCCTCCAGACCGCCTCTGGCCGCACCACACTGGCCGCCGAACAGTTGCGGCCACACCGGCAGCGGTCCCCATCGCCCTCGGTGACGGCGGGCGCTGCGGAGGTCAAAACTCGTCGTCCCAGCAAGGTCGGCTGGTGATCCCGGCAAACATACGGACCGCGTTGGGTCTGGCTCCCGGCGATCGCGTGCACCTGCACGTGACTGGTCGACGGCTGGTGCTCCAACGACAGCAGGACGCCGTGGCTGAGCTACGGGCCCTGGGAACCGAACTTCCGAAAGACCGCTCGCTGGTCGAGGAGTTGCTCGCTGACCGGCGTCTGGCCGCTGAGGCCGAGTGACGGTCCTGGACGCATCCGCGGTGCTGGCTCTCGTTCACGACGAGCCCGGCGCCGACCAGGTCGCAGCCGAACTGCAGTCTGCGTCACTGGGCGCAGCGAACCTCGCGGAAGTCATTGGCAAGCTGGCAGACGCCGATCTCGATGCCAGCCGGGTCCGTGAATTGCTCGCCGCCACCGGCGTCACGATCGAGCCGTTGACCGAAGCCGATGCCGAACTGGCCGGGGCAATGCGATCCCTGGCCGGCGGACGTGGGTTGTCGTTGGGCGATCGCTGCTGCCTCGCCTTGACAGTCCGCAGCACGCCCCCCGAGGTTCTGACTGCCGATCGCGCCTGGTCCCAGCTCGACCTGCCCATCCGAGTCCGCCTGCTCCACTAAACAAGCAAGGTGCGTCGCAATGGTCGGCAATCCTGCAACAGTTCGATAGGGGACGGCAGTGCGTCTTCGCCAACCGGTGGTGGTGTCGGTCGTGGTCAAGGTGGTCTGTTTCCCAGTCGAGCGTCAATAGGGTATTCACCGCACAACGATGAACCTCACCGTAAGGACCCGTAAGAACGGTGGCTTACGGGCGATTGGGGTCGTCGGACGGCTTCGACTGTGTCTGGGCGCCGAGCGTTCCGTTGGTCGGTCCGCCGGATGCGCTGGTCCTGCTGGGGGCACTGGGCCCAGTGACGTCGCGCATCGAGCTGGGCAGCTACGTGGTACCGACGTTCCCTCGACATCCGGCCGTGCTCGCCCAGCAGGCATCACCGTTCAGCAGTCGAGCTCGAACCGGCTCGCGCTCGGCATCGGCCTGAGCCATAAGCCGGTCATCGAAACCGGTTTCGGCCTGAGTTTCTCCCACCCGATCCGCCATCTGCGCGAGTACCTCACGGTGCTGACGCCGTTGCTTGCCGGTCGGGCGGTGCAGATGAGCGGACAGCACTATCGCGTCCAGCAGGAGCCCAGCGTGCCACCCGGTGTGAAGCCTCCGCCGGTGCTGGTCGCCGCACTGGGGCCGCAGATGCTGCGCCTCGCCGGCGAACTGGCCGACGGCACAGCCTTGGGTGCGCAGCCATGGACCTAGTCTGACACGCAGCAGACCGGTCACTGCGCCACCGATCGGGTGATTGGGCCGCGCCGTTCACCCACAGTTTTTGCTATGTTCACCCGGCATACACGGCCGATTCACCGCGCGGTCGGCGTTCACGGAGAAGTCACTTGCACGTCGGGCTGGTCATCGCCATCGGCTTCGCGGTGGCCTTCGCCCTGACCAACGGCTTCCACGATGCCTCCAACGCCATCGCCACCCTGGTGGCGACGCGGGCAGCGACCCCGGGCCAGGCCGTCGCCCTCTCTGCGGTGTTCAACATGGGCGGTGCGGTCCTGCTCGGCACGGCCGTGGCCGACACCATCGGCAAGATCGTCACCGTGCCGCAGGCCCAGATGATTCCCGTAGTCGGGGCGGGCCTGGCTGGCGCGACAGCCTGGAACGCCATCACCTGGTGGCGGGGCCTGCCGTCGTCGTCGGGGCACGCTCTGGTCGGGGGTCTGGTCGGCGCGGCCGTCGCCGACGGCATTCTCTCGGGCTCCGGCGGACTCGGCTCCGTCCAGTGGGGCGGCTTCGACGGCTGGCACCCCACCGGCGTCATCGGTGTTCTGGTCGCCCTGCTGATCTCCCCGCCCCTCGGCTTCGCCGTCGCGTTCCTGCTCCTGCGCCTACTGCGCCTGATGTCGCGGCGCTGGACGACGCGGTGGATCGGTCCGGTCCGCGGCAGCGGATGGGTTGCGGCAGCGGGACTTTCGTTCAGCCACGGCGGCAACGACGCCCAGAAGTCGATGGGCGTCATCGCGGTCCTGCTGCTGGCCTCCGGGCAGACCACCACGATGTCGGTGCCGCTGTGGGCGAAAGTCGTTACGGGCGTGGCCCTGACCGCGGGCACAGCGTTGGGCGGATGGCGCATCGTCAAGACGATCGGCCAGCGCATCTTCAGCCTGACACCCATCGACTCCATCGCCAGTCAGGCCTCGTCCACGGCAGTCATCCTCGGCGCCTCCCTCATCGGAGCTCCGGTGAGCACCACCCAGGTGGTGGCCTCCTCGGTCGTCGGTGTCGGCGGCGGGCGGCGGCGGTGGAAGCACGTGAGCTGGCAGATCGTGCGCGAGATGGGCATCGCGTGGCTGACCACGATTCCGGCGGCCGCGCTGATGGCGGTCGCCGTACTACTCGTTTGGAGAGCGTTATGAGCCGCAAAGGCAGTCGCTGGTTTCTCCCCGAAACCCCCGATGTCATCGGAATGCTGCAGGAGCAGGCAGCGATCACGGTAAACGGAATGGAGGCCTTCACCGCGTGGGCAGGCGGGGACTCCGCCCGCGCCGCCGACGTCCGCGCCGCCGAGCACGACTGCGACGAAGTGCGGCGCAAACTCGTCGACGCCGTCAGCGAGGCCTTCACCACGCCGCTGCAGCCCGAGGACCTGTTCCAGTTGTCGCGCGATCTCGACAAAGTGATCAACGGCGCCAAGAACACCGTGCGCGAATCCGAAGCCATGGCCTTCCCGCCCGATCAGGCGACCGCTGACATGGCCGTCCTGCTCGCCGAGGGCGCCCAGCACCTCCAGACCGCAT
Source organism: Mycobacterium sp. (assembly GCA_040511255.1). Lineage (GTDB taxonomy): Bacteria > Actinomycetota > Actinomycetes > Mycobacteriales > Mycobacteriaceae > Mycobacterium. Next base: position 688 of record JBEVHL010000300.1, on the reverse strand, counting down.
TCACGTCCCTGGACGAGCGGCGCAGCAAGCTCGCCCCGCCCGCGACTGAGGCCGCCGACGCCGCGGTCAAGTCGCAGCGCAATCTGGAGCGAATCTATCGCCAGGCCGCCGGTGACCTGCTCGAAGTCACCGATATCAGGGTCGTCACCGCCCGACGCGAGTTCTACCGGCGGATCTCGGCGATCTCCGACGACATCGTCGCTGTCGCAGACCGGATCTGGTACTCGCAGGTGAAAGAGTCCTGAGACCTGCAACCGCTACTGTCCAAGAGCATGTGGCTGCCCCCGATCAAGGTGCTGTGTGCCGCATGGATCATGACGGCTCTGGCGACATGCACTTCGCACCCCGCACCCGTGCAGCAACCGGCCACCCCGCCGGGGTTGCCGGGAGCCGGAACGGCCGACGTCAGCCAGGCGCCGACCGGAAACGTGGCGCACCTGGCCGCGGTGCGACTGGCGGGCCAGGACGGCTTTGACCGGCTGGTCCTCGAGTTCGCCGACCGGGTGCCGGGCCCAGAGGTAGGACGTTCTCAGCGGCTGCGGGGGATCGCACACCCGTTCGGCAGCGTGCCAAGAACTTGCCAAGACAGGCACGAACAAGATGGACAGGGCGACACAGACCGGACATGCAGACTTCGCTGACCTGGACGTACGGGACGCAGCAGAACACTAGTCCACAATGTCCTGCT
>JBEVHL010000299.1:0-3558 GCA_040511255.1 Mycobacterium sp. | reverse complement strand
CTGGCCTTCGTCCCACTGGCCACCGCCCCGACCTACAGCGCCACCAAAGCTGCCTTACATATCTACACCGCGGCTCTGCGGTTTCAGCTGCGCGACAGCGGGATTCAGGTCGTCGAAATCGTGCCACCGCGTGTGCACACCGATATGGCCGGTCCAGTCGGAGGTGCTGTGTTGGACGTCGACGACTTCGTCGCGCAGGTGATGGCGCAGTGGGTGGCCCAGCCGGATACCCCCGAGATCGTGGTGGCTGCCGCCCGTCCACTGCGCGACGCCGAGCGCGACGGTGCCTGGGAACAACGGTTTGCGATGGTCAACAGTGCCGACCAAAACACATGCCCAGCAACGGAATCGATGGAGAACTGATGGAAATTGGAATCGGACTACCCAACCATGTGGCAGGGGTACCCGGCGGGCTCATCACGCCGTGGGCCCGGCTCGCCGAGGAACGCGGGTTCGGTGCCCTGACCACCATCGATCGGTTGATATACCCCAGTGTGGACTCGATCGTGGCCTTGGCGGTCGCCGCTGGAGCAACCACCACACCTACCTTGGTGACCAACGTTCTGCTGGCACCGCTCTACCCGCCGACGGTGCTCGCCAAGCAGCTGGCAGGTGTGGCTGGTTGCTCGAATGACCGTCTGGTCGTCGGCCTCGGTGTGGGAAACCGCCAGGACGACTACGCCGCTGCAGGCGTCGAATTCGACCGGCGCGGAAAGATTCTCGACGAGCAGGTGGTTACCCTGCGCCAGGCGTGGAGCGGAGAGTCATTCGCTGAAGACACTGCGCTGTGCCCGGGCGCGGTGACCATCCCATTGCTGTTCGGTGGCAAGTCGGCCGCCACGGTTCGGCGCGCGACCACCGTCGGAGACGGCTGGGCGGGGGGTGCTCTGCGTGACTACCCGGCGGTGGCCGCGATGACCGAGCGTGTCCGGGCGGGTTGGCAGTCCGCGGAAAGGGCGGGGGAGCCGATCATGCAGATGTCGGTCAATTTTGCCCTCGGCACAGAAGATACGGTGCGGGCGGGACGCGAGCACCTCACCCGCTACTACGACTTCTACCCGGAGTTCGCTGCGCTCAATGCCGCCGATATGGTCGCCTCTGCTCAGGACGCCCGAGACACGGTCCGTGTGTGCCGCGACATGGGCTTTGACCGGCTGCTGTTGCACCCCGCCGTCGCATCGATCGACCAGGTCGAACGCCTGGCCGACGCGGTGCTGTGAACTGGGCCCGGTCAGTCACCGAGGCCGGCGGGGCGGGCCGCGCCGGCCGTGAAAGCGACGAGCAGGGACTGCCCCATGTGCCACTCACCGAGCCCGCTTGCACTGTTGAGGTGCCCGCCGCGTCCGACACTGATGTGGGGGATTCCCAGGTCATGCGCCAGCAGCGCGGTGGCTGCCGTGCTGCAGTACGGATCGTCGTCGCTGCTGACGATGACGCCAGGCACCGGGAGCGGGCGGGGTCGTAGCGAGACGAACGTGGCGGCCGCCTGAGCGGGGAACCGGGGGCCGCCGGTGTCCGGTGGGGCGACCAGGAACGCCCCGCGGATGGCGTTGGGACGCCGGTTGATCCAGTTCGTGGCGGCCAGGCAGCCCAGGCTGTGGGCCACGATCACCACATCGTCGTCTGCCTGGCGCACCGCGTCGTCGATGGCAGACGTCCAATCCTTGAGGTCAGGCCGGGACCATGAGGCGGGCTTGATCCGGGTTGCGCTCGGACGGTAGCGCCGCTCCCAGATGCTCTGCCAGTGGAAGTCGTCGGACCCGTCGATACCAGGAACCATCACGTAGTGCACAGCGCAAGCCTCTTGTCGAAGGTTCAGGTAACCGCGACACTGCGGAGACGCCCACGTTCGGCCACAGGTTAGCCCCGATCGGTCGGTGACGGCATATCGCTGGATACGATGGTGGCGACGCGACTGGCGCAGGTGGGATACCACCGGGAAGCAGAATTCGGAAGCATCGACCGCCTGGGTGCTCCTCACTTCGAGGAGTTGCGTTGCGCACCAATATCATCGATGGCTCAGCTGTGGCCCGCCGGATCCTTTCCGACACCGCGGATCGGGCGACGCAGTTCGAGGAGTTGACGGGCCGCAAGCCGACCCTGGCGACTGTGTTGGTCGGCGACGACCCTGCCTCCCATACCTATGTGCGCATGAAGGCCAACCGCTGCCGAGCAGTCGGCCTGGAATCTCGCGGCTACCACCTCCCCGCCGACGCCAGTACCACGCAGGCTGTCGCGGTAGTCCGCGAGCTCGCCGACGACGACACCGTCGACGGCATCCTGGTGCAACACCCGATGCCGGCCCAGATCGACGAACGGCAGGTGTTCGAAGCGATCACCCCGGCCAAGGATGTCGACGGGGTGACCGGTGCGTCGTTCGCGGCAATGGCCCTGGGGCACAACGGGTTCAGATCTTGCACGCCGGGTGGCATCATGTGCCTGCTCGATGCCTACGACGTCGACCCTGCTGGGCAACGGGTGGTCGTGATCGGCCGCAGCCCCATTCTCGGGAGACCGGTCGGGATGCTGCTCCTGGCCCGCGACGCCACGGTGACCTACTGCCACTCCAAAACCCGTGATCTGGCCGGCGTGGTGGGCGAAGCCGACATCGTGGTGGCCGCCGTCGGTCGGCCCGAACTCGTCAAGGGCGCCTGGATCAAGCCTGGTGCCGTCGTCATCGACGCCGGCTACAACCCCGGAAACGTCGGCGATGTCGAATATGGTGCTGCCGCCCAGCGGGCCAGGCTGATCACTCCGGTACCCGGCGGCGTCGGGCCCACCACCATCGCCGTCCTGCTCGCCCAGACCGTCGACGCCGCAGAGGCGGGAACCAGGCGATAGCCGCCTCTTCTTGACTATGCCGCTACGTCCGGGTGTTTCCTCGGACCCGTGACACTCAACGACGCGACACCGACCGACCATCACGTCACGGCGGCTGATTACGCCCGGGCCGAGCAGATGCTCGCGCCGTACCGGGCGCGACAGGTACCCGGGGCTTCGGTTCAACCGCAGTGGCTTTCGGAGGGCAAGCGATTCTGGTACCAGGTGGGGAGCCGTTTCGTCGTAGTGGACCCCGATGACGGCACCCGCCGCGACGCGTTCGATCACGACCGGCTGGCTGCCGCACTGTCGGTCGCATCCCGTCACGCGGTGAGCGCAGCGGATCTACCGATCACTGCGGTCGAAATCGGAGACCCATTGCGGTTCAACGCATTCGCGTCCCGGTGGGAGTGGTCGGACAGCGCGGGCACGTGCGTCCAGATTGACGACGACCGACCATCGCCGGTCACCGATGTGGTGTCGCCGGACAAGTCATGGGTGGCATTCCGCCGCGACGGCAACATCTGGGTGCGATCCCAGGACCGTGAGACCGAGTTCGCGCTCACCGACGACGCCGAGCCGCTGTTCGATTACGGTGGCCTGCCCGACGCTACGGGCGCGCGGGCGCTCATGCGCGTTCTTGGACTGCCGCCGCTGTTCACCGTGTCCTGGTCACCGGACTCGACCCGCCTCCTGGTGCAGCGCATCGACCAGCGCAACCTGCCCGAACTGGTTCTC
>JBEVHL010000298.1:0-11075 GCA_040511255.1 Mycobacterium sp. | reverse complement strand
TCAAACCCGCGCCCGAATCACTACTTCGGTGGGAAACGCAGCCCGCCGTCGAGCCGGATCACCTCGCCGTTGAGGTAGTCGTTCTCGATGATCGACGCCGCCAGCGTGGCGTACTCGGTAGACCGGCCCATGCGCTTCGGGAACGGCACCTGCGGGGACCAGTAGGCCTCCAGCTGGTCGGCGGCCTGGCCGTAGGCCGGAGTGTTGATGGTGCCGGGGGCGATGGTGACCACCCGAATACCCAAGGGGGACAGGTCGCGCGCGGCCACCAGCGTCATCCCGATGACCCCGCCCTTGGCGGCGGCGTACGGCACCTGGCCGATCTGGCCCTCGTAGCCGGCGATCGACGCGGTGTTGATGATGACCCCGCGCTGACCCTCGTCGAGCTGGTCCTGTCTGGCGATCGCCGCCGCCGAGAGCCGCAGCACGTTGAACACCGCCGTCAGATAGAACTCGATGGTGGTCTTGAAGCCGGCCAGGTCCAGTGGCGAACCGTCCTTGCCGACCAGGCGACCTCCGCTGGCGGGCCCGCCGTGGGTGTCGACCGAGATGCGCAGCGGTCCAAGCGATTCGGCCTCGGCGATGGCTGCGTTGACGCTGTCCTCATCGGTCGCGTCGGTGCGGATGTACCGCACGCCCAGCTCGGCCTCCAGGGCCTTGCCCTTGTCATCGGCCATATCGGCGACGACGACCTTGGCCCCCGCGCCGTGGAGTCGGCGGACGGTGGCCTCCCCGAGCCCTCCGGCGCCACCGACGACGATCGCGGAATTACCACTGACCTGCATGCTGTTTCCCTTCTTGCAACTGTCGCTCTCAAACTGAGAGAATACTATTCTCAGTTGGGCGTGCGCGGACCGCGTTCGTGCACCTGATCGAAAGCGACCCGACGCGACAACCGAGACGGTGCCTGCACCGACGGTGCTACCCAACTGAGAAGATGACCGATGACCGATGACATCGCCGACCTGATCACCGCCGCGCGCAATGGCTCTGCGCGAGCGGCCGGTCGGTTGCTGAGCCTGGTCGAAAGTTCCCGCCGCGACGACGTCTTGGCCCATATCTCGCCGACGAAAGTCCAGGTCATCGGGGTCACCGGACCGCCGGGGGCCGGCAAGTCGACGACGGTCGCGGTGTTGGTCACCGCCTACCGGAAGATCGGCCTGCGGGTGGCGGTGCTGGCCGTCGACCCCTCGTCGCCCTACAGCGGCGGCGCGCTGCTGGGCGACCGGATCCGGATGGCCGCGCACATCAACGACCCCGACGTGCTGATCCGTTCGGTCGCCAGCAGGGGACACCTCGGCGGCCTGGCCGCCGCCGTGCCCGCCGCCATCCGGTTACTCGCCGCGCTGTCCTACGACCTGGTGCTGCTGGAGACGGTCGGGGTCGGCCAGTCCGAGATCGAGATCGCCGCCATGGCCGATCCGACCATCGTCATCCTCAATCCCGGTGCGGGCGATGCGATTCAGGCCGCCAAGGCAGGCCTGCTCGAGGTCGCCGATCTGGTGGTGGTCAACAAGGCCGACCGCGACGGCGCCGACCAGACGGTGCGGGATCTGCGGGCGGAGACCCACGCGCCGATCCTGAAAATCATTGCCTCCCAAGGTGAAGGGATCGAGGAGCTGGTCGAGGCGGTCGCCGCCCACCGGCGCACCGACAACCCGGCCCGTCGGACCGCGCGGGCAAGGGCGCAGATCCTGTCGCTGGCCCAGTCCCGATTGCAGAATCATCCCGATCTGGACCGGCTGGCCGCCGCCGTCGCCGACGGGGGCAACGACCCCTACAGCGCCGCCGAACTGCTCCTGGCGCCACCGGCCGGGTGACCCGAAGCGCTACACCAGCTTCGCGCCGCACACCGGCCAGGCGCCGCGGCCCTGCTTGGCCTTGGTGACCTCGGCGATGGCGATCTGCTCTTCCCGGGTGGCCAGGTCGGCGCGCGGCGCGTACCGCAGCCCGCCGTGCCGCTTCCAGGTGTTCTGGTCGAACTGCACGCCGCCGTAGAAGCCGTTGCCGGTGTTGATGGCCCAGTTGCCGCTGGATTCACATTTGGCCACCGCATCCCAGGCCGCGCCGTTGCGGACCGGTGGTACTTCGGTGCCCGGTTTGGCGCCGACCCGCAGCACCGTGGGGCGGGCGGGTGTGGTGATGGCATTGCGGACCACCTGCCGTTCGGTGGCGACGCCGTTGACCATCACCTCGGTGAAGGTGATGTCGTGCGTACCCGGCGAGCCGGGATTCTCGACCACGCGGCGGCTCATGTTCATCGTCGGATCGGCGATGCGGTACACCTGCGGCGGCACCTGCATGCGCTGGGTCACCGTCCGGGTCCGGATGCGGGTGACGACGATTCGCATGCCCGCGGTGATCGGAGTGGACGCGGCGGGCACCACCTTGTCGGTGGGCGCCAGCGGTGCACCGATGGTGGTGAGCAGCAGTCCGACATTGGCCGCCGCCACATGTCGCTCGCCGGCCTTGCCGCCGTCGTCGAGGTGAACGTCTTTCGCGGTGATCACCCGCAGCGCCATTCCGGTCAGGGGAAGGCGGCTGATGCGCGAGGCGGTAGTGGGCAACGCGTCGCCCAGCGACAGTTGCGTCAGCGCCTCGTCGACGGTGGTCGCCGTGGTCCAGACCCGGTGGCTGGGCCCGCCGTCGGCCGACAATTGCAGCGGCCGGCCGCGGCGCAGCACGATGGTCTCGGACTGCCGCAACGGTTGATCGCCGGCCGGCTGTAGCTCATCACGATCGGTCACGGCAAAACCGTTGTCCCGCAACACGTCGGACACCTTGGACTTCAGCGTCGATACCGTCATCGAGGAGCCGTCGACGCGCAGTGTCACGGTTTTGTGGACCGCCACGGTGTAGCCGCCACCGAAGATCAGCGCCAACAGCAACACGGCGAGCACCGCTCGCGGCGCCCTGCGGCGCGGTGCCGCCCGGAGGACGTCTTCGGCGGCGTCGATGCGTTCGGCATCGGCCAGCAGGGCCGAAACCTTCTCGTCGAGAACCGCTTTGCGCCCACTTGTCCGCGCGGCACTGAGCTGTACGTGATCGAGTCGCACCATGCCTGCGTCGTGACACAACAGCAGCGCTTCGATCAGCAGGACCCGCACCGCGGCTCGGTGCTGACGGCGGAACTGGACGATTGCTCGACGCGTCGGCGTCGCCCCGGCCGCCAGCCACTGGAAGTGCGGATCCTCGATGCACTGTCGCGCGATGTCCCGCGACGAACGGACCCCGGTGAGATAGCCGTACAACAGCAGGCTCACCATCACCTGTGGCTCGCCCCGGGCCTCGGCGTCGGCGAAGTCGAAGGCGCCGAAGTCCAACCGCCGGTCGACCACCTCGGCGATGCACCGGCTCAGGTGCGGGGGCGGCGACGGATGATCCAGCGGTGCGGGCAACGACCGGCGAGCCGGGAGCACAGCGCTGTGCGAGCTCACTTCGGCTTCACCATCCTCGACCGCGTCAAGCCGCCCATCATTCCGCGGATGTGACGTACGGCGGAGCACCCGGCCCGCGTGTCGGCAGGCCGAAATTCGTTGGCGCTCAGGATTCGACCGACTTCTCCGGACCGGTGGGTTCGCGCCGTCGAAAACGGACCGCGCCAGCCTCTCCGGAGGTAACCGGACTGAGGTCAAGGCGGCCCAACAGGTCGGGCGTCCAACGAGCGTAAGCGGAGTTCTTGGCTTACGAGAATGCGGTTCTTGCGCTAGTTTGCGGCGAAACCTTTGGCGCAGAATGTCCACACTTCTTCGGCGGTGATGGGCTTCAAGACATCTTCGTCGGTGGGCGTGCTCGACTGTGCGGTGAACATCACAGTCTGCATCGTCATCGCGGCCATCCGCTTGGGGCTGACGCCTTCACGCAGGCAACCCGCCTGATACGCGTCTTCCATGAGTTCGGCGAACAACGCGATAACCGGTGCGTGAGCCACCCGCACTTCGGTCGGATGCGAGATCAGCAACTGGGGTGCGAAGTCGGTGAACAGTGGTCGCTTCGCCGTCGGGTCCGGCCGCGACAGCTCGAACAGCAACTCGATTGCCACCTTGAGCTGCTCGAGCGGGTCGGCCTGGCCGGATGTCGCGGCACGGATCTGATCGGCGGCCCGGCTCAGCGCGTCTTCGAACAGGGCGAGCAGCAGTTCGTGTTTGCCGTCGAACTGTAGGTAGAAGCTCCGAAGCGACTGACGGGACCGGTCGACGACTTCTTGCACCGTGAAGTCGGTGCTGCCTTTTTCGGTGATGATCGCCTGGGCGGCGTCGAGAAACCGCTGTACCCGCTGTGCTGCGCGTAGCTTGGCGGTCTTGATGGAGCGTTCGACGGCGCGTTGCTTCCACGCGGGTTCTACTTCGCTGGGACTGCTCACCGGCATCCCGATTCGCGACTGGGCAGCGTGGCCGCAGGAAGTGACATAGGAGAACTGTACCGGAGAAGGGAGCGACATTGGGTCTCTCCTGTGCACCTTACGGGTGCTTTTTGAGATCACTACTGTCGGATCCTGAGAATGCTATTCTCCAAGTGCGTAAAACAAGGTCGAAAGCATGAGGTGGCGGGATGCTGTTAGAGCTCGATTCCGATCAACGGTTGTGGCGCGATACGGCACGCGACGCGGCCGCCAAGGAGTGCCCGGCGTCGTTGGTCCGCAGGATCGCCGAGAAGGCAGATGACGGCGTCGACGAGTCCGCCGCGCTCTGGCAGACCTACATCGATATGGGCTGGACCGAGCTCACCGATGCCGGCGAGGCGGTGGAACTCGGCATCCTCATCGAAGAGCTGGGCCGCGCCACCGACCCGACCCCGTTCCTGGCCACCATGACCCAGTTCACCCCGCTGGCCCCGGGACTTGCCGACCCGGCGCTGTCGGGCACGGCGGTCTACGACGGCGTCACCGCCGCACGGGTCGGCGAAGGCTGGGTGCTCAACGGCACCGCACGGCACGTACTCGACGGCGACCGCGTCGACCGGCTGGCAGTCGTCACCCCCGCCGGGGTGTTCGTCGTTGCCGCCGACCAAGTTTCGGCCCGTCGGGTGTCGGTCTTCGATCCGGTGCTGCACATCGCCGAGGTGACCTTTGCCGGGGTGGCAGTCGGCCACAGTGAACGGGTGGCGGCTGCCGACCCGGACCGCGCCCACGACGTGGCCCTGACCGGGATGGCGCTGACGATGGTCGGCGCGTGCGCACGGGTGCTGGAACTGGTGCTCGAGCATGTCAAGGGCAGGCAGCAGTTCGGCGTACCGATCGGCTCCTTTCAGGCCGTACAGCACAAGGCCGTCGACATGCACGTCGCGATCGAGCGGGCCAGGGCACTGTCGTACTTCGCGGCGCTGACCATCGCCTCCGACGACCCGCGCAGGCGACTGGCTGCGGCGATGGCGAAAGCCTCTGCGGGCGAATGCCAGTCGGTGGTCTTCCGGCACGGCGTCCAACTCTTCGGCGCCATGGGATTCACCTGGGAGAACGATGTCCAGTTCGCGCTCAAGCGCGCCAAGGCCGGCGAACTGCTGCTCGGCGGGGCCGCGCATCACCGGGCGTTGATCGCCGAACAGTCGCTGGCCGGGAGGGTCTAGTGCAGCTCACGTTCGACGCCGATGTGGAGGCGTTCCGCGACGAGTTCGTGGCGTTCCTCGACGAGCACCTGCCCGACGCGGGCGTCGCGGTAGAGCGGTCCCGGTCCACCGCACACCTGCCCGAGTGGGCCCGGCAGTGGCAGCGGCTGCTGTTCGACCACGGCTGGCTGTTGCCCGGCAACCCGCCGGAGTTCGGCGGCCGCAACGCGACCATCCTGCAGCAGTTCGTGCATCTCGAAGAACTGTCGCGCCACAACATCTATCAGAGCTACAACCCGCAGGGACTCGGCATCATCGCCGCGTCGCTGCTGTCCTTCGGCACCGAGGAACAGAAGCATCGCTGGGCGGCGCCCATCCTGCGCGGTGAGATGACCGCCGCCCTCGGGATGAGCGAACCTGGCGCCGGCTCGGATCTGGCGTCGCTGCGGACCACCGCGGTACTCGAAGATGACCACTTCGTCGTCAACGGCCAGAAGGTCTGGACGTCCGGCGCGCACGACGCCGACCTGATCCTGACGTTCGTCCGCACCGATCCGACTGCGCCCAAGCACAGGGGCATCAGCGTGCTGGTGATCCCCACCGACACCGAAGGCGTGGTGTGCCGGCCGTTCGCGTCGATGTGCGACCGCGACGATCTGGACTTCAACGAGGTGTTCTTCGCCGATGCGAAAGTGCCCGCCGAGAACCTGATCGGACCGCTGAACGGCGGCTGGGGCGTGGCCAACGGGTCGCTCGGTCACGAGCGGACGCTGCTGTGGCTGATGTTCGCCGATCGGCTCGACGATCTGGTCGCCGACTTCCGGCCGTCGGGTCCGCTCGAGCGTGACCAGTACGCGACGCTGCTGATGGATGCCCGTGCGCTACGGCTGCTCGGGTCGGCGGCACTGGCCCGTGAGGCCCGCGGCGAACAGGATGTCCCGTCGCTGTCGATACTGAAACTGCTTGGCGCCGAGGCGGTTCAGGTGGCCACCGAGCATGCGCTGACGGCGGCGGGGGTCGACGGTCTGCAGCATCCGGCGTTGACGGCCGCGCACGCTCCCTTCGGCGAGGACGACACGTCGGAGAGCTGGTTCGAGCGGTATGCCCGTAGCTTCGGCGGCACCATCGCCGGCGGTACCTCGGAGATCCAGCGCGGCATCATCGCCGGGCGCGTCCTCGGCCTACCGCGCGGCTAGGCTTTCCCTCCCGCGTCGGGCCGTACTACAGCTGAGCCAGCCGCGGTGTGGAGCCGCGGGCCCGCAGACCGGCGCCGGCCTTCTTGGTGAGTTCCTTTGAACTGCCCAGCAATTGGTCGAGCACCAGGACCCGCTTCACGTGGTGGTGCAACTCGTGTTCGGCGGTGAACCCGATGCCGCCGAGCACCTGCTGGCAATTCTTGGCCGCGGTCAATGCGGCTTTACCCGCCGCGGCCTTGGCCAGCAGCGCCGTCAGATCGGGGTTGTCCACGCCGGGCAGGTCGAGCGTCGCCTCGGCGCCTTCGATGGCCACCAGCGTCTCGGCCAACCGATGCCGGACCGCCTGGAACGACGCGATCGGCTTGCCGAACTGCACGCGGTCCAGCGCATGACGGCAGGCCAGGTTCAGCATGGCCCGCGCCGAACCGACCAGCCACCAACCGACGGCGCGTCGGCCCGCGGTCAGATACAGCGGTTCGCCGTCGCTCGCCCGGCGCAGCGGCAGCCCGTCCAGCGCCCGACTGCTGGTATCGGAGTAGTCCCACACCACATACAAGCCGCCGGCATACGGCAGTGCGGGCAGGTCATCGGTCACCCGGCCGGCCGTCTGGCGCACCACATCGTTGAGAACTGAGGCGTGCGAACCTGTTTCACCCAGCAGCCGGAACACCAGCGGGATCGCCAGATCGGGCATGTCGGTCAGCATGTCGGCCCAGCCCAGCTCGGCCAGCGCCGCGTCCAACTCGGCACCTGAGGTCGACAACATGGTCTTGCGCAGGGCGTCCTCTAGCAGTTCGAGTGATTTCGGATCCACTATCACTCCTTCCCGAGGTTCAGCAGGCGGCGGGCGATGATGTTGCGCTGCACTTCGGCGGTGCCGCCGTAGATGGTGGCGGCCCGCGAATACAGATACTCGGTGCGCCAGTCGTTGTCATCGAGTTCGATGACCCCGGGCAGCAGATCGCGGGCGGTGTCGTAGAGCTGCTGCTCGGCGCCCGCCAGCAGCACCTTGTCGATCGAGGTGTCCGGGCCCAGCTTCTGGCCGTCAGCCAGCCGGTGCTGGGTGGCGCGGGACCGGCAACGCAACGTGTGCAGCGCCAAATAGGCTGCCCCCAAATCGATGTCGGCGGCCTGTCCGATGCCCTTGACGTCGACCACCAGGGCGTCCATCCGCGAGTACAGGTAGGCGATGCGCTGCCAGAAGCACGTCGAGCGCTCGTAGGGCAGCAGGTCCATCGCCAGCTTCCAGCCATCGCCGGGGTTGCCGAGCATGCGGTCCGCGGGCACGGCGACGTCGTCGAAATACACCTCGCAGAACTCGTCGACACCGTGCATGGTGTGCAGCGGCCGGATGGTGATGCCCGGGCTGTCCAGGTCGACGAAGAACGCGGTGATCGCCGAGTGGTTCGGGGTGTCCGCATCGCCGGTGCGGGTGAGCAGGACGCACCGGTGCGAGTACTGGGCGAAACTGGTCCACACCTTCTGGCCGTTCACGATCCACCGGTCGCCGTCCTGTACCGCTCGCGTGGTCAGCGACGCCAGGTCGCTACCGGAGCCCGGCTCGGAAAACCCTTGGCACCATTGCTCTTCGCCGCTGAGCAGCTTCGGCACCATCTCCGCCGCCAGCTCAGCAGGCGCATAGTCGATCATCGTCGGGGCCAGCACTTCGAGCATCGAGTACGGGCCCGGCTCGGCCAGCCGGCGGCCCACCACTTCTTCACCGACGACGGCCCGCAGGATCGCCGGGCCGCCGAGTCCGCCGGCGTGTTCGGGCCAACCGGCCCGGCTCCAGCCGGCGTCGTACAGCGCCCGCTGCACCCTGGCGAACTGCTGGATGTGCCCCTGCAGCGAATGGTCGTCGGGCGGGGTCAGATCATTTTCGCCGAGCCAGGCGATCAAGTCCGACCGGAACTGCTCGACGCTGCGTTGTTCAGTCATGCACTCGGACGTCCGATGGCGTGCGGGCGGCCGTGGTCGTGGTCGCCGCTGCGTCGAATGAAGGTCATCGCACGGGTTTTCAGTCGCCAGCCATCCTCGGTGCGCAGATAGGTGTCGCGGTAGTAGCCGATGCGCATGTCGTGCTTGGAATGCTCGATGAAGCACAGCGGCTGGGTACCGGTGGCCGTGTCGCCGTCCAGGTCGACCAGCGCGGTGCCGGTCATGAACAGCCCCTTGGGTGCGGCATCGACCAGCACCGGGAACCGGTCCAGGGAGTAGGTGTCGCCGAACGCGCTGTAGGTGCCGTCGGGGGTGAACACCTCCACCAGGCCTTCGACGTCACCCTGGGTGATGGTGACGGCGTACTTGGCGAGGAGTTGGTGGATTTCGACGAGGTCGTCGGTGCGGGATGGCTTACTTGACTCTGTCATTGCGGAAGACCTTGCCCCCTTTCATTACAAAACTTACGTTCTGTGTAACGGTAATGTCCAGTAGCGGATCGCCGGGCACCGCGATGATGTCGGCCAGCAACCCTTCGGCCAGCCGGCCCCGGTCGGTGACGTTGATCAGATCCGCCGCCACCACGGTCGCTGCGCGCAGCACCGCGGCCGCAGGCATACCCCAGTCGACCAGGGTGACCAGCTCATCGGCGTTGCGCCCGTGCGGGATGGCGGGCGCGTCGGTGCCGACGGCGATCTTCACGCCTGCCTCATAGGCCGCCACCAGCGACGTGCGCGCCTTGGGGAACATCTCGGCGGCCTTGGCCTGCAGCACCGCCGGTGCCTTGGAGACGTCCATCGCCTCGGCCAGGCGCCGGGTGGTTACCAGGAACCGATCGTTGTCCACCAGCATCTGGATGGCTTCGTCGTCCATCAGGAAACCGTGCTCGATGCAGTCGATGCCGCACGCCACCGCGTGCTTGACCGCTTCCGCGCCGTGGGTGTGGGCGGCCACCCGTAAGCCGCGGCGATGCGCCTCGTCGACGATCGCGCGCAGTTCGTCGTCCGAATAGTGTTGCGCGCCAGCCTCTCCGGTCAGCGACATGACACCGCCGGAGACGCAGACCTTGATCAGCTGCGCGCCGTGCTTGATCTGGTAGCGCACCGCCTTGACCACCTCGTCGACACCGTTGGCGATGCCCTCTTCGATGGTCAGCTCCAGCACGCCGGGCATGAACGCGGCGAACATCGTCGGGTCGAGGTGCCCGCCCGTCGGGGTGATCGCATGCCCGGCAGGCACGATCCGCGGACCGTCGATCCAGCCCGCGTCGATGGCCTTACCGAGCGCGACGTCCAGCAGGTAACCGCCGGTCTTGACGAACAGTCCGAGGTTGCGCACCGTCGTGAACCCCGCGCGCAACGTCCGGCGGGAATTGCCCACCGCACGCAGCACCCGGGTCGGCGGATCGTCCTGCACCTGGGACAGACCGGGGTTTTCACCCCGCCCGCCCATCAGGAGGTTGACCTCCATGTCCATCAGGCCGGGCAACAGGTAGGAGTCCCCGAGATCGATGACCTCGGAGCTCTCGTCCACCTCGCCCCCGATGCCGACGATCCGCTCACCGTCGACCTTGATGATTCCCGGCCGGATGATCTCGCCGGCATCGACGTCGACTAGACCCGCCGCTTTGAGGGTCAGCACGCTCAGACCACCGGCTCCTTGATCAGGTTGATGTAGGCGGCGCCGCTGTCGAGCACGCGGGGCTGTTTCCACACCTCGATTGGGAAGCTCACCATAACGATCGACTGTCCCAGGTGGACCAGCGCCTTGGCGTCTTCCGGCATCGACTTCAGCGGGAAGCGGGCGTCGACGTAGACCATGATGTCCTCAAGGCGGGCGATACCGGCGTCGTAGACCTCCTGCATCTCGGCCATGGTGGAGGCCAGGCGCTTGGCGTACCGCTCCTCCTCGGTGGGCAGGCACCAGTCCGCGAACCGCTCGAGGTCGGCGAATTCTTCGGGCAACTTAGACATGCGCTTCATCCTTTTTCGCAGCGTGCTTACCGTTGGTGGCCCCGTTACCGTTCGGCCCCCCGTTTTCCAACGACGCCTTGTACCGGTCCACGTACTGGTGGGCGGTCATGTGCAGGTGGCGGAGCAGGATCTCCTGATCGCACAGCGGGAAGTCGGTGACGACGCGGGTGCCGATCTGGGTCTGGGTGGCCTCCAGGGTGTTGGCGTCCTGGAAGGCGTACTCCTTGAACGTCACCGCGGCCAGTTCCTGCGACAGGCGCTGACGGAGATTGGTCGGCGGCACGAAGTACAGGTCGGCCTCGAAGATGTGCTTGTCGACCGCGACCGGCCAGTAGTTGTACGTCAGGTACCAGCCCGGCGCCCAGAACAGCAGCGTGAAGTTGGGGAAGAACTCGAAAGAGTCAGTGCCCCAAGTCTTGTGGCG
>JBEVHL010000297.1:0-8596 GCA_040511255.1 Mycobacterium sp. | reverse complement strand
TTCCGGGATCTCACCGAGCTGACCGGGACCACGAAAGTCGTTGCGGCGCTTGCCGAAGCATTGGATGTCGATTTTCGCGACGAGGGCCAACGCTACCGGCACCGCGACGCGCTCACCGGGTTGTTCACCGTCTGGTTCCGCGAGCACACCGCCGCCGAGGTCACCGCGGCGCTGTCCGGCACGTCGCTGCTGTGGGAGCGCTACCGCACCTTCGCTGAAGTGGCCACGGACGAAAAGGTCACGGCCAACCCACTGTTCACCTCGCTGCATCAACCGCGTGTCGGCGACTATCTGGCACCGGGTCTGCCCATGGTGATCGACGGTGCGCACGCGCCCGCGGTGGCCGCCCCGTCGCTCGGCGATGACACCGTCGCCGTGCTCGGCGAGCGGCTGGGCATCGGAGCCGACGAGGTGGCGCACCTGGCCGAATCCGGCACGGTGGCAATATCTTCCGAGGTTCCCGGCGCATGAGCGCGCTCCTGGATCTGCTCGACGTGCGGGCGGGCGGTACCGACACCTTCGTCGCGGCCGGGCACGGGCCCGCCGACAAGCGGGCGTTCGGCGGGCAGTTCGTCGCGCAGTCGATGGCCGCGGCCGCACCCACGGTGCCCGCCGAAGCGCTGCCCACCAGCATGCACCTGCAGTTCCTGCGCGGCGGTGCCGCCGCTGACCCGGTGGACTACCAGGTGGAGCGCACCTTCGACGGCCGGACCGCGATGACGCGCCGGGTGCTCGCGCGCCAGGGCGACCGCACCATCACCGCGGCGACGGTGTCGTTCGCCGTGCCGATGACCGGTCCCGCGCACGGGCACTACGGCGAGCTGCCCGAGGATCCCGATACGCTGCCCGCCACCGGGCCGGCCGGTCCCGCACCGGGCCTGCCCCTGGACGAGCTGGACATCCGCATCGTCGACCAGGGGGAGGGCGGTGACTTCGTCCGCCGGTTGTGGTGGTGCGCAACGGTTCCGCTGCCCGAGAGCGCGCTGATCCACACCTGCGTCGCGCTGTTCGTCACCGACGTCTACATGATCGACCCGGCGTTGCAGGTGCACGGCCATGCGATGCGGAACCGCACGCACCGCAGCGGCACCACCGACTCCTCGATCTGGTTTCACGCCCCGATCAGGGCCGACCGGTGGAACCTGCTGGAGTCCAGGTCTCCGGCGGCGGCCAGGGGGCGCGGGGTGGTGACCGCATCTCTGGTCGGCGCCGACGGCACCGTCAGCGCCACGCTGGTGCAGGAGGGGCTGATCGCGGCCCGCGAATGACGTGTGCGCAAGATGGTTACCACCAACCGGACCAGAAGGGGATATCGATGCGGACCTTTGACTCACTCGCCGAACTCGCCGCCGCCAAGGGTGAGGCGCTCGGGACCAGCGACTGGGTGACCATCACCCAGGAGGCGGTCAACCAGTTCGCCGAGGCCACCGGTGATCACCAGTGGATCCACGTCGATCCCGAGAAGGCGGCCGCAGGCCCGTTCGGTACGACGATCGCACACGGGTTCCTGACACTGTCCCTGCTGCCGGTGCTGATGCATCAGATCTTCACGGTCAACGGACTGAAGATGGGGATCAACTACGGGCTGAACAAGGTTCGCTTCCCCTCCCCGGTGCCGGTGGGCGCCAAAGTGCGTGGCACCACCACGCTGACCGACCTCGAGGATCTGGGCAACGGCACCTCGCAGGCGATCCTGTCGACCACCGTCGAGATCGAGGGCGCCGCCAAACCGGCGTGCGTCGCCGAAAGCATCGTCCGCTACATCAGCTAGTAGGCGTCCAGACCCAGCTTGACCGCCAGCGCCAGCCCGCCGAGGCCGATCACGATGCGGATCGGCGTCGCAGGCGCGTGCCGCACGACGATCGGGCCCAGCCGGGAACCGATCAGGCAACCGATGCCCAACGGGACCACGGCCGCCCAGCTCACCGGGGCCAGGAACACGAAGATCAGCGCGGCCACCGAGTTGGAGGCGCCGAGCAGCACGTTCTTCGCCGCATTGGCGTGGGCCAGTGTCGTGCTGCCCACCCGCAGCAGCAGGGCCAGCAGCAGCACGCCGGCCGCCGCGCCGAAATAGCCGCCGTAGATGCAGATCAGGAAGATCGTCGCGCCCTCGACCACCAGCAGCGCGCGGTGGTGGCGACGCTGCTCACCAGCGGCCAGCGCGGCCTTCGGCCGGACGGGCAGCACGATCGCCACGGCCGAGAAGGCGAGCAGGACGGGCACGATCTTCTCGAAGCCCTCGGCGGGTGTCGACAGCAGCAGCGCCGCGCCGGTCACCCCGCCCAGCACCGCGATCGGCACGGTGCGCAGCAGCCGCGGGCCCTGGCCTTTGAGCTCGGGCCGGGACCCCAGGATCGAGCCGATGCCGTTGAACACCAAGGCCACCGTGTTGGTGATGTTGGCGGTGACCGGCGGTAAGCCGACCGCCAGCAGGGCGGGATAGGTGGTCACCGAGGCCAGGCCGGCGATGCTGCCCGCCAGCCCGCCGCCGATGCCCGCGGCCACCAGCAGCACGATGTGGGGCCAACTCATCGGCTCGCCGGCTGTGGAGTTCGTACGCGCATGTCAGGACAAAGCGTGTCACAACTCCACACTCGTCGAGCAGCGGGGCTCAGCCGCGCCGAGCCGCCCGGTCGGCGAGCAGCGCCCGGGTCTCGTCGGACACCGGTGCACTCAGCATGGCGGCGACGACGTCGATCAGGTGGCTGACGAACAGTCGATCGTCGGTGTGGGGGCCTGATTGCGCGCGCCTGGCCAGCTCGACCGCGGTGTACAGCAGCGCGTTGAGCCGCGGATGAAGTGTGGCGGCGGCCGGTTCCAGCAGCGGCTCGACCATCTCGCGCCAGCGCCGCAGGCTGCCGAATCTGCCGTCGGCATTCTCCAGGGCAGGCTTCGGTCGATTCAGCAGGTCCGCGTACACCTGCAGAAACGCGGGCCCGCCGTCCGGATCGCCCAGCTTGGCGGCCAACGGTCGCACCAGCGCCCCGGCCATCGCGCGCAACGCGGGGTTGCTTTCGGTGGCGTCGAGCAGCGCGTGCCGACGGGCGTCCACCGCGGGCAGGTGTTTGTCGAGGATGCCGTGCAGCACGCCCTCGCGGTCGGCGAAGTGGTACTGCACGGCGATGACGTTCTTGGCGCCTGCGCTGCGAGCGATCTCCCGCAGGCTCACCCCGTCGACGCCACGTTCGGCGAACAGTTGTTCCGCGGCGGCCAGCAGATTGGCCCGGGTGTCAGCGGCCACTCAGAGCTCGGCGACCTCGAGCTCGAGGCGCTCGGCCAGCCGCGCCTGCGCCTCCGCGCGCCGGGTGGGGATGTGCGCCGAAGGGAACAGCGTGGTGACGGGTTCGTACTCCTTGAGGGTGCGCCGGGCCAGGGTCAGCTTGTGCACCTCGGTGGGGCCGTCGGCGATGCCAAGGGACTCCGCGGCCAGCATCATCTTCACGAACGGCATCTCGTTGGAGACGCCGAGTGCGCCGTGCAGATGCATGGCCCGTTGCACCACGTCGTGCAGTACCTGCGGCATGGCCACCTTCACCGCGGCGATATCGCGGCGGACCAGCTGATAGTCGTGATGCTTGTCGATCAGCCACGCGGTGCGCAGCACCAACAGCCGGAACTGCTCGATCTGCAGCCAGCTGTCGGCCACCTTCTCCTGGGTCATCTGGAAGCTGCCCAGCGGGCCCTGCCGGGTCTGCCGGGACACCGCCCGCTCGCACATCATGTCGAAAGCCTTGCGCGCCAAGGCAATTGTCCGCATGGCGTGGTGGATGCGGCCGCCGCCGAGCCGGGTCTGGGCGATGGCGAACGCCTGGCCCTCGCCGCCGAGAACGTGGTCGGCAGGCACCCGCACGTCGGTGTAGCGGACGTACCCGTGCGTCGCGTGCTCCGATGACTCGCCACCCACGCCGACATTGCGGACGATCTCTATCCCCGGTGTCTCGGCGGGCACGATGAACAACGACATCTTGTCGCGGGTGCGGGCGTCGGGACTGGTGACTGCCATGACGATGAAGAATGATGCGTGCCTGGCGTTGGAGGAGAACCACTTCTCGCCGTTGATCAGCCAGGAGTCGCCGTCGCGTTCGGCGCGGGTGACGAACAGCCCGGGATCGGAACCGCCCTGCGGTTCGGTCATCGAATAGCAGGAGCTGATCTCGCCGTCGAGCAGCGGCTGCAGATAGCGGCGCTTCTGCTCGTCGGTGCCGAACAGCGCGATGATCTCGGCGTTGCCCGAATCCGGTGCCTGCGAACCGAACACCGACGGCGCCCACCGGGATCGGCCGAGGATCTCGTTCAGCAGCGCCAGCTTGACCTGGCCGTAGCCCTGCCCGCCGAGATCGGGACTCAGATGCGCGGCCCACAGCCCGTGGTCTTTCACCTTCTGTTGCAGCGGTCGCAGGACGGCCATCACGTCGGGATTGCGCTTGTCGAACGGATCCAGCGCCACCAGGTCGAGCGGTTCGAGCTCGTTGACCATCAGCTCCTCGACCCAGTCGAGCTTCTGCTGGTAATCGGGGTCGGTCTCGAAATCCCACATGGCTGGCACCGTCCTGCTCGGATTGATTCGGTGCCATCATTTATTGATTCACGTGAATTACGCAAGGGGTGGGTCCGACTTTCGCGTGCGCGACGGGTCGGGTAAACCTGAGTCATGAAGACCCACCTGAATTGCCCGTGCGGCGAATCGATTGTCGGCACCGACGAGGACGACCTCGTGGAGAAGACGCAGAAGCATCTTTCGGAGAATCACCCCGGTCATCAGTACTCGCGCGACGAGATCCTCTTCATCGCCTTCTAGCGCAGAACTCCGCCCGGCAGGAGTCAGGCCGGGTACTTGGCGGCCAGCTTGGCCAGCGTGGCCTCGATGCCCTTCGCGTTGGCCTTCGCGAACCCGGTGCGCTCGTAGTACTTGACCGAATCCTTGAGGGTGCCGGTGTTGCGGTAGTCGAACGTCTCGGTGACCTTGGTCAGCGTCGGGGACAGCTCCTCGAACTCCCAGCGCCAGTGGTGGCCGAACGGATGACGCCACTCGACCAGCTCGTCGGGTTTGAGCGCCGTCACGGTGCTGGTCAGCCGGTACGGCACGCCGTACATTTTCATCTTCATCGAAAACTTCGATCCGGCAACGATTTTCGACGGCACCTTGATGTTGTCGCCGACCGTGCCCGATCCGTCCAGTTCGTAGTGACGACGCGGATCGGCGACGATGGCGAACAGTTCCGACGCCGGCGCGTGCACCTCGACGGACCGGCTGACCTGATGTGGGCCTGCGTCGACCACGGCGACGGTCATGACGACTCCTTCGGTTGATCCTGGATGGCGACCATGTCGAGGCTGCGTTCCCACAGTTGTTCGGCCAGCACGCTGTCGTGGGCCTGTTTGTTGGGCCGGCCGGGCTTGTGCTTGGCGTAGTACTCACCCGAGGTCCAGTCGACCCCCGGCGTGGACGAGGCCAGCCAGACCAGTTGGTCCGACCCCTTCTCCGGTCCGATCAGGGCGATGCCCTTCAGCGGGGAGTGGTAGACGAACTTCAGCAGACCGCTCTCGGACTCGGCGCCGAAGTTGGACGCCACCGGGCCGGGATGGAATGCGGCCGTGGAGATTCCGGCACTGTGATAGCGCCGGTGCAGTTCCTTGGTGAACAGGATGTTGGCCAGCTTCGCATCGCCGTAGGCCTTCTGCGCCTTGTATTCGCGCTCGTGGTCCAGGTCGGTGATGTCGATGTGGCCGAACAGCCGGTTGCCCACGCTGCTGGTGTTGATCACCGTGGCGCGGCCTTCGATGAGCCGGTCCAGCAGCAGCGTGGTCAGCAGGAACGGGGCCAGATGGTTGACCTGGAACGTCTTTTCGTGGCCGTCGACGGTGGTGACCCGCTGGGGGCTCATGATGCCGCCGGCGTTGTTGGCCAGCACGTCGATGCGCGGATAGCGCGACAACAACTGGTTGGCCAGCTCCCTGACCTGGGTCAGATCGGCGAAATCGGCGATGAAGTAGTCCGCGTCGAGCGGTTTCGCCACGGCCTCGGTTTTCTGCGGTGAGCGGCCCACCACGACGACGTTCTCGCCGCTGCGGGTCAACCGCTCGGCCGCCGCTGCGCCCAGCCCGTCGCTGGCTCCGGTGATGACTATCGTTCGACCCGTCATGGGACGAGCCTAGTCAGACTGGCAGACAGTCAGACAGCTAGCAGCGGGTGATCAGTGCCGACCGTCGCTCGGTGGTGGCGATGAAGTCCTCCAGGATGTCGACGACCGCGGTGGGGTCCTCGACGTGGGGGAAGTGGCCGAGGCCGGGCAGGATCTCCAGCCGGCTGCCGGGGAGCGCCGCGTGGGCGTCGAATCCGTGCGAGACCGGGATGATCTTGTCCTTGTCGCCCCAGAGGAACAGCACCGGCATCTGGGCGGTCAGGTGCAGCTTGCTCAAGGCGCTGACCGCTTGTCCGCGGTAGTCGACCACCGACCGCAGCGTGCGCAGGAACGCGTTACGGGTGTCGCGATCGGCGAGCGATGAGTAGGCGCTCCACATCTCCGCGCCGCGCGGCGACTGCAGGCCCGCCGAGGACAGCATCGACTTGATCTTGTTGCCCGCATTTAGCACCGGTTGGGGTGCCAGCACCGGCAGCACCAGCTCGGCGCCGGGTGCCGACAGCAGCCGCAACGTCCAACTCAGGTCGGGGCCCAGCCCGCCGCTGCCGATCAGCACCACCCGCTCGCACCGGTCGCGGTGCTGATAGGCGAACTGCATGGCGATCCCACCGCCCAGCGACTGGCCGATGATGGTGGCGCGCGCGATGCCGAGTTCGTCCAGCAGGTCGCGGAGGAAGACCGCGAACGCGCCCAGGGAGTAATCGCCGCGCGGCTTGTCCGACTCACCGTGCCCGAGCAGGTCGGGCGCGATCACGCGGAAGTTCTTGGCCAGCTGGGGGATGACGCCGCGCCAGGTGGCTGAGCTGCCTGCCATGCCGTGGATCAGCAGCAACACCTCGCCGTCACCGGCGTCCTGGTAGGCCACACGTTCGCCGTGTAGCTCCAGGTACCGCATGTCGTCCATTGCCTTGCCTCCAGGTATGTCGTCGACATCCGTCGGGACATCTCTTGCCTGACGATAACCCAGGTTACGGTCACGTAGGTTACTCACGGGTAACACAACAGGTGTCGGGCGCCATCGGCGGCCCCGCGACCAGCTTGTATAACGATTCGGTCTCTATCGGATGAAGCACCGGCTAATGCGCCCATAAGAGCGTTGCTGCCCGCTCTTAGGAAAGGCCGCGGAATCTGTGCGCCGTCTTATCGAAATGGGTCAGAAAGAGCGGGAACTCACAAGCGAATCGTGTAACACCCGCACGATCACCGAAAGCTGATCGCCAAGCCCGGTTTGCGGCATTTTTCCCGCGGGTACCTTGGGGTTCTGGGACGGGGAATGGCGCGACCACAGTCGCGGATCTGCCAAAAAAGAAGGACAAAACTGTAATGAAGATGAGTGGTACCACCATGCGTCGTGGCGTCAGCGGCGTATTCGCCGGTTGTGTTCTCGGGGGCCTCGCCACCGTTGCCATCGCGGCACCCGCGAACGCCGCGCCGTGCACGGCCAGTCAGGCCACCGGCACCATCAGTTCGGTGTCCGGCGCGGCCAGCCAGTTCCTGGCCGCGCACCCGGGTGCCGATCAGGTGCTGACCAACGCCGCCTCCCAGTCACCCGATGACGCCCGGGCGTCCGTCCGCGGCTACTTCACCGCCAATCCCGGCGAATACCTGGAATTGAAGGGGATCACCAGGCCGCTGGTGGACCTGCAGAACCAGTGCGGGGTCAACGGCCTGGGCGGCGCGGATCTGCTGCAGGCGTTCAACGAATTCCAGAACGGCTAGGTCGCCAGCGGAAGGATGCCCTCCGGGGACTCGGGCAGCACCTGGCCGCCGTCGACGGTCAGGGTCTGGCCGGTGATGAAGCTGGCTTCGTCGGTGGCCAGGAACGCCGCTGCGTGCCCGATGTCCTCGGGCTTGCCCAGGGTGCCCACCGGGATCGACCGGATCATCTGGGCGATGTACTCCTCGCCGTTGGCGGCCAGTCCCTCGGTCAGGATGTTGCCCGGCAGTACGGCGTTGACGGTGATCCGGTGCGGGGCCAGTTCCATGGCCGCCGTCCGCATGAAACCCAGCTGAGCCGCCTTGGACGCGCCGTAGTGCGTCCAGCCGGGGAAGCCCGTGATGGGTCCGGTGATCGACGAGGTCAGCACCACGCGGCCCCGTCCCGACGCGATCAACGCGTCCAGGCAGGCCTGCACGCTGTAAAAGGTGCCCTTCACATTGACGTCGAGCATCTGATCGAGTTGTTCTGCAGTCATGGTCGCCAGCGGGGCGTCGGGGAAGATGCCTGCGTTCGCGCACAACACGTCACTACCGCCGAAGGCCTCGATCGCCGCGGCGGCCATCGCATCACACGAATCTCGTTGCGACACATCGACACTGACCCCGATCACCTTGCCGGGGCCGACCTCGTTCAGTTCGGCAGCCGTGGCTTCGACGTCGGCGGTCGACCTGGCCGCGATGGTGACGTTGGCGCCGGCCGAGGCGAACACCGATGCGATGCCGCGGCCGATACC
>JBEVHL010000296.1:0-15602 GCA_040511255.1 Mycobacterium sp. | reverse complement strand
ACCATGTCGGCGCCGCGCAGCAGCTCCTCGATCTCGTCCTTGGCATCCTCGGCGGCCTTGCGCCCCACTTCGGGGTCAGCACCGGCACCGAGACCGCGGGTGGAGTCGCGACCGACGTCGAGCTTGACGTCGGCATCACTCATCAACAGCGCCTGAGCGTCGGTGTTGATCGCGATGAACTCGACGCCTTTGAGGCCCTGTTCGATCATCCGGTTGACGGCATTGACGCCGCCGCCACCGATGCCGACCACCTTGATGACTGCGAGGTAGTTATGCGGGGGGGTCATCTGTCGTCTTCCTCCCAGAAGTCTGTGTCCGGAGCGGGAGCTTCTGTGTTTCAGAACCCTCAACCTCAACCATAGGCTTAGAGTTATGTCAAGTAGATCCGCGCAAACAGAACGGTATGGCGGTGGTCGGAGGTATCCCGGCAGGCGCGCCGGTGTTTCGCGGGCAATTTCGGAAAAGCTTGGCGTGTCCGCTCGCGGGCGACGCGGGGTGAGCTACTTGACGGTCGGCAGATCCGGGCTGGACACGTCGTAGGTGTGGCCCGGCTGCGTCAGCAGCGCGGCCAGCTTGTCCGCTTTCTCCTGCGTGCGGTCGGTGGTCCCCCACACGACCACCCGGCCGTCGGTCAGCGTCAGCGTGATCGAGGCGATCGACGGCGCGGCGATCCGACCCACCTGCCCCGCGACCTCGGGCCGCAGCGCGGTCATCACCTCCAGGGCAGCCTTGGTCGGCGGGTCGGTCGGCCCCGGGTTGTCCACGTCCAGGTATGGCAGCGCCGGCGGCGGCGGACCGGTGGCGAAATCGACGCCGTCGCGGTCATACAGGTGTGGGCCGTCCGGAAAATCCTTCACCGCGATCGGGATTCGCTCGACGACGGTGATCCGCAAGGTCGACGGATACTCCCGTTGCACCCGGGCCGTGGAAATCCGGCGCAAGTCCGCCACGCGCTCGGCCACCTGGTCGGTGTTGACCTGCAGCAGCGGCGTACCCGACGGCACCTTCGCCGCTGCCAGGATCTCCTCACGGGTCAGCACGCCGGTGCCGACCACCACCAGATTGCGTGCCGACATCAGCGGGGTGAAATAGAGGGCCAGGCCGAGGCCGACCGCCGCCAGTGCCAGCACCACGGTCCAGACCATCACCTTCAGGCCACGGATGCGGCCCCGGGTGACGGGTGCGGTCGGGGTGGCGGGTGCACCGAGCACCTTGCGTTTGGCCTCGCGGCGGTTTTCCTCGATTGCCATCGCCCTGGCCTGGGCGGCGCGCCGCTCCTCGCGCTCCCGCCTGGCCCGGCGACGGGGACCTTCGAGATCGTCGTCGGCCGCTTCGTCCTCGGGTTCCGGCTCGGCGGGGATCGCGTCGGTCAGCGGTTCGCCGGCGGCGGTTTCCCGCGGTGGCGCGGTATCACCCGACTCGGTCACGGTCGGCCCGGCCTGTTGCGGTCGGCCCGTCGCTGCAGTTCGGTCAGGATCTCCGGACCCAGCATGGTGACATCACCCGCACCCATCGTCACCACGACGTCGCCCGGCCTGGCGACCTCGGCCACCTTCTCGGCGACCTTCGAGAAATCCGGGACATAGGCCACCGGCACGCTGACGTATTCGGCCACCGTGGCGCCACTGACCCCGGCCAGCGGCTGTTCGCGGGCCGCATAGACGTCCAGTACAAAAGCCCGGTCCGCGCCGTCCAGCGCCGCGCCGAACTCCTTGGCGAAAGTCTTTGTCCGCGAATACAAATGGGGCTGGAAGACGACGATCGACCGACCGCCGCCGCTCTGTTCGGTCAGGGTCCGCAGCGCCGACAGCACAGCGCGCACCTCCGTGGGATGGTGCGCGTAGTCGTCGAACACCTGGACCCCGCCCGCCGTCCCGACCAGCTCGAAGCGCCGCCGCACCCCTTCGAAACCGGCCAGCCCGTCCAGCACGGCATCGGTGGGCGCCCCGATCTCGATGGCCGCCAGCAGCGCGGCCAGGGCGTTGAGCGCCATGTGCCGTCCCGGAACCGACAACCGCAGCGCCCGCGGCCGCGGTTCGCCGGCCAGCTGGATCTCCGCGACCGCCCCGGTGCCCTGCTGCTGCCAGCTCAGCAGCTCGGCGGCCAGGGGGAGGTCGCCCGCAGTGCCGTACGCCAGCACCCGAACACCGGTTTCGGCCGCCCGCTGGGCCAGTGCGGCCGCACCTGGGTCGTCGGTGCAGACCACCAGGGCGCCGCCGGGCGTGAGCCGCTCGACAAACGCGTCGAAGACCGCGGTGTAGGCCTCGGTGCTGCCGAAGTAGTCGAGGTGGTCGGCCTCGATGTTGGTCACCACGGCGACGTCGGGTGCGTATTCCAGCAGCGAGCCGTCGCTCTCGTCGGCCTCGGCCACGAAGGCGGTGCCGCTGCCGTGGTGTGCGTTGGTGCCCGATTCGCCGAGCTCACCGCCGACCGCGAACGACGGGTCGAACCCCGCGTGCTGCAGGGCGACGATCAACATCGACGTCGTGGTGGTCTTGCCGTGGGTGCCGGTGACCAGCGCGGTGGTGTAACCGAGCATCAGCTTCGCCAGCACGACGGGGCGCAGGATCACGGGAATCCCGCGCCTGCCCGCCTCGACCAGTTCGGGATTGGTTTTCGGGATGGCGGCGTGCGTGGTGATCACCGCGGTCGGGCCACCGGGCAACATGTCCAGCGACGACGCGTCGTGGCCGATGCGGATCTGCGCGCCCCGGGCCTGTAACGCCAGCACGCCGCGGCTTTCCTTGGCGTCCGAGCCGGAGACCTGTGCCCCCCGATCGAGCAGGATGCGCGCGATCCCCGACATCCCGGCACCACCGATGCCGACCATGTGCACCCGGCGCAGCTCTTCGGGCAGCGGCGCGGTCATCGCGGACTCCCCTGGCGGGTCTGCTGGGCCACATCCATTGCGACCTGGGCGACGCGCTGCGCGGCGTCGCGGTGCCCCACGCGCGCCGCCGCCGTCGTCATCCCGGCGAGCCGGACCGGATCGGTGAGCAGCCCACCCGCCACTTCGGCGACGAACTCCGGCGTCAGGTCCGCGTCGTCCACCAGCAGTCCGCCACCGGCGGTGACCACCGGGAGCGCGTTCAGCCGCTGCTCGCCGTTACCGATCGGCAGTGGCACGTACACCGCAGGCAGGCCGACTGCCGACACCTCGGCCACCGTCATCGCCCCGGACCGGCAGATCGCCAGGTCGGCCGCCGCGTACGCCAGATCCATCCGGTCCAGGTAGGGCACGGCGACATAGGGCGGGTCCTCCGGCGCGGGGGTGGGCAGCACCAGGGTGTTCTTCGGGCCGTGGGCGTGCAGCACGGCCACCCCGCGCTGGGCCAGGGCGCCCGCGGCGGCGGACACAGCGCGATTGATCGACACCGCGCCCTGCGAACCGCCGAACACCAGCAGCACCGGCGCGTCGTCGGCGAACCCGAAATAGTCCCTGGCCTGCGCCCGCAGCGCGGAGCGGTCCAGCGTGGTGATCGTCGCGCGCACCGGAACGCCGACCACTTCGGCGTCGGTCAGCCCGGAATCCGGCACGGCGGCCAGCACCCGCGCAGCGAACCGGGCGCCGACCTTGTTGGCGATGCCTGCGCTGGCGTTGGCCTCGTGGATGACGACCGGTATCCGGGGCTTGCCCCTGGCGGCCAGGTAGGCCGGCAGCGCAACGTACCCGCCGAAACCGATCACCACGTCGGCGTCGACGGCATCGAGTACCGCCCTGGTTTCCCGGACCGCCCGGCGCACCCGCAGCGGCAACCGGGCCAGGTCGGTGTTGAGTTTGCGCGGCAGCGGGACCGGGGTGATCAGCTGAAGGTCGTAGCCGCGTTCGGGGACCAGCCGGGTCTCCAGGCCGCGGGCGGTGCCCAACGCGGTGATCCGCACCCGGGGGTCGAGCGCTCTGAGCGCGTCGGCGACGGCCATCGCGGGTTCGATGTGACCGGCGGTGCCGCCACCTGCGAGCACCACCGACAGGGGTGCGTCGCTAGCCATGATCCCCGGGTCGCTTCGCCGTTCATCCCCGCCGGTCGGCTCCGTGACCGAAGAGTCGTTCACCCGTAACGCTGACCTTCCAGTGCTCGCTTGCCGTGCGGCGGCTTCCCGCCATCACGACCTGTGACTTTTCCCGCGGCGATCTTCCCACCTGATCTGCCCGACCGGGAAGTCGGCTCACGGGTAGACCGTTCGCCGGACCCACGACGTGCCGACCGTCGGGTGCCGTCGTCGGCTGGATAGCTCTGCGCGGGTCGGCGGGCGTCGGCGGTTTTGCGCTTCTTGGGCGGCGTGGGCTTGGCCGGTTTGGCTTTCGCGGCGGACTTGGGTTTGGTCCGCAGCCGGTCGCGCAGCGCCTCGACCCGGGTGGGCGAATACGACTCCGGCAGCGGCAGCCGCAGCAGCCGGTTCATCCGGTCCTCGCTGCCCGCCCGCAGGGCCGCGACCGCCTCGGGTTCGTGTCTGGCCGCGTTCGCGATCACGCCGATCATCAGAAGTGTTGTCGCCGTTGATGTTCCACCCGCGGAAATGAGTGGCAGCTGCAGACCGGTGACCGGCAGCAGGCCGATCACGTAGCCCACGTTGATGAACACCTGGCCGACCACCCACATCGTCGTGGTCGCGGTGAGCAGGCGCAGAAACGGATCCGCCGACCGGCGTGCGATGCGCATCCCCGTGTAGGCGAACAGGCCGAACAGCGCCAGCAGACCGACGGCCCCGACGTAGCCGAGTTCCTCGCCGATGATGGCGAAGATGAAGTCGTTGTGCGCGTTGGGCAGATAGTTCCATTTGGCGGTGCCCTGGCCCAGACCGTCGCCGAAGATGCCGCCGTTGGCCAGCGCGAACTTCGCCTGCCGCGCTTGATATCCCGAGCCCTGCGCGTCGGCGGAGGGATCCAGCCAGGACTGCACGCGATCGGATCGGTAGCCCTCCGAGACCGCCAGCACGGCTGCGGCACCCATCACGGCCACCAGCGAACTGAGGAACACCCGCAGTGGCAGACCCGCGTACCACAGCAGGGCCAGCAGGATGATGCCCAATGAGACGGTCTGTCCGAGGTCGGGCTGGGCGAGGATCAGGGCCAGCGCGATCACCACGGCGGGGATCAGCGGGATGAGCATCTCCCGCAGCGACGCCCGCTCCAGGCGCCGGGAGGCCAGCAGGTGTGCACCCCAGATGGCGAACGCGATCTTGGCCAGCTCCGATGGCTGCATGGACAGCCCCGCCACCACGAACCAACCACGAGAACCGTTGGCCACCTTGCCGATTCCGGGAACCAGCACCAGCACCAGCAGCACGATCGTGAAGGCGAACCCGGGGAACGCCAGCCTGCGCATCATCGCGACTGGCATCCGCAACGCCAGGTAGAACGCGAACAGGCCGACGCAGGTCCACATCACCTGCCTACCGAAGATGGCCCATGGCGAACCGTCCTCGTCGTAGGAGTGCACGCCGGAGGCCGACAGCACCATGATCAGACCCAGCGTCACCAGCAGGGCCGCGACGGCGACGATCAGGTGGAACGAGGTCATCGGCCGCGACAGCCAGGCGCCGAACGGGTTGCGCGGCACCGCCCGCCGCTTGGTGGAGGTGGGGTTGGCGGCTTCGACCGGACCCGTCGGAGCCTCGGTGTCGACGGTGGCGTCGGTGGTGACGTCAGCATCGCCCCGGCGGCGGAACCGGGTCAGGAGTTTGGGCACAACGACCTACTTGGCCGGGTTGGGCACGGCCCGGATCGCGGTGGCGAAGGTGTCGCCACGGTCGGCGTAACTGCGGAACTGGTCGAACGAGGCACCTGCGGGTGCCAGCAGCACGGTGTCCCCCGGGGTTGCCAGCCGCCGAGCGGCCGCCACCACCTCCGCCATCACCAGCGGTCCCATCGGTTCCCCCGACTCGTTAGTCACATGAGTCACAGAAGACCCACTAGTCCCATGCACCTCAGCATCCTCCCCCGTCACAACCTCGACGACGGGTACATCGGGCGCGTGTCGTGATAACGCCTTGGCGATGACGCCGCGATCCCTACCGATCAGCACGGCGCCTACCAGCCGGTTCGCCACTCGGATGACCAGGTCGTCGACGGAGGCGCCCTTGAGCAGACCGCCGGCCACCCAGACCACCCGCGGATACGCCAGCACGGACGCCTCCGCGGCATGCGGGTTGGTGGCCTTGGAATCGTCGACCCAGGTGACGTCGTCGACGACGGCCACCACCTCGGCGCGGTGCCTACCCACCTCGAACGCGGCCAGCGCCTCGGCGATCGCGGCAGGCGGCACATCGACCGCCCGGGCCAGCGCGGCCGCCGCCAGGGCGTTGAGGACGCCGACCGGCCCGGCCACCCCGATGGTGTCGACGGCGGCCAGCGCCACTCCGTCACCGAACGCCCGGTCGACCAGCATCCCGTCTCGCACACCCAGTTCACCCGGCCCGGGTTCGCCGGCCCGGAACGCCACCTTGACCGGCGCACCGGCACCGTCGAGCAGGGCGGCCGCCGCCGCATCGTCGCGGCCGACCACCGCGACCCGGCCGTCCAATGCGCGGGCCTTGGCGGCGGTGTAGTGCTCGAACGAGCCGTGCCAGTCCAGGTGGTCCTCGGCGATGTTGAGCACCACGCCGGCCTCCGGGCGCAGTGACGACGACCAGAACAGCTGGAAGCTGGACAGCTCGACGGCCAGCAGTTCGGACGGTTCGGCGAGCACGTCGAGCACTGGGCTGCCAATGTTGCCGCACAGCAGGCTGCGCCGGCCCGCGGCGGTCAGCATGGCCTGCAACATCGACGTGGTGGTGGTTTTGCCGTTGGTGCCGGTCACCACCAGCCAGCGTCGCGGCGGACCGTAGCGGCCGGATTGATCCAGCCGCCACGCCAATTCGACGTCACCCCAGACCGGCACGCCGGCAGCAGCGGCGGCAACCGGGATCGGGGCGGTCGGCGGCAGGCCCGGGCTGATCACCACCAGCGCGTACTCGCCGACGCGCGCCGCGGCCGAGTCGGCGTCGATCACCCGCACCCCGTCATAGGCGAACGGTTCGAGCCGCATCGGGTTGTCGTCGGTCAGGTCGGCCAGTGCGCCCAGCGGCGTCAGCGCGGCCAACACCGCACGGCCGGTGACCCCGGCGCCCACGACAAGGACCCGAGCGCCGGGAACCAGCGGAGGTAAGTCCGTCATCTAGTCGCCGATCGCGGACAGCCACTCGCCGTAGAACAGTGCCACGCCGAGACCGCAGGCGATGGCGGTGAGCAGCCAGAACCGGATGATCACGGTGGTTTCCGCCCAGCCGACGAGCTCGAAGTGGTGGTGGAACGGCGCCATCCGGAACACCCGGCGGCCGGTGGTGCGGAAGGCCAGGATCTGCACGACCACCGAGACGATCTCGGCGACGAACAGGGCGCCGAGGACCACGGCCAGCACCTCGGTGCGGCTGGTCACCGAGATGCCGGCGATGATGCCGCCCAGCGCCAGCGATCCGGTGTCCCCCATGAAGATCTTCGCGGGCGCGGCGTTCCACCACAGGAAGCCGATGCAGGCGCCTGCGGTCGCGGCCGCGATCAACGCCAGATCGAGCGGGTCGCGCACGTTGTAGCAGCCCAGGCCGGGTGAGGTGGCGCACGCGTTGCGGTACTGCCAGAAGGTGATCAGCACATAGGCCGCCGAGACCATGCCCATGCTGCCTGCGGCCAGGCCGTCGAGCCCGTCGGTGAAGTTGACGGCGTTCGACCAGGCGCTGACGACGACCACGACGAACACCACGAACAGCGCAGGCGCCAGGGTGACGGTGGCGATCTCCCGCACGTAGGACAGTTCCGCGCTGCCGGGGGTCAGCCCGTCGCCGTTGCGGAAACCCAGGATGAGCACGCCGAACAGCACCGCGGCGGTCAGCTGGCCGACGGTCTTGGCGGTCTTGTTCAGGCCCAGGTTGCGGGAGCGACGGATTTTGATCAGGTCATCGACGAAGCCGACGGCGCCCAGAGCGGTGGCCAGGCCGAGAACCAGCAGCCCGGTGGCCGAGGGGCCGTCGCCGTCCAGGGCGATTCCGACCAGGTGGGTACCGAGGTACGCCGCCCAGATGCCGGCCAGGATGGCGACGCCACCCATGGACGGGGTGCCGCGCTTGGTCTGGTGGCTGGGCGGGCCGTCCTCGCGGATCTCGTGGCCGAAGCCCTGCCGGGTGAACAGCCTGATCAGCACGGGGGTCAGCAGGATCGACACGGTCAGGGCGATCCCGACGGCGATGAGGATCAGCCTCACGGGGCTCTACCCCCCTCATCTACGGCCAGCGTGACGGCCAGCGCCGCCAATCCTGCCGACTTCGACGCCTTGACCAGCACGACGTCACCGGCGCGCAGCTCCGCGCGCAGCAGGGCCAGCGCCGATTCCACATCAGGCACCTGAGTGGCCTCGGCGCCCCAGGAACCCTCCATGATCGCCCCATTGCGCATGGCGCTCATAGCCCTCCCGGTTCCGACGACGACGAGTCGAGACACATCTAAGCGCACCGCGAGCCTGCCGATGCGGTCGTGCTCGGAAATCGCGTCGTCCCCCAGCTCGCCCATCTCACCGAGTACGGCAAAGCTGCGGCGGCGAACCGGGACGTTGCTGTCGCCGTCGGTGCCGTTGCGCGCCATCCAGGCCAGCGCGGCCAGCCCGGCGCGCATCGAATCGGGGTTGGCGTTGTAGGCGTCGTTGATGACGGTCACCCCGTCGCTGCGGGTGCCGACGGCCATCCGGTGCGCCGACACCGGGCCCGCGCCGGCCAGCGCGGCGGCCACCTGGGCGCCGGTGGCGCCGCATTCCAGCGCGACGGCCGCGGCGCACAGCGCGTTGGACACCTGATGGTCGCCGTGCACGGCCAGCGCGATGTCGACGGATTCGGTCGGGGTGTGCAGCACGAATCGGGGCCGGGCCAGATCGTCGAGGCTGACGCCGTCGGCCCACACGTCGGTGTGTTCGGACCGGCTGACCCGCACCACCCGGGCCCTGGTCAGTGCCGCCATCGCGGCCACCGCAGCGTCGTCGACGTTGAGAATGACCACCCCGGACGCTGGAACAGCTTGCGGCAGTTCGGCTTTGGTATCGGCGATGGCCTGGCGTGAGCCGAACTCGCCCAGGTGCGCGGTGCCGACGTTGAGCACCACCGCGATCTGGGGCGGCGCGATGGCCGCCAGCGCGGCGATGTTGCCGGGGTGGCGGGCCGACATCTCCAGGATCAGATAGTCGGTGTTCTCGGTGGCGCGCAGCACCGTCCACGGATGTCCGAGCTCGTTGTTGAAGGACCCGGGCGGAGCCACCACCGCGCCGAGCGGAGTGAGCACGGCGGCCAGTAGATCCTTGGTCGAGGTCTTGCCCGACGATCCGGTGACCCCGATGATCGTCAGCCCGCCCGCGACCAGTCGTTCGGCGACGGCGGCGGCGAGCTTGGCCAACGCGGCGAGCACGGCCGCACCGGAACCGTCGGCGTCGTGTTCGAGCACACTCGCGGTCACGTCACCGGGGGCGGGCGTCACCACGATCGCGGGCACCCCAACCGGCCGCGCAGCCAGGACCGCCACCGCCCCGGCCGCCACCGCCGCGCCGGCGTGGTCATGCCCGTCGACGCGCGCCCCGGGCAGTGCCAGGAACAGACCGCCGGGAGTGATTGCGCGCGAATCGAATTCGACGGTCCCGGTGACATGGGTGCGGTCGGCGTCTTCGGCCGAGATGTCGGTGAGCTGACCACCGACGATTTCGGCGATCTGCGCCAGCGTCAGGTCGATCATGACCTGGCCTTCAAGGCGGCAGCGAGTTCAGCCCGGTCGTCGAACGGGTGGGTCTGCCCCGCGGCGGTCTGACCCAATTCGTGCCCCTTGCCCGCGATCAGCACCACATCGCCCGACCGGGCCCAGTCGACCGCGTAGTCGATGGCCGCGCGCCGGTCGCCGATCTCGAGCACCTGGCCCGACGGGCCACCCGCTCCGGTGAGGACCGCAGCCCGGATGGCGGCGGGTTCCTCGTCGCGCGGGTTGTCATCGGTGACGATCACCAGATCGGCGAGTTCGGCCGCGACGGCGCCCATCGGCCCGCGTTTACCGGGGTCGCGGTTACCGCCGGCACCGAACACCACGGCCAGCCGCTTCGTGGTGGCCTGCTTGCGCAGCGTCTCCAGCACGGCGCGCAACGCACCCGGCTTGTGGGCGTAGTCGACCAGCGCCACGAAGTCCTGGCCGCATTCCACCGGTTCCAGCCGTCCCGGGACCCGCGCCTGGGCCAGGCCCGGGGCTGCCTGCTCGGGTGCGACGCCGACGGAGTCCAGGATGGCCAGGGCCACCAGGCAATTCGCGATGTTGTAGCCGCCGGGTAGACGGATGCCGATCCGGTGGTGCACGCCGGCCGGGTCGGTCGCGGTGAATTCCTGTGCGCCGCTGGGCAAGTGCGCGATGTCACCGGCTGTCCAGTCGGCTTGCCCTGGCGCGCGCGAGGCGCTGACGGTGACCACCGACGCCGCCCGGGTGGCCATCGCGCGGCCGGCATCGTCGTCGACGCAGACCACCGCGGTGCGGGCGTGCAGCGGGGACTCCGGGTCGAAAAGCCTTGCCTTGGCTTCGAAGTAATCGGCCATGGTCGGATGGAAGTCCAGATGGTCGCGGGACAGATTGGTGAACCCGCCGACGGCGAAGCGCACCCCGTCGACCCGGCCCAGCGACAGCGCGTGGCTGGACACCTCCATCACCGCGGTGTCCACGCCGCGCTCGACCATCAGCCCGAACAGTCCCTGCAGCGCGGGCGCTTCGGGTGTGGTCAGCGAGCTGGGCACGTCGACCCCGGCGATCCGGATGCCGACCGACCCGATCAGCCCCGCGGTCCGGCCCGCGGCGCGCAACCCCGCCTCGATCAGATACGTGGTGGTGGTCTTGCCGGAGGTTCCGGTGACCCCGATGACGGTCAGCGCTTCGGACGGTCGGCCGAACACCTCCGCAGCCAGGCCGCCGAGGACGGCGCGGGGGTCCGGGTGCACCAGCACCGGCACCCCGGCAGGCACGGTCGACGCCGCCAGGCCGGCGGTGTCGGTGAGGACGGCCACGGCGCCGCGGACCACGGCATCGGCGGCGTATTTGGCGCCGTGCGCCGACGAACCGGGCAGCGCGGCGAACAGGTCACCGGGCATCGCGTCCTGTGCCCGCAGCGTCACGCCGGTGACCAGCAGCTCAGGGACGGGCCCGTGGTCGGCACACACCGCCTCGATTCCCGCGGCCAGCACGGCCAACGGCACCCCGGGGGTGACGCTGGGCCGAAGTGGTGACGACACCGTTGTCACCTCCGTCTCGGGCTGCGCTGGGAAAATACTGTCCGGCCATGATCGGCCCTGACACCCTACCGAGCGGCGAGCCCAGGCAGGGCAAGGCGGTTGCTAGTCGGCCTGCAGGATCAGCGGAGGTCCCGGGTCGGGCGACAGCGGCACGTTCTCGCGCTGCATCAACCAGGACGCGATGTTGTGGAACAGCGGCGCGGCCGACGAACCGGGCTTGCCGTCGGCGGCGCGCGCCGGCGCATCCATCATGATCCCCACCACGTAGCGCGGATTGTCGACGGTGGCCATGCCCGCGAAGGTGATCCAGTAGACGTCGCTGTAGTAGCACCCGCAGGCCGGGTTGATCTGCTGCGCGGTGCCGGTCTTGCCCGCCAACTGGTAGCCCTCGACGGCGCCGGACGATCCGGTGCCCTGCTGGATCCCCATCGGGTCCTTCTGCAGGATGGCCCGGAACATGTTGCGCACGGTCTGCGCCGTCTGCGGGGAAACCACCCGGATGCCTTCGGCTTTCGGCTCTTCGGTGCGGGTGCCATCGGGGGCGATGGTCGCCTTGATGATGCGCGGCGGGATGCGCAGGCCGTCGTTGGCGATGGTCTGATACAGATCGGTCATCTGCAGCAGCGTCATCGAAAGACCCTGTCCGATCGGCAGGTTGGAGAAGGTGGAGCCGGACCACTGATCGATCGGCGGGACCAGGCCCGCGCTCTCGCCGGGCAGTCCCACTCCGGTGCGCTGGCCGAGACCGAACTTCTGCAGCATGTCGTAATAGCGTTCCGGCCCGATGCGCTGGGCCAGCATCAGCGTGCCGACGTTGGACGACTTCCCGAACACTCCGGTGGTGGTGTACGGCATCACGCCGTGGCTCCACGCGTCGGCGACGGTGACGCCGCCCATGTTGATCGAGCCCGGAACCTGAAGGACCTCATCGGGATTGGACAGCCCGTATTCGATCACCGACGACGCGGTGATGATCTTGTTGACCGAGCCCGGCTCGAACGGCGACGACACCGACGGGTTGCCGAGCTGCTTGCTGTCCTGGCGACCGACGTCCTGGGAGGGGTCGAAGGTGTTGTCGTTCGCCATCGCCAGCACTTCGCCGGTCTTGGAGTCCAGCACCACGGCGGAGACGTTCTTGGCCCCGGACAGATCCTTGGCCTGCTGCACCTGCTGCTGTACGTAGAACTGGATGTCGTCGTCGATGGTCAGTTGGACGGTCGACCCGTCGACGGCGTCGTGGCGGTTGCGGTAGCTGCCGGGGATCACCACTCCGTCGGAGCCGCGGTCATAGGTCAGCGAGCCGTCGGCGCCGGCCAGCACAGAGTCGTAGGAATCCTCCAGGCCGAGCAGTCCGTGCCCGTCCCAGTCGATACCGCCGACGATGTTCGCCGCGAGCGCGCCACCCGGATACTGGCGCAGGTCCTGGCGTTCCTCGCCGACCTCGGGGAACTTGTCGATGATGGCGGTGGCCACGGCCGGATCGACCGCCCGAGCCAGGTAGACGAAGTTCTCGTTGCTGTTCAGCTTCTTGAGCACGGTGGCCAGGTCGGGGCGGTTATTCAGCCGCGCCGACACTTCCTTGGCAATATCGCGGAGGCGCTTCTGCGGGTCGGGCGCCTCCGGCGTTTTCGCCCGGGCTTCCTCGAGCAGTTTGCGGACCTTGACCGGCTGGAAGGTCAGCGCCTTGGCCTCGATGGTGAAGGCCAGCTTGTCGTTGTTGCGGTCGACGATGCTGCCGCGGACAGCTTTCTCCACGTCGGTGACCTTGAGCTGACTGGCCGCCTCGGCGCGCAGCCCGGCCGCCTGCGGCACCTGCAGGTTGAACAGCTGCGCGGACGCCGCGATGAGCACCAGCGCGATGACGATGTTGCCGCCGCGATGCCGGAATTTGAACGACGACGTGCGACTGCCCGCTTCGGACGCTTCTCTGGTCCGTCGTTCCCGGGCCGACTTTCCTTGCGGCTTGGGAGTTTTCGGTGCGGCGGGCGGCGTGGCGCGATTGGCCCGGCGACCCTCGTCGCGCGAGCGGTCCTTGCGGCTCACGCGGGTGCGCCCGGTACCGGCAGGGCCGGGTCAGTCGGCGCAGGCAGCGGCGCCACCAGCGGGGCCACCGGGACGGTGGCCACCGGAGCGGGCAGCGGCGCGACGTCGCCCGGGGCCGGCGCGGGCAGCGGGATCGGGTCTGGTGCCGGGGCCAGCGGGAAAACCGGGGCATCGACCGGTCCGGGCGCGGGCCCGGTCAGGGGCATCCCGGGCGCGGGCACCCCGGGTGCCAGCATGCCTGCCACCGGCGGGGCGGCCGCGGCGTGGTCCAGCGGTGACACGCCACTCGGCGGCGCGGTGCGGACCAACACCTCGGGATCGGCGCCGGCGGGCAGTGGTCCGGTCAACGGGTTGATCACGACGGGTCGCTCCAGCGGATTGACCGGTACCGGCGGCGCGGGCTTGGGAGGTGCAGGCACATCGTCGGGCAGCTTGTTGTTCAGCGGCGGCGGCGGGACGCCCTCCGCCGGTTTCGGGGTACCGACGACGATCCAGTTTCCGGCCGGATCCTGCACCAGGTGCGCGGTGTCGCGGGACGGGATCATGCCGAGATTACGGGCGGCCTCGGCGAGCGCGGGCGCGGCCTGCGCCTCGAGCACATCGCGTTCCAGGGCGTCCTTCTGCTGCGCCAACCCCTGGTTGGTCTGCCGAGCGCGACCCAACTCGTAGGACCGCTCGGCGGCGTCGGTGGACAACCATAGCGTCACACCGAGACCCAGCCCCAACGAACCGATCACCAGCACGACGAACGGCACCCTGGCCGCCAGCGTGCGCGGGTTGAGGTCGATGTTCTCCGCCAGGTAGGTCAGCCGGCGCAGCAGCCGTTCCCGAAGTGGGACGCGGATAACCTTGGGCGCCTTGGCTTTCCGGGCCTTCGCCCGCGCCTTGGCCTGACTGGTGCTCTTGGGCGGTGCCGGTCGCCGGACCGGGGTGGTCGGCGGGCCGTGCTGCAGCGCGCGAGTTTCGCGGGCTGGGCCCGAGACCTTCGCGGACTTCGGGTTACGTGGCCGGCCGCCGCGGGCGGGTGCTTCGGCGGGCTTGCGCGCCTTCGACGTGCCTGCGGCAGCACCACGACGGGTGGGCTCCTCACCACCGCGGGGCTTGCGGGGGGCACGCCGAGTCGCCGACGCCGTTCGGGACGCGCCGCCACGGCGCTTGTCCTTCGACTCCGTCGGCTCTACCTCGCGTTTGGTCTTCATGGCCTGCCCCTCCCTGTCAAACGCTGCACGGCCCGCAGTCGCACAGCTGCGCTGCGCGGGTTGCGTTCGATCTCATCGGCGTCAGCCCGTTCGGCGCCACGAAGCAGCGAGCCGAATTCTGGCTCGTAGCCCGGCAGTTCGACGGGCAGCCCGGCCGGTGTCCGGCTGGCGGTGGCGCCGGCGAACACGCTCTTGACGATGCGGTCCTCCAGCGACTGGTAGGCCATCACCACGGCCCGGCCACCGACGGCGAGCGCGTCCAGTGCGGCGGGTAATGCCTCGGTCAACGAATCCAGTTCGGCGTTGACGGCGATCCGCAGCGCCTGGAAGGTGCGCTTGGCGGGGTGTCCCCCGGTGCGCCTGGTGGCCGCGGGGATGGCGTCGTACAAGAGCTCGACGAGTTCGCCCGTCATGGTGAACGGCTGCTGCTCACGGCGCCGGATGATGAAACCCGCGATCCGGGGGGCGAATCGCTCGTCGCCGAACTCCCGCAGGATCTTCGTCAACGCGGACTTGTCATAGGTGTTGAGGATCACGGCGGCGGTCAGCGGTAAATCGGGATCCATCCGCATGTCCAGCGGCGCATCGGCTGAATAGGAGAAGCCGCGCTCGGCCCGGTCCAGCTGCATCGACGAGACGCCGAGATCGAACAGCACCCCGTCCACAGCGCCCATTGCCGGGTGACCGGTTTGGTCCAGGGCCTCGGCGATGCCGTCGTAACGGGTGCGGACCAGGGTGACCCGATCGGAGAATCGGGCCAGGCGCGCACCGGCGATGGCCAATGCGCTGGGGTCGCGATCGAGTCCGATCACCCGCAGCCCGGGCAGGTCGGTCAGGAATCGCTCGGTGTGCCCGCCCGCACCCAGCGTGGCGTCGATCAGCAGGGCGCCGGAGCCGTCCGGGCTGTGCCTGGTGAGCGCGGGGGTCAGCAGTTCGACGCACCGGTCGAGCAGCACGGGCACATGGCCGAATGCTCCGGCACCGTCATTTTGCTCATCAACCACGGAAGCAACGCTTACTCGAATAGGGCGATCCCGGAACGCGTCCGCGTCACAGTGGTCCCTGTCCGATATCGCGAACCTGGCGTTG
>JBEVHL010000295.1:0-5595 GCA_040511255.1 Mycobacterium sp. | reverse complement strand
CATCCCTCTCCCGATGCGTAGCCGTCGAGCGAGGTGATGAAGTCGACGAGAAGCTCTGACATGGCGGTGTCCTTTCCTAGGGTGTCACGAGCTTGGACCAGCCGCGGGCCACGAACTCATCGGGTCCGTTCGGTTGTTTCCCGGTACCTGGTCCAGGACGCTTGGCGACCGGCAAGATCATCAAGCGACGCCCGTCCGAGGTGCTTCGGGACGAAGAAGTCACCGGTACCGTCGCTGCCATAAGTGACCAGCTGTCCAACCATCTGACCCGAATCAAAGTGGGGGGTAAGCACGTTGTCAAGCAGCCGGAGACAACACCAACGCCCAGCCCTAGTTGTCCGACCGATGTGACCCGAGATTGAGAGCTACTTCGCGGCATTGGCAGCGTTCGATGCGAATACGGTGTCGAGTCACCTGTTCGTTCCTCGTGATATCCGCTCGAGTGCGTCGAGATTCTTCCGATCGGCCTCGGGCAGTGCGTGGAGGTACTTCTGCGTCGTCTGGATCTGGTGGTGACCCATCCTGTCCATCACCGACCGCAGATCGGAGCCACCTGCCAGCAGCCAGGAGGCGTGGGCATGGCGGAGGTCGTGGACGCGGACCCTGAAGTCGACCCCGCTGGCCTTCACGGTGGGGAGCCACACTTGAGTCCGAAAGCTGTTGCGAGAGATCGGCGTGCCAACCCTCGTCGCAAACAACAGCTCGTCGCGGCCGATCGACTTGGTCCGGATGTGAGCCGCGACCTCGTCCAGCCACCCCTGCCGTACGCCGAACGTTCGCGGCTCGTTGTTCTTCGGGTACGGCTTCACGAGGAAGCGTTCGCCGGTCGGGGAGTTCTTCTTGGACGTCTCGACGATGGTGTCCTCGACGCTGACCATGCGGCAGAGGAAGTCGACATGGCGCGGCCGCAGCGCGATGACTTTCCTGTCCCCGCTACTACAAAGCCCTTGTCAGAGTCCCTTTCGGTGTTACGACGAAAGGGACTGATCATTCTTGGCAGCAATTGGCAGCACACAGAGCGCCCGAAGCTGTGTGTGCAGTTCCGGTTCATGCTTGACCATCGGGTTCCGGTAGCTGCTTGACAGTTTCAAGACGCGGTTCCGGTACCTGCGCGACAGTCGTTCCGGTACGTGCTTGACACTTTGTCGTGCCCTGTGGCTGTTGCGGTGTCGTTCGGTGGGGTTCCTTCGTGGTCTTCAGACTGGGAAGGAGCCGGTGATGCTGGTGGAGTTGAGGGTGGCCGAGCAGCGGTATCGGGCGGTGCGGGAGGTGCTGGACGGCGCCTCGGTGACCGAGGTGGCCCGCCGGTTCGGGGTGTCGCACGCTTGGCTGCGCCGGTATGCCGCGGAGGGCGGTCTGGGCGGTTTGGGTGATCGGTCGTCGCGGCCGCATTCGTGTTCGCATCAGATGAGTCCGGCGACCGAGGCGCGGATTGTGGAGATCCGGGCGGTGCATCCGGTGTGGGGGCGGACCGGATCCGCTACCAGCTGCGGCGCGACAAGCCGGTGCCGGTGCCTGGCCGGACCAGTGTTTATCGAGCGCTGGTGCGGCATGGTTTGGTGGCGGCGGAGCAGCGGCGGCGCCGTCGGGCGGACTATCGCCGCTGGGAGCGGGCCCGGCTATGGAGCCGTGGCAGATGGATGTGGTCGGTGGCTTCCACCTGGCCGATGGGGTCGAGCTGAAAGCGGTCTCCGGGATCGATGACAACTCCCGGTTCGCGATCTCGGCCAAACTGGTGCGGCGGGCGACCGCCGGCCCGGTGTGTGAGGCGCTGCTGGCGGCGCTGCGGCGACACGGAGTGCCGGATCAGATTTTGACCGATATTCAAGCTATGTGGTGCCCTGAGGTCCCCGGATTGTCCGGCCGGCGGTGTGAGGATCGACGGGTCCGGCACCCGCCCATCGTCGTTGCTTCACCGATCGGAGCGCGACGCGACTCCTTGCCTGTTGATCACGTTGGTGTGCGGGGCCTTCTGCCGGAGACCGGCCACCCTGTTAGGAACCTGGCGACCGCGCCGAATGGCCCGCGGATCCCTGTTAGCGAATGTCTGGTGCGGACCGTTCTCATGCGGCAGTGGGCTGTCGACGGTTCCTGAGTCAGTCGTCCGATGGGAGTTCGTAGTGCCGCTTCGCCTGGGTATCGACATCGCGTGTCGAGCCGCGCACCAAGTCAGCCTCGCCGATGAGCAGGGCCGGTTCATCTGGACCGGACGTCGGTTCCGAACCACGCCCCAAGATCTAGACCGTTTGTGGGCCATGCTGCCCGAGGGCACCGAGCCGGCCGACCTGCTGGTGGTGATGGAACCGACGCGCAACGCGTGGGTACCGCTGGCCGCGTGGTTTCGGCGCCGTGGCGCCAGCGTCGTGCTGGTTCCACCAGAACGTTCGGCGGATCTGCGCCGCTACTACGCCAAGCACACCAAATCCGACCGGTTGGACTCTCAACTGCTCGCCCGGCTGCCGATGCTGCATCCTGACGGCCTGTATGCCGAGCAGGGCCTGGGGCCAGGTGATGCGTTGAAGCGGGCGGCCAAGCTACATTCGACGCTGACCCACCGCCGCAGCCAGAGCTTGGCCCGGCTGGATGCGTTGCTGGAGATTCTCGGGCCGGCATGGCACGCCGCAATCGGCGCCGATCTGGCCAACCGCACCCCGTTGAAGTTCCTCGCCGCCGGCTACGCCGATCCGCATGTGGTGAAACGGCTCGGCCGGACCCGGCTGGCCCGGTTCTGTTACCGGCACTCCCGCGGCGCCTGGGGCGAACCGCACGCCGACGCGTTACTCGCCGCAGCCCAAGAGACCCTCCAGCTGTGGTCCGGTGGGCGAGCTGGACTACCCCGACCTGGCCGAGGACATCGCCATCGAGGCCAGACTGGCATTGCAGCTGACCGAAGAGATCAAAGACCTCGACGAACGGACCACGCTGCTGCTGCGTGAAGCCGACCCGAGCGGCATCCTGACCTCCGCCCCCGGCGTCGCAACGATCACCGCCGCCGCCATCCTCGGACGGCTCGGCGACCCGAACCGGTTCACCTCCCTCGCCGGCGCCCGAGCCTTCACCGGCCTCGTCCCGATCCTCGACGCCTCCGGCCTCAACGATCGACACGGCGGACCGACCAAGCGCGGCGACGCGGTCCTGCGGCAAGCACTGTTCATGGCCGCCGGCCAGGCCCGCCGCATCGACCCCACCCTGGCCGCCAAATACCACCGCCTCATGACCGAAGCCGGCAAGCACCACAACTCCGCGCTTTGCCACATCGCAACAACCTTGCTGACCCGGATCATCGCCTGCTGGCGCGCCGGACAGCCCTACCAGCTGCGTGACGTCGACGGCACCCCCGTCACCATCGAACAAGCCCGCACAATCATCGCCGAGCGCTACACGATCTCGAAAGACCTCCGCGCCGCCCGACGCAGAACCACCACCGACACAAGAACGGACCGGCGAAACAAGAGGTCGCCAAGCGCCCCATCAACCGGCCCGTCCACAACCCACGCTAGACGAGCCGGCGCAGCTTGACATCGGTTAGGAACTCAACGGCAAGGTCTTCACCGGCCGGTTCGGCCCCGCAGGGAAGTTCGGCGGAGGTGTTGTTTGATCGGATCTGCGCCGAGAACGGTATTCGGCATCTGCTGACCGCGCCGCGATCCCCAACCACCACAGGGAAAGTGGAGCGGTGGCACAAAACGATACGTGCCGAATTCCTCCGCGACCATGATCGCCAGCACTCCACCGTAGAGGAGCTGCAGCAGGCTTTGGATGCCTGGGTGGTCTACTACAACACCGAGCGGCCGCACCAGGCGTTGGGGATGCGGCCCCGATCGAGAGGCTCCAGCTTGCTGCCGGGCCCGGATTGGAGACCGTCGTCGAACCCA
Source organism: Mycobacterium sp. (assembly GCA_040511255.1). GTDB lineage: Bacteria > Actinomycetota > Actinomycetes > Mycobacteriales > Mycobacteriaceae > Mycobacterium. The sequence continues at coordinate 1,720 of JBEVHL010000295.1, read as the reverse complement.
GTGCCATCCCGGCCATGCCACCGGTGGTGGAGCCGGGGCCACGGATCGTGCGGCTGCCCGGGGTGCAACGCTGGGTCGACCAACAGGGCTCGATCTCCCTAGGCGGGTTTCGCTACCGGGTGCCGATCGTGCTGGCCGGGGAACCGGTCGAGGCGGTGGCCGCGGAGCATCTGGTGCGGATCTTCCACCGTGAGGTGCTGGTCGCAGAACACGTGCAACGCCGCAAACCCGACACCGACCAGCACCAGCAGGTCCGGCTGCGGCAGGGCAGCCGCCGTCCGCGACGCGCCACCGACGGGATGGTTGTGACCCGAGTGGTGGACTCTTCCGGGTACGTCTCGTTCGCCGGCACCAACTACCGGGTCGGGAACCCCTGGCGCAGGCGGAGTGTGCAAGTGTCGATCGTGGCCGGTTCGGTGCAGCTGTCCTGCGACGGCCAGATCATCCGGGTGCACCCGATCCGGCACGACCGGTCGAAAGAGCACGGCGCGTTCGCCACCCCGAACGGGCGGCCCCGCCACCGACAGGATGCGCCGGCCGGTGCCGGCGTCAAACGGGCGCAGCAGGCATAGGAGGAATGGGCATCTCCGGCTGAGCCTTCTGCCTCTTTCGCAGGCCCACGCCCCGGCGCTGGCCTTGCTGACCAGGTCCTCCGGGCCCGCGCTCGTGCGTGCGGGAATCGTGTGCCCTAGTTGCCCTCGGCCCGTGAGTGCGAGATCATCACCGCGCCGAATCGGACCGATCGGCACATTCAACGAGGAGGACAAGTATGAGCGTCTACCGGGTGATCGACGTCATCGGAACGAGCACAACCTCCTGGGAGGAGGCTGCCGCTGACGCGATCAGGGAAGCGGGCACTTCGGTTCGGGACCTTCGGGTCGCCGAGATCGTCAAGCAGGATATTCACGTCGGCGACGGTGGCCAGCTCATCTACCGCACGAGGATCCAACTGTCCTTCAGGTACGAGCAGCGTCGCAGGCCTCAGCGCGACTGATCGCTCGAGCTCCGTCGGCAGTCACCATCGCCAGCACCGAAGCCAAACCACTCTGCGTGGTCGCTCACGGATGATCACCTATCCCTGCACAACGTCAGGGATTAGCGCGCCTTCCCGGACGCACGTCGCCTGTGGACCTGCAAGCGCTGTGGTGTTACGAGGCGCTCCGACGAGATGAGGGACCCTGGCACGTTGGACCCCGGCGGCTCTGTGGGCATGTGACCTAACCGATGGCTCGTGCGCGCCGCGTGCGTATCAGGGTGAGGTGAGCACGAAAAATTCTGGGCTCCGGGTCCGGGGAATTGCCAAGAAAAAATTCTGGGCACCGGGGGCGCGCCAATCGGTCACCGATCAGCGGACTCATTTTGCCGCGAGGCGCCAGTCTGCGGCGCGGCATCATTAGCGTCGCGCGGTGACGATCCAGGCACCGGACCCGAGGAGCACGCCGTCCTCGCCGGCATGTGCGGCCATGACCTCGTGCAGGTTTGCCTCGGCCTGCCGCTTGCCGACGTCGTCGAGCTTGTCGAACAGCCACCGTCTACACGATCACTCCGTCCGGCCGACGCGCGCTCGCCGAGTGGCTCGCCGATCCCGGGGACGGCCCAGCGCTCGAGTTCGAAGGCCTGGTCAAACTCGTCTTTGCGGACCACGGCACCCGCGACGACGCCCTCGCCACCATTGCCCGCGCCCGCGCGTGGGCTGTGGAGGTGAATGCTGGCAACATCG
>JBEVHL010000294.1:0-6727 GCA_040511255.1 Mycobacterium sp. | reverse complement strand
GGCGTTGCAGCGCCGGGATGAACCCGACGAACACCAGGCCCATGATGATGGTGATGACGCCGCCGACCCGTTGCAGCAGAAGCTCATTGGTGATCAGCGTGGTGGTCATGCCCAGCACCGCGACGGTGCCGAGAATGAACACCGCGGTGAAACCGGCGACGAACAGGAAGGCCGAACCGGTCACCCGCAATCGGGCCTGAGCCTGGGTCTTGACCGTCGCCCCATCTGCGTCGTCGACCCCGACCACCGCCGCCAGATACGACAGATAGCCGGGCACCAACGGCACCACACAGGGCGAGGCGAACGACACCAACCCGGCCAGCACACACGCGCCCAGGGCGAACAGTAGAGGTCCGGACGCGGCGAGTTCGGTTACGCCCGTCATGTTTTCGGCTCGGGCTCAGCCGCCAGCCGGGTGACGACGGGCTGCAGGTCTTCGGCGAGCAGCTCGCGCAGGAACACCGCAGCCACCCGGTGCTGGCGGTCCAGCACGATGGTCGACGGGATGACGGTGGTCGGGTATTTGCCGCCGAATGCGATCATGGTGCGCATCGACGGGTCGTAGATCGACGGGAAGGTGACCTTGCGGTCGGTGATGAAATCCTGCGCGGCGTCGCGGTTGTTGTCGCGGACGTCGATGCCGAGGAAAGCCACCCCGCTGCCTTTGGTGGCGTCGTACACCGTCTGCAACTGGCCGATCTCCGAGCGGCACGGCCCGCACCACTGGCCCCACACGTTGATCACCACGACCTTGCCGGTGAAGTCGTCGAGGGACACCTTGCGGTCCGGGTCCATCAGGTCTGAACCCGCCAAGGGCCCCGGGCGGCCGCGACGTTCGGGCGGATCGTAGAAGATGTCGGTCTTGCCGCCGGGTGCGACGAATTCGAACGTTCCGCCCTGGGCGACGGCGTCGTCACCTGTCGAGCAGCCGGTGAGCAGAGCGGTCGTGACCGCAACTGCCAGCACCAGGCCGCGCATCACCTAGCGACCCGCGGGCTCGGAATAAGAGACGTCGATGAGCTCGTCACCGTCGTAGGTGAGCGTGGTCAACGACGCCAGCTGGGTCTGCCGTTTGCGCGGATCATGCGGCAGGCGCCTGCCCTGCAGCGACCGCCACAACGTCTCAACCGGCAGCTGGTGGCTGACGCACACCACCTCATGCCCGGCGCCCTTGACCCGGGCCCGGTTGATCGCGGCGGTCATCCGCGCGGCGATCTCCTTGTACGGCTCGCCCCACGACGGGGTCATCGGGTTGCGCAGCTGCCACCACACCTTGGGGTGCCGCCAGACGCCGTCGCCCGGCGACATGCGTTTGCCCTCAAAGAAATTCGCCGACTCGATCAGGTCGGGGTCGGTGTCGATGGTCAGGTGGTGCGCCGCGGCGATCGGGGCCGCGGTCTCCTGCGCCCGTTGCAGGGGCGAGGCGATCACCGCGACGATGTCATTGCCCACCAATGAGTCGGCGACCGCCTGGGCCTGCGCCTTGCCTCGCTCGGAGAGGTGGTAGCCGGGCAGCCGGCCGTAGAGGATTCCCTCGGGGTTGTGCACTTCACCGTGCCGCATGACGTGCACTTTGGTGATCACACCGGTGCGGGCCACTCAGGCTCCCGGCTGTTCGGCGTGCGCGGCGGCCTCGGCTGCGGCAGGCAGTGCGGCGGCGATGCGGTCGAACGCCTCGTCGTCCAGGGCGGCCGAGACGAACCAGGCCTCGAACGCACTCGGCGGCGGGTACACGCCGGCGTCGAGCAGGGCGTGGAAGAACGCAGGGAAGCGCCATGTCGCGCTGGCGCGAGCGGCGGCGAAGTCGGTGACCGGCTCATCGGCGAAGAACACGCTGAGCATGTTGCCCGCACGCTGAACCTGGTGCGCCACACCGACTTCGGTGAGGGCATCGTCGAATAGAGCGGCCAGCCGGTCGGCGTTGGCGTCGAGCGCGGCGTAGACCGCGTCGTCGGCGGTGCGCAGCGTGGCCAGCCCGGCCGCCACCGCCACCGGGTTTCCGGACAGGGTGCCTGCCTGATAGACCGGGCCCAGCGGGGACAGCCGCTCCATCACCTCGACCCGGCCGCCGAAGGCCGCGGCGGGCAGCCCGCCGCTCATCACCTTGCCGAAGGTGAACAGGTCGGCTTCCACCGGATCGATTCCGTACCAACCACTTCGGCTGACCCGGAAGCCGGTCATCACCTCGTCCATGATGAGCAGCGCACCGTGCTCGGCGGTGATCCGCCGAAGTGCGGCGTTGTAGCCGGGCAGGGGTGGGACGGTACCCATGTTGCCCGGGCTGGCCTCGGTGATGACGGCGGCGATGTCGGCGCCGAACTTCGCGAAGGTCTCTTCGACGGCGGCTACGTCGTTGTACGGCAACACGATGGTGTCGGCGGCGGTGGCGCCGGTGACCCCCGGCGAGGACGGCAGGCCCAGCGTCGCCACCCCGGATCCGGCGTCGGCAAGCAGTGCGTCGACGTGGCCGTGGTAGCAGCCGGAGAATTTGACCACCTTGGCACGGCCGGTGAAGCCGCGGGCCAGCCGGACCGCGCTCATGGTGGCTTCGGTGCCGGAGTTGACCAGCCGGACCCGTTCGACGGGTGCCACGCGGCCGATGATCTCGGCGGCGAGTTCGGACTCCGACGGGGTCGGTGCGCCGAACGACAGGCCGTGCGCCGCCGCGGCGATGACCGCTTCGACGACGGCGGGGTGCGCGTGCCCGAGGATCATCGGCCCCCAGGAGCACACCAGGTCGACGTAACGGTTGCCGTCGGCGTCGGTCAGCCAGTACCCCTTGCCGGAGGTGATGAAGCGCGGCGTCCCGCCGACCGAGTTGAACGCTCGGACCGGGGAGTTGACGCCGCCAGGGATGACGGCACAGGCGTCGGCGAAGAGCTTGGCGGACAGCTCGGTACTGCTCATGGGATCCAGTGTCCCAGGTCGGCCGGTGGCTCGACTACAGGGTGTAGTTGTCAGGCCGGGGTAAGGGTGAAAACGGGGTGATCAGCGGGGTCGGGCAGCTTCTGGAAGTAGCCCTCGACGGTCTTGCCTGCCTTGGCCCGGTAGGCCGTGAGGACAGGTTCGCGCTGGTCGACGGGCACTTCGGTGGACAGGTAGTGCACCGCCCCGGCCTGGGTGGTCAACGTCACCTGCGGCGTAGCTCGCACATTGCGCACCCAGTCCGATTCCCCGCGGGTGGAGACCAGGTATTTGGTGCCGTCCACGTCGACGGTGATCACCGGAATCTGCTGGTGGTGCACGCCCGACCGCCTCGTCACGGTCAGCGTCTCGGCGCCGGCGACGCCGCAGGCCATCGCGACCGTGTTGAAGATCTTGGCGGTGAACCACGGCGGCTTGAGGTAGGCCATCCTGTGAGTCTGGCCTACGCGGCAGCATCGGGAAAGGGGCTGCGGCACGTTGGCCGTTGGAGCGATGATGGTGGCATGCAGTTGCCGCAGTGGCTGGCGCGGTTCAACCGGCGCGTGACCAATCCGGTGCAGCGGATCTGGGCGGGTTATATCCCGGCGTTCGGCATTCTGGAGCACACCGGCCGCAAGTCCGGCCGGACGTTTCGCACCCCGCTGAATGTGTTCAGCACCGACGACGGGGTGGCGATCCTGCTGAGCTACGGCCCTGACCGGGACTGGCTGAAAAACCTCACCGCCGCGGGAGGTGGGCGGCTGAAGCGCTACGGCAAGACGTTCGCGCTGACCGATCCGCGGGTGATGACCAAAGCGGAGGCCGCACCCCACGTCACCGGGTGGTGGCAGCCCGTGTTCGCGCGGCTGCCGTTCGAGCAGGCCGTGCTGCTCACGCGTGCCAGTTGAGCACGTCGCCGACCCCTTGGGTCATCGCGGTACCCGGCATCACCCGCAGCCGACGCGGCGTCAGGTGTAGCGCCGCGAACGCCGGTGAGGTGGGGCCGTCGCGCCACGGTTCGATGATCGCCGGGTCGTAGCCGACCGGGTCCGGGGCGTTCTTGAACTTGTCCCACACGGCGATTCGGGTGTCATCGTCGAAGAACCACTGCGCCGAGCAGTCCGCACTGCAGGTGTCGTGGTTGGTGGTCCAGTAGCTCACCGACACGTCGGGGTGGACCGCGAGGTCGGCGTGTTTGACCGGGGTCGGCGAGGTGGCGATCCACCCGAACAGGTCGGTGCCGTCCCATTCCCAGATCGGATGCAGGATGCGGCTGCGGGGTCGGCTGTCGCGGTCGACGGTGGCGACCGAGGCCCAGACGATCGAATGGGCCATCTCGACGAAGGCGGGCGCGATCTGCGCCAAGGTGGTCATGAGAGTCTTTATAGCCGCGTTTGATCACCGCTCAGCGGGGAATCAATCGGGAACCACGACGAAGGTGAGGGTCGATGTCCTACACGGGAGCGAAAGACCAGGCGGACCGGGCCGTAGCGAAGGCCACCGCAGCCGGTGAGAGCACCGAAGACGAAGCACAGAAGCTGCTCGCCGAGGCCGTCGCGCATCTCGGCATGGCGCTGTCGGCCATCGCGCTGGAATTGCACCAGCACAACACCTAGTCGCTTTTGGTCAGGGATTCCGGTTTGTGCACGGCGTCCTTACCGGTCTTGTCGCTGCGCACCCGGTACTGCGGCTCGTCTTTCGACGCGCGCACCGACCGCTTGGCCTCGGTGGTGTCCGAGGTGATCCTCTCCTGCACGGTGCCGTGCACCGTGGTGCCGTGACTGTGCCAGGTGACCTTGTCGCCTTTGTGGAATGCCTGCTCGCTCATGTCGGGGCGGATACCCCGTCCGCGCGGGCGTCAGACAGGAACCGCCCGCAGCGCCTGCGGCAGGCTGGGCAGGAAGTGCGCGGTGGCGAAGGCGCGGAGGTCGTCGGCGGTCTGCAGCGGCGCCGACCCGGGCAGCAGCAGCGCCATCATCGCGTAGCGCAGGATGGCGTCGGCCAGTTCGGTGACCGCCTGCGGGCCGATCCGCTCGGCGAACCCAACCGGGAAGATCACCGCAAGAGCGTCGGCGATGCGTTGCACCGCGGGGTCGTAATGCTCGCGGACCAACTCCAGCGCCAGTGCGGGCTCATCGGAGATCAACTGGTTGAGCACCCGGTGCCGACGCAGCCGCAGGATCGCCGAGGTAAACGCCTCGACGTAGTAATTCGATTGCGGGCCTGCGGTTTTCAGCTCGTCGGCGATACCGGCGCACAGCAGCACGTTCTCCCGGTCGATGACGGCGGCCACCAGTTCGTCGCGGTTGGCGAACCGGCGGTAGATGGTGGTGCGGCTGACCTTCGCGCGCCGGGCGACATCGTCGAGCGCCACCCGGGTGAAGCCGTGGCGTTCGAATTCGACGACGGCAGCATCCAGGATGAGCTGCGTCGTCGGGTCAGCCCCTGGCATAGCCGGTCTGGGCAAACTTGTTGTACCGCACGGTCATCGGCAGCCGGTCCCATACCCAGTTGACCGGCTTCGACCGCCAGAAAGCGGCGAAGCGTTGGTAGTTGCGCTCCTTGCGGTCCGACCACGGCAGGTTCAGCAGGGTGCGGGCCCGCGGGGGCATGCCGCCCGTGGTGAGGAACGCCGCGACGGGGTTGAACACCGGCGCCGCGATGGTCCAGGCCAGCGGTGGCACCCCTTTGGGTCGCGGGAAACCCTTGGTGACATAGCCGACGCCGTACTTCGCGGTCTGGTGGGGCACCACGACGCGTTCCATCATGTCGTCCCAATACTTTTCGAACGCGGCGTAGTCGACGGGCATCGGCCGGTCGCTGACCCCGTAGCGGCGATACCAAGTCTTGGACTCTTGGTAGATCTGCTCCCGTTCGGCGTCGGTCAGCCGTGTGACGAAGGTGTCCGCGAAGTAGAAGACCTGCTCGACGAAGGTGGCGTGCGCCCAGAAGTATGTCTCGGGATCCAGTGCGTGGTAACGCTTTGTTTCCCCGGTAGGCAGGGTCATATCGCCCTTGATCGACGTGTGGAAGTCGCGGACCTGAAGACCGGGGTTCTCGTCGTCGGCGCCGTAGACGGTCATCATGATCGGCGGGATCGACCGCTTGACCCGGGCTGCGGTATCGGAGAAGAACACCGAATGGTCCAGCACGCCCTGGCCGAGTTCGGCGAGCATGTTCTGCAGCACGGCGGGCCGCGGCCCGATCAGGTACATCCGGTTGTCGCCGAAGTATTTCCACACCAGGGACTGCGGTCCGAGCGGGAGCCCGTCGGTCGCGGTTTCGGCCTTCGCCAATTCGGTCACTGGAACAGTGTTACAGATTATGAAACTTGTACCAACTCGAACCTGTGACTTCGGCGCGGACCCGACCGCTCAGCGGTCGGGAGCGCGCCGAAATCACTAAGAGAACCGGCGCAGGCGCAGGCTGTTGGCCACCACGAGCACCGACGAGCAGGCCATCGCGGCCCCGGCGATCATCGGGTTGAGCAGCCCCAGCGCGGCCAGCGGAATGGCCGCCGTGTTGTACGCGAACGCCCAGAACAGGTTCACCCGGATGGTGTGCAGGGTGCGCGCCGACAACCTCAGTGCGGTCGGAACGGTCTGCAGGTCACCGCGGACCAGCGTGACGTCGCCGGCCTCGATCGCCGCGTCGGTACCGGTGCCCATCGCCATCCCGATGTCGGCGGTCGCCAGCGCCACCGAGTCGTTGACGCCGTCGCCGACCATCGCCACCCGCCGGCCCTCGGCCTGCAGGCCCTTGATCACATCGGCCGTGCCGCTGGGCAGCACGCCTGCGATGACGTCGGCGCGGGCGATGCCGA
>JBEVHL010000293.1:0-9009 GCA_040511255.1 Mycobacterium sp. | reverse complement strand
GTCAGTCGGGCACGTAGTCGAACGTGTCCGGGTTCGGGCCGGTGCGGCCCGGCTCACCCTTGTCGAGCGCGGTGAGGGCGTCGATATCCTCAGCACCCAGCTCGAAGTCGAAGATCTCGAAGTTCTCCTTGATCCGCTTCTCCGTCACCGACTTCGGGAAGATGATGTCGCCGCGCTGGATGTGCCAGCGCAACACCACCTGCGCCGGCGACTTGCCGGTGGCCTCGGCGATGCGCTCCACCACCGGATCATCGAGCACGGCGCCCTGGGCGATGGGTGACCACGCCTCGGTGAAGATGCCGTGCGCCAGACCGTAGGCCCGCACCTCTTCGTTGGTGAAGTACGGATGCACCTCGATCTGGTTCACCGACGGCACGGTGTCGCTCTCCTTGGCGAGCCGCTCGAGGTGGGCGGTCTGGAAATTGGACACGCCGATGCTCTTGGCGCGACCGTCTTTCTTGAACTCCTCCAACACTTTCCAGGTCGAGACGTAGTCGCCGTCGTACAGCGTGGGCAGCGGCCAGTGGATCAGGAACAGATCGACATAGTCGAACTGCAGTTTGGCCAACGTCTCGTCAAATGCCTTGCGCGCATCGTCGGGCTTGTGGAAACCGTTGTTGAGCTTGCTCGTGACGAACACGTCGGCCCGATCAAGCCCGGAGTCGCGGACACCCTGTCCGACGCCTTCCTCGTTCTGGTACATCTCCGCGGTGTCGATGTGGCGGTAGCCGAGGTCGAGCGCCAGCTTCACCGTGGTCGCCGTCTCTTCGGGCTTCACCTGGTACACACCGAAACCGAGCTGCGGGATCTGCGACCCGTCGTTCAGTGCAATCGCGGGGACATTTGTCACGTTCGAACCTCCTACTGATGGGACCTTGTGGAAAATCGTGGGGAGTGCGGTCTGGCCGATTGCGTGCCCGGTAAATCGTCAGCACAAACACCGAGCCGACGGCTACGGTTCTGGCGGCGGTTCGGCCTCGCGCTGGCCGCCCTTCTTCAATACCCCGAGCAGCCGGCGCGCGGCGGCCACCCGGCCCGCGGCAGGGCCCGTCAGCGCATCCAGTGCGCACTCCGGGTCGGCGGGTGGGCCCATGTGGCCGCAGCCGCGCGGGCAATCGGTGATGATCTGCGCCAGATCGGAGAACGCCAACAACACGTCGGTGGTCTCGATGTGTGCCAGCCCGAACGAGCGCACGCCCGGAGTGTCGATCACCCAGCCCCCGCCGTGCAGCGGAAGCGCAATCGACTGGCTCGAGGTGTGTTTGCCCTTGCCGACGCCGGAGACATTGCCGACGGCGCGCAACGCCGCCGGCACCAGGCGATTCACCAGCGTGGACTTGCCGACGCCGGAGTGTCCCAGCAGCACGGTCAGCAGTCCGGCCACCAGCGGCTCGACCACGTCGAGGGGGTCGTCGCGACCCGCGGTGGCCACGGTCAGATCGAGGTCGGCGAACTGCGCGGCGAAGGGCTCGGCGGGCGCGAGGTCGGATTTCGTCAGGCACAGGATCGGTTTGAGCCCGCCCGCATAGGCGGCGATCAACGCCCGCTCGACGAACCCCGTCCGTGGCGGCGGATCGGCCAAGGCCACCACGATCAGCAGCTGATCGGCGTTGGCGACCACCACCCGCTCCGTCGGATCGTCGTCATCTGCGGTGCGGCGCAACACCGTTCGGCGTTCGCCGCGGCGCACGATGCGGGCCAGCGCGTCCGGCCGGCCGGACAGGTCGCCGACGATTTCGACATCGTCGCCGACGACGATCGGCGTCCGGCCCAATTCCCTTGCGCGCATGGCAGTGACCGGCTGCAACGGATCGCCGTCGAGCACGCAGCCCCACCGCCCGCGGTCCACGGTCACCACCATCGCCGGATGGGCATCGGCGTGGATCGGCCGCGTTTTCGTCCGCGGCCGCGATCCCTTGCCGGGCCGGATCCGCACGTCGGACTCGTCGTAGCTGTAACCGCTCACGGCGAGTCCCTAGACATCAAAATCCTGGCCCGCCAACATGTCTGCCCACAGCGTCGGGAACTCCGGCAGCGTCTTCGAAGTGGTGGCGATGTCGTCGACCTCGACCCCGTTCACCCGCAGGCCGATGATCGCGCCCGCCATCGCCATCCGGTGGTCGGCATAGGAGTGCCACGTCCCCGCGTGCAACGGCGCGGCGGTGATGACCAGGCCGTCGGGGGTTTCCTGACAGTCGCCGCCCAGGCCGTTGATCTCGGCACTCAGGGCCGCCAACCGGTCCGTCTCATGGCCGCGCAGATGGGCGATGCCGGAGAGCCGGGACACCGATCCGGGTGCGGACAGGGCGGCCAGCACCGCCACGGCGGGGGCCAGTTCGCCGACGTCGTGCAGGTCGACGTCGAAGCCGCCGTACAGCCGCGAACCACACACTTCGAGGTACGAATCCGATTGCGTCACAACAGCATCGAGCTTGCGCAAGATGGAATGGATGATGCCTGCGGGCTGCAGGCTCGGCGACGGCCAGCCGGTTACCCGTACGGTGCCACCGGTGACCAGGGCCGCGGCCAGAAACGGCACCGCGTTGGACAGGTCGGGTTCGACCTCCCAGTGCCGGGCGGCGATCCGGCCCGGCGCCACCTGCCAGCGGTTGGGAGTGCTGTCGTCGACCTCGACCCCGGCCTGGCGCAGCATCGCCACGGTCATCGAGATGTGCGGCGCGGACGGCACCGAGGTGCCGGTGTGCTGCACGGTCAGGCCGTCGGTGAACGCCGCGCCGGTCAGCAACAGCGCGGAGACGAATTGTGAGGACGACGACGCGTCGATGTCGACGGTGCCGCCCCGGACCGCACCGGTGCCGTTGACCAGGAACGGCATCGCCGCGCCGTCGATACCGACCCCGAGGGTGCGCAGCGCATCCAGCAGTGGCGTGATGGGCCGGGCTCGGGCCTGCTCGTCACCGTCGAACTCGACGACGGCATCACCGAGCGCGGCCACCGGGGGGACGAATCGCAGCACAGTGCCTGCCAGCCCGCAGTCCACCTTCGCGCCTGCCGCGGGGGAGAGCTGACCGGAGACGGTCAGTTCGGAGCCGTCGCCGTCGATGACCAGCCCCAGGGTGCGCAGCGCGCCGATCATCAGGTCGGTGTCACGGCTGCGCAGCGCGCCGGTGATGGTCGAGCTGCCCTGACCCTGCGCGGCGGCCAGCGCGGCCAGCACCAGGGTCCGGTTGGTCAGCGACTTCGAACCAGGGATGACGACCGTCGCATGCACGGGTGCCGGGGTGTTGGGCGCGGTCCACGATTGCAGCTCTGTCACGGCTCCATCCTGCCTTGTCGGTCTCCTCTGGGACTATGGGCTTATGTGTGGACGATTCGCGGTCACCACGGACCCGGCACTGCTGGCCGAGAAGATTCAGGCCCTCGACGAGATCACCGCAGCCGCGGCCGAGCAGAAAGACCCACCTCCGGCCGCCAACAACCCCGCGGCCAACTACCCCGCTGCCAACTACCCCGCTGCCAACTACAACGTCGCACCCACCACCACCATCACCGCCGTCGTGAAGCGTCATTCCGAGCCCGACGACCAGTCGACGCGCCGGCTGCGGTCCATGCGCTGGGGTCTGGTCCCGGCCTGGGCCAAAGCGGGGCCGGACGGCGCGCCCGACGGCAAGGGCCCGCTGCTGATCAACGCGAGAGCGGAGACGGTCGTGACGTCTCCGGCGTTCCGCAGCTCCGCCAAGGGGAAGCGCTGCCTGATCCCGATGGACGGCTGGTACGAATGGCGCCCGAACGGCGACCTGGCGACGGGCAAGAAGGCGACCAAGACGCCCTTCTTCATGTACGGCGGTGACGGTGAGCCGCTGTTCATGGCCGGCCTGTGGTCCACCTGGCGGCCCAAAGACGCACCCAAGGACACCCCACCGCTGATGAGCTGCACCATCATCACCACCGAGGCCGCCGCCCAGCTGGCCCACATCCACGACCGGATGCCGCTGACCATCTCCCAGGCCGACTGGGACCGCTGGCTGGACCCCGACGCCCCTATCGACGAGGGTCTGCTCAAAGGCCACGGCGATCTGGACCGCATCGAGATCCGCGAGGTGTCGCGGCTGGTCAACAGCGTCCGCAACAACGGTCCGGAACTGATCGAGCCCGCCGAGCCGGAGTCCGAACAGGTCTCGCTGTTTTGACCGGAGCCACCGGTCCGCTGGCCGACGGCCAGGTGGTCGATGCCATCGGCGCCGATGCGCGGGCGGCCGGTTACACCGTCGAGGGCGTGGCCGACCTGCTCGGCCCGGACGCCGACGCCGCGCTGACCAAAGGCGCGCTGTGGCCGGCGATCCGCGCCACCGGCAACGCCGATCCCGCGCGGCTGCGCCTGGCCGTGCTAGTGAACCTGTTCCTGCTCGGTCGCGACGAGACCGTGGACCGGGTGACTGCCGCGTTGCCGTCCGTGGGCGTCGACGCCCTGACCGCCAACGGCGTCGTCGAACCCGCTGCGCAGGGGCAGCTCCGCGCAGTCCTGGACATCCGACCGCACGGCGACGACACCCGCGACTATCTGGTGGTGTCCGACCGCGACACCGGAGGTCCCGCCGGGTCCGTCCGGCACGACTACGTGCTCGGCATCGGCGGAGCCGCGCTGTCGCTGGCCCGGGCGGTGGTCCGGACCCCCGTCGCGCGTGCCCTCGATCTGGGCGTCGGCAGCGGCGTCCAATCCCTGCATCTGGCCACCCACGCCGACGAAGTGGTGGCCACCGACACCAACCCCAGGGCGTTGGCCGTGGCGGCCGCGACTGCCCGGCTCAACGGGATGAGTTGGGATCTGCGGCTCGGCTCACTGTTCGAGCCGGTGGCAGGGGAGCGGTTCGACTTGATCGTCTCCAACCCGCCGTTCGTCGTGGGTGCGGGGTCGCAGGACTACCTCTATCGCGACTCCGGGATGGCGGGAGATTCGTTGTGCCAGCACATCATCGAGCAGATCCCTGACCATCTGCAACCAGGTGGGACGGCCCAGATCATGGCCAACTGGATGGTCCGGCCCGGGCAGGACTGGCGCCAGCGGGTCGGCGGGTGGCTGGCCGGCAACGGACTGGATGCCTGGGTGGTGCAACGAGAATTCGCGGACCCGGTGAGCTACGTGTCGCTATGGCTGGCCGATGCCGGGGAGAGCGCCGAGCGCGCCATCGAACGCGGCGCGCAGTGGCTGGACTGGTTCGACCAGGAAGGCATCGCCGGAGTCGGCATGGGCACCATCTGCCTGCGGGCCAGTGGCGGCCGCACCGAGCACGTCCTGGAAGAGATCACCGGCGCCGGTGAGGAACTGACCGGGCCCGAGGTCGACGCGTTCTTCGCCCGCCGGCGGTACCTGCGTGAGCACAGCGACGACCACCTGCTGGCCGCCAGGCTGTCGACCGCTCCGGTGTTCCTGGAGCAGCACTCGCTGCCGGGGCCCGATGGTTGGCAGCAGGTCGGTGCGGTGGTGCGCAGGCCAGGCGGCCCCGGGGCGACCATCAGCGTCGACGAGGTGTTCACCGCACTGCTGGCCGGCTGTCGCGGCGAGGTGGCGCTGGGCACGCTGATCGAGCTGCTGGCCGCCGTGCACGGGGTCGACGCGGGCGCGCTCGCCCAAGCCGCGATGCCGGTGATCCGAGAGGCCATCGGCCGCGGCATCCTGCACCAGGCGAACTAGGGGCCGGTGTAGCCCGGCGGGTTGGGGGTCTCCACCCACAGATCGACGCCGAGTTCCGAGCCGGGGATGCAGTCGTAGACCGACAGATCGGTCACCCCGGACTCGACCAGGACGTCTTCGCACAACACCGCGTTGCCGGTGTACTCGCGGGCCGGTTTGTTGAAGATCACGTAGGCGGCGTCGGCGTAGACGTCGGGTTTTCTGGCCCGGCCCATCGCTTCGTCCCCGCCGAGCAGGTTCTGCACGGCCGCGGTGGCGACCATGGTGCGCGGCCACAACGTGTTGGAGGCGATTCCGTCGGCCCGCAGATCCTCGGCCATGCCCAGGCCGCACAGCGTCATGCCGAACTTGGCCATCATGTACGCCGTCGGTTTGAGCCACTTCTGGTCCAGCAGGATCGGCGGCGACAACGTCAGGATGTGCGGGTTCTCCCGGCCTTTCATATGTGGGATGCACGCGGCCGACACCGCGTAGGTGCCGCGCACGTTGATCCCGTTCATCAGGTCGAACCGCTTGAGCGGCACCTCGGTGATCGAGCCCAGGTTGATGGCCGAGGCGTTGTTGACGCAGATGTCGATGCCGCCGAACTGTTCGACAGCTTTGGCCACGGCGCTGTCCACCGACTCGCCGTCGCGGATATCGCCGACGATCGGCAGGGCCTGCCCGCCGGCCTCTTCGATTTCTTTGGCCGCGGTGTAGATCGTGCCGTCGAGCTTGGGGTGCGGTTCGGCGGTTTTGGCGACCAGGGCGATGTTGGCGCCGTCGCGGGCCGCCCGCTTGGCGATCGCCAGGCCGATACCGCGGCTGGCACCTGAGATGAACATGGTCTTGCCGGTGAGGGACATAGTCGCACCCTAATCCGCGGTGATGTGCGCGGTCACCGCCCGGGTCAGTGCGATCAGATCCGCGGGTGCGACGGCGAACTCCAGGCCGCGTCTGCCCGCGCTGCACAGGATGCGATCCCAACCCAGCGCCGATTCGTCGACGACGGTGGGCAGCGCTTTGCGTTGGCCCAACGGCGAAATGCCGCCCAGCACATAGCCGGTCGAGCGTTGCGCGGCGGCGGGATCAGCCATCGCCGCCTTCGGCACGCCCAGCGCGGCCGCCGCGGATTTCAACGACAGTTTCGCCGGTACGGGCACCACGGCGACGGCCAGGCCGGTGGGAATCGCCAGCACCAGCGTCTTGTAGATCTGGCCGGGGCTCACCTGTGCGGCCGCGGTGAGCTCGGCGACGGCCTCGTCACCGAACGCCTGGTTGCGCGGATCGTGGTCGTAGGCCAGCACGGTGTGCGGAATGTTGGCGGCCAACAGCGCCGCGATCGCCGGGGTTGCCGCTCGTGCCACGAGGTCAGAGTATCCGGCGGTTCCGGCCGCGAAATAGCTGAGGAATTACGGGGTCGTCAGCGCTGTTGTGGAGAACAGTCAGGCCCGCAACGTGGGGCTTGTCGGTTACAGCCCTTAGGATTGAGTGACAGGGGAAGTCTGTGTCGTTGGTGTGCCTGGAGCGTGGAGTGGCAGAGGTGTTGCCTCAGCCGGCGTTCCTCGTATCGATCGCGACAGAAGGGACTGTGTCACTCAAGATGACCGACATCGATGGCGTGAACGGTGTGGGCGTCGCTGCGCCGCCTCCGCCCGTGGAGACCGACGCCGCGCTCACGGCAAGATTTGAACGCGACGCGATCCCGCTGCTGGACCAGCTTTACGGTGGTGCGCTGCGGATGACGCGCAATCCGGCGGATGCTGAGGACCTGCTGCAGGAGACCATGGTCAAGGCGTACGCCGGCTTCCGGTCGTTCCGCGAAGGCACCAATCTCAAGGCGTGGCTGTACCGGATCCTGACCAACACCTACATCAACAGCTACCGCAAAAAGCAGCGGCAACCGGCGGAGTATCCGACGGAAGAGATCACCGACTGGCAGCTGGCTGCCAATGCCGAACACACCTCGACCGGGCTCCGCTCGGCCGAAGTCGAAGCCCTCGAAGCACTGCCGGACACCGAGATCAAAGAGGCCCTGCAGGCGTTGCCAGAAGAATTTCGGATGGCGGTGTACTACGCCGACGTCGAGGGTTTTCCCTACAAGGAGATCGCCGAGATCATGGATACACCAATCGGGACGGTGATGTCCCGGCTGCATCGGGGCAGGCGCCAGTTGCGGGTTCTGCTGGAAGATGTGGCCAAGGAGCGCGGGTTCATCCGTGGCTCGCAGCTTGATGAGTCCGAGGAGGTGTCGTCATGAGTGACGCTGACTGGAAGCCCCCGGTAGGCCCGGTCGATCCCAATCATCCCGAATGTGCGGCGGTGATTGCGGAGGTCTGGACCCTGCTCGACGGCGAATGCACAGCCGCGACGCGGGAGAAATTACAGCACCATCTCGACGAGTGCCCGACGTGCCTGCGGCACTACGGGGTCGAGCAGCGGATCAAGTCGTTGGTCGCCACCAAATGCAGTGGCGACAAGGCCCCTGAGGGCCTGCGACAGCGGTTACGGCTGGAGATCAGCCGCACCACCATCTTCAGGAGCTAGAGCACAAATCAGCTGTTGGGACGCTTGCCGTGGTTGGCCTTGCTGTGCTTGCGATCCTTCTTCTTACGGCCACGCTTAGCCATGAGGTACCTCCGAGTTGAGTGAATTGCTTACTTCGGCCGCACCGGCGGGCGGTGACGCGCACTTGTACCAGTGTCTCATGTAGGTGACGGTGCTCTGTCCCATGCACGTTGTGGTTCGATAGAGCGGCAGATCGGCGTTGGCTGGTAGGACGCAGCGACAAGTGAGGTGAAGATGGCCGAGGATGTTCGTGCGGAGATCGTGGCCAGCGTGCTTGAAGTGGTGGTTCACGAAGGCGATCAGATCGGCGAGGGCGACACCGTCGTGCTGCTGGAATCGATGAAGATGGAGATTCCCGTGCTGGCCGAGGTGGCCGGCACCGTGACCAAGGTCAACGTTTCCGTCGGCGACGTCATCCAGGCCGGTCACCTCATCGCCGTGATCAGCTAGGCGCCGATGTCGACGCTCGGTGATCTGCTGGCCGAGCACACCATCCTGCCGGGCAACGCGGTCGATCACCTGCATGCCGTGGTGGGCGAGTGGCAGCTGCTCGCAGACCTGTCGTTCGCCGACTACCTGATGTGGGTGCGCCGCGACGACGGCGCCCTGGTGTGCGTGGCCCAGTGCCGCCCCAATACCGCCCCCACCGTGCTACTCAGCGATGCCGTGGGCAGCGTGTCCGCCCCCGAGGATCTGCCACTGGTCGACGTGGCCTTCCGGTCCGGCACCATCGGGCGCGAGGACGACGACGGCCGGGAGTTCGCGATCGGCAAGTCCGGCCTGAACGTCGAAGCGGTCCCGGTGCGCCA
>JBEVHL010000292.1:0-6486 GCA_040511255.1 Mycobacterium sp. | reverse complement strand
GCGTTGGAGCGCAAGCTCGAAAACGGCGAAGTGGTGGAGGTTTTCACCTCCAAGGCGCTCAACGCCGGGCCGTCGCGGGACTGGCAGGGCTTCGTGGTGTCGCCGCGGGCCAAGGCCAAGATCCGGCAGTGGTTCGCCAAGGAGCGTCGCGAGGAGGCGTTGGAGTCCGGCAAGGACGCGATCGCCCGCGAGGTGCGCCGCGGTGGACTTCCGTTGCAGCGCCTGATGAATGGCGACTCGATGGGGGCGCTGGCGCGCGAACTGCGCTATCTCGACGTCTCCGCGTTGTACACCGCGGTCGGCGAAGGCCACGTCTCCGCCCGTCACGTGGTGCAGCGTCTACTCGCTCAGCTCGGCGGTGCCGACGACGCCGAGGACGAGATCGCCGAGCGGTCAACGCCGTCCAACATTCCGGTGCGCCAGCGCAGCAACGACGACGTCGGGGTCGCGGTGCCTGGTGCGCCGGGCATCCTGACCAAGCTCGCCAAATGCTGCACCCCGGTGCCCGGTGACACGATCATGGGGTTCGTCACCCGTGGTGGTGGCGTCAGTGTGCACCGCACCGACTGCACCAACGCGTCGTCGCTGCAGGACCAGGCCGAGCGCATCATCGAAGTGAAATGGGCGCCGTCCCCGTCGTCGGTGTTCCTGGTGGCCATCCAGGTCGAAGCCCTGGATCGGCATCGGCTGCTCTCCGATGTCACACGCGTGCTCGCCGACGAGAAGGTGAACATCCTCTCGGCGTCGGTCACCACGTCTGACGATCGAGTTGCAGTGAGCCGCTTCACCTTTGAGATGGGCGATCCGAAGCATCTCGGCCATGTGCTGAACGTGGTGCGCAATGTCGAGGGTGTGTACGACGTGTACCGGGTGACTTCCGCCGCGTGACGATGCCGGGCGAGGTACGAGCCCGGAGGAGGAAGAAGGCAGTTGAGCCCCGCCGCCTGACGATGCGCACCCGTCACTCCTGCCCGTCGTCCCCGAGAATGCGTTCGGGATGGTGATAATCGTTGACCGCAGTGGGCAATTGGAGCTGCGGCGGGGGAATCCATTCGGTGACGCCGTCGGCGCGTTTGCGAGTTGTCCAGCCCAGATCGATGAGTTTGTGGTGCGGTTTGCAACCGAAGGTGAGTTTGTCGATGTTGGTTTCGCCCTGCTCGGCCGCCCATTGGTCGCAGTGGTGGACTTCGACGAGGTAACCGGGTTTGTCGCAGCCCGGAAAGCTGCAACCGCGGACTTGGGCGTGCAGCATGATCCGTTGGTCGGCTGAGGCGATGCGTTTGGAGCGGTAGAGGTCCAAAGGGCGGCCTTCTTCGTCGAAGATCGCCAGGTAGTGATAGGCGTGGGACGCCATCCGCAGCACATCGTGCATGGGAATCAGGGTGCCGCCGGCGGTGGTGGCCCAGCCGGTGACTTTTTGGCCTTCGGCGCTTTGCGCGGCCGCAGCCTGGAGGTCAGCCAGGTTGGTGGAGACGATGATGGTGGCCGGCAGGCCGCGGTGCACACCCAGATCAGAGGCCAAGGCGGCGCGACCCATGGCGAGCAGGGCGTCATGCTGACGTTGCGGGACGCTGCGGTCGTCGTTCTTCGCCCGGTCGTCGGAGGGTTCGCCGTCGACTTGGGGGCTCTGGTCGTCGGGATTGCACATGCCGGGCGCGGCGAGTTTGGCGAAGACGGCGTCGAGGACGGCGCGTAGTTCCGGGGTGGCGGTGAGGCGGCCCTCGGACAGGCCGTCGGGACCTTGCGGTTGCCAGCGGAACCCGCGGCGGCGTTGGCGGTCACCTTCTTCAAGCGTGCCATCGGGGTTGATGACCAGTTCGAGGCGTTGGGCCAGGATGCGGAGCTGATCGGGCCGAAACTGCGTGGCGTAGAAGGCGAGCCGGTCTTCGGCGTGTTCGCGGGTGGCGGCGTCGACGGCGGCGGGGAGGCGCTTGAAGAACTCGCGGATGACTTTGACATGGCCGGTGCCAATGCGGCCGGTGCGCTGGCGGGCGGCGGTGTGCTCGAGCCGGGGTGGCAGGGGTTCGCCGGTCATGGCCCGGCCCGGGGTGAGGTCTTCGGCTTCGTGGATGCGTCGGTGGGCGTCATTGGGGGTGATGCGCAGCGCGGAGGCCACCGCCAGGGGGATGGTGTCGCCGATTTCCTCGGCGGTGGCGTGTTGATTGAGTGCGACCAGAGCGGGGTTGGCGACCACAGGCAGGCGCCGGCCGAGTTGTTCGAGACGCCGTAGCAAGGTCAGCTGCTGACCGGCGGTCAGCGTGTCGACGTCATGGGCAAGCAGCGTCTCGATAGCGGCATCGATGGTCACCAGGGGCGCGTCCAGCGCCTCCGGTAATCCGATGACACAGCTCGAAAGCATGTTCGAATAATATCGAAACGGTCCGACAAAATGGGTGTGATGTCTCAGGACATGGGTGACAGTTCTGCATCAGGACATCGGTAACGGTGGGTGTATCAGGACTTCGGTGACGGTTTGTTGGTCTTGGTGCGTGGGCCGCGGGGTTGGCCGTTGCCGACGTAGGTGGTGCCGGGTGCGGGTTGGGTGTGCTCGGCGAGGACCTCGCCGTGTAGGTCGGTGATGATGATCTTGTCGCCGTCGCAGACGGCGAGGACCTGTTCATAGGCGCGGTGCGTATCGACCAAGTAAAGCCTTGGGTGGTCGGTTTGTAGGGCTTGCCGGTGATCGCCTCCAGGCCCAAGGCGGCCACGTGGCCGACGATTTGGCCGACGTACCCGCGCCGCGAAGGGTTCAGTGCGAGACCGTTGTCGGACAGGAGTCGTTGAGGTACCCCGTGGGCGTCAATGGCTTTGTCCACCACGATGATTGCATCCTTGACGGTCTCACCGGAAGCGACGTGGGAGGCGACCGCGTAGAGGGAGTTGTCATCGATGAGTTGAAAGACCACGCACGTACGCCCGCCGCTGAGCACGTACTCGGTCGCGTCGAGTTGCCAGCACGCATTGGGGGCTGGGTAGACGAACCGCCGCCATGCCGAGCGGGGCTTCTTCTTGGGCTCAAGACGAGCCACACCGGCCTCACGGAAGATGCGTGCCAGCGACGCGATGGACGGGACCTGTTCCAGGCCCATCGCGTGCATCTTGTCGTGCACGCTGATCGGCTCATGGTCTAGACCGGAGGCCTCCAGAGCTGCCCGTACTGCCACGGCCTGATCCTTGACCCCGTCACTCACCTTTGACGGGCTCGACTTCGGTCGTCGGGTCCTGGGTTCGAGCACTGCGGCCGGGCCGTCGGTTTTCGCGCGTTTACGCAACTCGTAGAACGACTTGCGGGAGATGCCATGCTCGGCGCAGAACGTCGAGACCGCCCCGCGGGGAGCGTCATCGGGCCACTGCGAGATCGCAAGGCGGACGCGAGAGTCGATAGGTTCGGTAACAGCCACCACCGGAGCTTGAGGGCGGAAGTGTCACCCCCAAGACCACGCAAACTGTCACCGATGTCCTGATGCAGAACTGTCACCGATGCCCTGCGAGATGACAGTCCGACAAACTGAGCGCCAGACGACCGTCAGTTCAGCTCCATCGAGGTGATCTCCACCGGCGTCACGGGCTTACCGTCCAGGTTCCCGCCGGTGACCCCGGCGGCGGCGATCCGGTCGATCGGACCCATGCCCGTCTCATCGACCCTGCCGAACACCGTGTACGTCGGTGGCAGCTTCGAGTCGGCGTAGACGATGAAGAACTGGCTGCCGTTGGTGTCGGGCCCGGCATTGGCCATCGCCAGGGTGCCGCGCGGATATTGCACCGGCACACGCAGCGCCTTGTCGTCGGGCGGGTACTGGTTGGTCGGGTATTCGTTGGCGAACTCGTAGCCGGGTCCACCCGATCCGGTGGCGGTCGGGTCGCCGCACTGCAGCACCGACAGCGAGCGGTTGGCCGTCAGGCGGTGGCAGGTGGTGCCGTCGAAGAAGCCCTGCGCCGCCAGGCTGACAAAACTGTTGACCGTGCAGGGGGCTTTGCCGTTGTCCAGTTCCAGCCCCACCACACCCTGATCGGTGGTCATCGTCATCGAGATCGTCGCCGGCGTGGTCGGCACCTTGCCGGTGCGCGGCGGTTTGGTCGGCCTGCTGGCCGCCGCAGCCGGCGGATACGCGCAGTTGGCGCCCAGCGCCGCAGGCGGGTTGAAGGCGGGCAGCTTGTCGATGTTGGGTGCAGGCAGCGCGGTCCCACCGGGGGCGCCGGGGCGGCCCAGGCGGTCGATGCGGTTGATGTTGTCGGCCAGCCAGACGAAGAAGATGATGCCGATCACCAGCGAGATGACGGTCAAAAACGTGATGGCGTAACCGATCACCAGACCGGCGATGGCGAGCCCGCGGCCCTCCTCGCCGGACTTCTTGATCTGCGATAGCGAGATGTGGCCGAAGATGACGCCCAGGGGAGCCAGCACGAATGCGCAGACCAGGGAGGCGATCGCCATCGCGTTGGTCGGCCGCGGTGCGCCCGGGTAGGGCTGCTGCGGGGGATAGGGATAGGGATACGGGTGACCCGGTCCGGTGGGCGGGGTGCCCCACTGGCCCGAGACGGCCTCGTCGTAGGACGCGGGCTCGCCGTACGGCGGGAGTTCGCCGTACGGCGGAGGCGGGACTGACATCGTTGTCTAGTCGAGCGCGATCGACTTGATCAGCACGTCGCCCTTCGGCTTACCGTCCGCACTGCCGTCGGCCACCCCTGCGGCGGCGATCTTGTCCAGCGTCGCCAGCCCGGTCGCGTCGATGGTGCCGAACGCGGTGTACTGCGGCGGCAGCTGCGAATCCTTGTAGACCAGGAAGAACTGACTGCCGTTGGTGCCGGGACCGGCGTTGGCCATGGCCAGTGTGCCGCGCGGGTAGACCACCGGCTGCTGCAGACCGGGATCGCCTGCGGGGTACTGGTCGGTCGGGTATTCGTTCGCGAATTCATATCCCGGCCCACCGGTGCCCGCGCCGGTGGGATCGCCGCACTGCAGCACCGCGAGGCTGTCCGAGGTGGTCAGCCGGTGGCACGGGGTGTTGTCGAAATAGCCCTGTGAGGCCAGGCTGGCGAAGCTGTTGACCGTGCAGGGTGCCTTGGCGTTGTCGAGTTGCAGGCCGAGGTTGCCCTGGTTGGTGCTCATGCTGGCGCTGATCGTGGCGGGATCGGTGGGCACCTTGCCTGCGCGCGGCGCTTTCACCTGCTTGCTGGCCGGCTGGCTGGGGCTGTACGCGCAGTTGGCGCCGGTCGAGGCCGACGGCTTGAACTCGGGCAGCTTGCCCGTCGCAGGCGGTGCTTCGGTCGGGCCCGCATCCGGCGTCGGGGGCGCCGACGTCGGTGTGCTGGAATCGGCCGACGCGGTGGTGGCGCCGGAATCCTTGTGGGTGATGACGTAGGTGCCGATGGCCGCGGCCACCACGACGACGACGGCGACCGCGCCACCGATGATCGTCATCTGCTTGCGACGACGCGCTTGCTGCGCGCGGCGTTCCAGCTGCCGTTCGAGTTTGCGCTTGGCTGTCTCACGCCGTTGTTCGTTCGTCGGCACCGCGACTGTCCTCCCTGGGGTTTTCCAGCTCTGGCCGGATATCTGGCACCGAGTGTGCCAGCCGACCCTGAGTGCAGGCGGGCCGACCCGCGTGAACAGGCATGGGAAACTGGTGCACGTGCTGATCACCGGGTTCGCCACGGGTGTCTACGACGCGAACTGTTATCTCCTCGCGCCGCGGGCAGGCGCGCAGGCGATTGTCATCGACCCGGGCGAGGACGTCACCTTGACCCTGGACTACTACTTCGACGTCAATGCCCTGACTCCGGCCGCGGTGCTGCTGACCCACGGGCATCCCGGCCACACCGCGTCGGCTGTCGAATTGTGCGACGGCTGGGACATCCCGGTGTACATCCACCCGGCGGACCGTCCGCTGCTGGCGGCGTCGGACGGCGGTGAACCCGAGCAGGTGCGGGAGCTGGCCGACGGCGATCAGCTGCAGATCGCCGATATCCTGGTCACGGTCGATCACACCCCGGGTCACACCGACGGTTCGGTGGTGTTCCGGGTGACCGCGGACAGTGACGAAGGGGATGTCCCGGTGGCCTTCACCGGCGATACGTTGTTGTTCCGGGCGATCGGTCGCACCGACGTCGCCGGGGAAGACGAGCGGCGGTTGCGCGGCTCGGTCAGCGACAAACTGATGGTGCTCGACGACAAGACCGTGGTATTACCTGGTCACGGCATCTCCACCAGCATCGGCGCCGAGCGCCGGTCCCACCCGACTCTTCCGAGGATGAATTGAGCGACTCCGTGTCTTTCCGCGCGCCCAAGGGCATACCCGACTACCTGCCGCCGGATTCGGCGCAGTTCGTCGCCGTCCGCGACGGCCTGCTCAGCGTGGCCCGGCTGGCGGGCTACGGCGACGTCGAGCTGCCGATCTTCGAGGAGACCGCGCTGTTCGCCCGCGGTGTCGGCGAGTCAACCGATGTGGTGTCCAAGGAGATGTACACCTTCGCCGACCGCGGCGA
>JBEVHL010000291.1:0-16384 GCA_040511255.1 Mycobacterium sp. | reverse complement strand
ACCAGCTTGTCGACGCCGGGCAGGTTGTAGCCCAGCGCGACGGGACCGAACACCAGCGGCAGGTTCCAGGCCGGGTTTCCGCCACAGCGCTGTGCTGCCGGGTCGACCTGATCCTTGGCCAGCGGCGAGTCGGAGCCCGCGAAGTCGACCTGGTTGGCGATGAACTGGGTTACCCCGGCGCCGGATCCGGTCGGGTTGTAGGAGAGGTTCTTGCCCGGGCACTTCTGACCCCACACCTGGTTGAACACCGCGACCGCGTTCTGCTGGGCGGTCGAGCCTTCACCGGTCAGGGCTTCCTTGCCGCCACAGTCCGCGGCCGCCGCAGCGGAGCCGGACGAGCCGGCGGCAGCCGTCGTCGACTCGCTGCCCGAATTGTTGTCGCTACCGCACGCGGTCAGCGTCAGACCCGCGATTGCCGTTGCTGACACGGTCGCAAGAACTGCCTTGCCAAAAGTATTGCGCTTCACCTATCCCGCTTTCTCAAGACCTGCCGGGACCCTTGCCCGGTTGCCAGTGCCATTCCCTCGGCAACGTATGCGCTGGTGATGGCTTAAAACCCGATGGCAGGTGAACGAACGGTGAACAGCCGGGCGAACGCGAGGCATCTAGCAGCTGTGAATCAAACCTTGGCCGCATACGCGGTGTCGACGCTGTGAACTGCGAAACCCAGCCGCTCGTATGTCCGCACGGCGGCGGTGTTGTCGGACTCGACGTAGAGCATGACGGCCGGGTCATCGGCGCTGTCGGCCAGGACCTGCGCCAACCAGGCCACCCCCACCTGGGTCAGCAGCCGGCCCAGTCCCCTGCCCTGCGCGTCCGGATCCACCCCGACGACGTAGACCTCGCCGAGACCCGGTTCGTCGGCATGCACTTTGGTCCAGTGAAAGCCCAACAACCGGCTGTCGGAGTCGGCGCCGAAGGCCAGGAACAACCCCTTCGGGTCGAACCAGCCTTCGCCGCGGCGCTCGGCGATCTCCGCGTCCGTCCAGCCGCCCTGCTCGGGGTGCCAGACGAAGGCGGCGTTGTTGACCCGCAGCAGTTCGGCGTCATCCTCGGGTCCGGCGTAGGTGCGGATCACCAGATCGTCGGGGATCTCCGGCACCGGAAAATCGCGCAGCGATCGGCGCATCTGCATCAGCTCGCGCACCGGGGTCAGGGCCAGCGCGGCAGCGGTCTGCTTGGCGGCGGTCAGGGTGCCGTGCGCCCAGAAGTGACTCTTGCCGTCGGTGCGCTGCAGGGCGGCACCGATCAGTGCGGAGCCGACGCCGTGCCGGCGGGCGTGCGGGGGCACCACCAGTTCGGCCATCTCCGGCGTCAGGTTGAGGTAGCCGACCAGTTCGCCGGCCGAGTCGGTGGCGATCAGATGGTCGGTACGCTGCTGCCCCAGTTCGCGCAGCACCTGCTCACCGACTGGTGCGACACCGTCGAATTCCGTTGCGGCGGCGACGATTTCACGAATCTTCTGCTGATCGGCGGGGGAAATCGACGAACGCCAGTCCAGATCGGTCACTGACTGCGCAGGGGGTTCACCAACGAGTCGGGCACGCTGTCGGGTGCCGACTCGAAGTCGCCGTCGTCATCGCCCAGATCGTCGGCGAGGTCGTTATCCGCCGAGGCGGGCCTTCCGCGCGCGGGACGCACCGCCTTGTAGCCGACGTTGCGCACGGTGCCGATGAGTGATTCGTATTCGGTGCCGAGCTTGGCGCGCAGCCGCCGCACGTGCACGTCGACGGTGCGGGTACCGCCGAAGAAGTCATAGCCCCACACCTCCTGCAGCAGCTGAGCGCGGGTGAACACGCGGCCCGCATGCTGGGCGAGGTATTTGAGGAGTTCGAATTCCTTATAGGTCAGATCGAGCGGACGGCCACGCAGTCGCGCGGTATAGGTGCCCTCGTCGATCACCAATTCGCCGAGGCTGACCTTCCCGGCACTTTCCTGATTGGCCACCCCGCCGCGTCGGCCGACCAACAGGCGCAGACGCGCGTCGATCTCGGCCGGGCCGGTGCTGGGCAGCAGGATCTCGTCCAGACCCCATTCCACGTTGACGGCCACCAAGCCGCCTTCGTTGACGACGGCGACGACGGGCACTGACGTACCGGTGGTGCCGAGTAGGCGACACAATCCACGCGCAGCGGCGAGGTCCGTGCGCGCATCGACGATCGCCACATCCGCGGTGCCCGCCTCCAACAGAGAGGAAACCTCTGTGGGCGCTGTGCGCACGTTATGTGCGAGCAGCGACAGTGAGGGCAGGACCGCCTCTGGATGCGGATCGACGGTGAGCAATAAAAGATCCAACAGGGGCCCTCCAGCGACCGCGAGAACATCTCCCAGATTCATGGCCGACACATCGCCGTTACCGACCACGGTCACCTAACGATAGCTTGCAACCTGCTAATTAGCCGCGCTGAGCCGGTTTGGCGAACATCTGAGCCAGAATGTCGGCGTGCGTAAATTGCTGATCGGCCTATGCGCGACGGTGCTCGCCGTCGTGATCGGGGCTATCGGCGTCGACTTCGGCACCACGATCTTCGCCGAATACCGGCTCGCTCGTACGGTCCGCACAGCGGCGAAGTTGAACTGGGACCCGTCGGTGGCCATCCTCGGCTACCCCTTTATTCCGCAGGCATTACGCCATCACTACGACGAAGTGGAGATCAAGGCCAACGACGTCGAGCACCCGAGGGTAAACAAGGCCTCATTGGAGGCCACGCTGCACGCGATCGACTTGACCGACGCGTCCTGGCTGGTCAGACCCGGTGCAACGCTCCCGGTCGGCAAGGTGGAGAGCCGGATCATCATCGATTCGCTGCACCTCGGGCGGTTCATCGGGATCAACGACCTGATGGTCGAGGCCCCGCCGAAAGAGTCGAACGACGCCACCGGCGGCACCACCGAGTCGGGCATCTCGGGCAGCGTCGGCCTGGTGTTCACCGGCACCCCGAAGTCGGCAGGCTTCGACGAGCGAGTCAGCGTCTCGGTCGACCTGTCCATGGCCGGCCCGGCCAAAACCACCTTGGTGTTCACCCCGACCGGCATTCTCACCGGACCGGGCACCGCCGACCAGTCCGTGCCCGACGACAAGGTGGCCGCGGTGCTCGGCGCGTTCACCTCCAGCCTGCCCGACCAGAAGCTGCCGTTCGGCGTGGCGCCGACCAGCCAGGGTGTCCGCGGTTCCGACGTGATCATCGAAGGCATCGCGACGGGAGTAACCGTCACCTTGGCGGGGTTCAAACAGTCATGAACTCGGCACTGATCACCGCGATCGTCATCGTGGTGGCACTCGGTCTGGCCACGCTGGCCGGCGTGCTGATCAACCGGCGTTCCGGCGCGGTCCGCGAGACAGCGGCGCCAGCAGATGCCGACGATGTCGACAACAGCGATCTCGGGCTCTCCCCGACCGGTCCGACTGTCGTGCATTTCAGCGCGGACTGGTGCGGGCCGTGCGCCGGGGTGCGCCGGGTGGTGGATCAGGTCTGCGCGGACCTGCCCGCGGTCGGGCATGTGGAGCTCGATCTGGACGCAAATCCCGTGGCCGCGCGCAGGCTCTCGGTGCTGTCTTTGCCGACGACTTTCATCTTCGACGCGGCCGGCCGATTGCGGTACCGCACCTCGGGTGTGCCCAAAGCCGCTGACCTGCGGTCGGCGCTGGAACCGTTATTGGCTTGAGCACCGTGTCATTAGGTAAGGTGTCCAGCGTGTCAACCCGCGATGAGCTCATGCTCACCAAGCGCCGCGCAGTAGATCTGTGCCGGACCGCGGGCTGTTGCTGTTGTTGTTGTAGCTGCTGAGTAGCCGCGCCCGGTTTTGCGCCGCTCTCCGAGCAGCCCTGGTGGCTTGCCCGTACCCAGCCCATCCATGCAACAGGAGCATTTTCATGTCGACCACCAACACCGCTGACCAGGTAGACGTGCGGGGACCCCGCTTCGTCGCCTGGGTGACCACCGGCGTGCTGATCGCGACCCTGGTGGTGGCGGCGTTCAGCCCGGCGGCGGCCGCGGTGATTCTGGGCATCCAGACCGTCGTCTTTGCCATCGGAGCCTGGCGGGGGCCGCGCCGGCACCCGTACGGCCTGGTCTTCGCCAAGTTCGTCGCCCCCCGACTGAGCGCGGTCACCGAGCGTGAACCGGTGCCGCCGCTGAAATTCGCCCAGCTGGTGGGCTTGGTGTTCGCCGTTGTCGGTACCGCCGGCTTCGCGTTCGGCATACCGCTGCTGGGTCTCATCGCCACGGCGTTCGCGTTGTTCGCCGCCTTCCTGAATGCAGCCTTCGGTATCTGCCTGGGCTGCCAGCTGTACCCGTTCGTCGCCCGCGTGCGACGGACACCCGTTTCTGCCTGACCACTCCCGATCTGACTGACTGAAAGGACCCACTCCATGGCACGCTCCGACGTCCTGGTGTCCACCGAATGGGCCGAGAGCAATCTCGATGCACCCAACACCGTCTTCGTCGAGGTCGACGAAGACGCCAGCGCCTACGACGTCGGCCACATCGCCGGCGCCGTCAAGCTGGACTGGAAGACCGACCTGCAGGATCCGATCCGTCGCGACTTCGTCGATGCACAGCAGTTCTCGAAGCTGCTCTCCGATCGCGGCATCGGCAATGACGACACCGTGGTCCTCTACGGCGGCAACAACAACTGGTTCGCCGCCTACGCCTACTGGTACTTCAAGCTGTACGGCCACGACAAGGTCCAGCTGCTCGACGGCGGCCGCAAGAAGTGGGAGCTCGACGGTCGCCCGCTGACCGCGGACGTGGTGAGCCGGCCCGGCACCAGCTACTCCGCTAAGGACCCCGACACCTCGATCCGCGCCTTCCGCGATGAGGTCATCGCCGCCATCGGGGAGAAGAACCTGGTCGACGTGCGCTCGCCCGATGAGTTCTCCGGCAAGATCCTGGCCCCGGCCCATTTGCCGCAGGAGCAGAGCCAGCGTCCCGGCCACATCCCCGGCGCCATCAACGTGCCCTGGAGCAAGGCCGCGAACGAAGACGGCACCTTCAAGTCCGACGAGGCCCTGGCCAAGCTGTACGCCGAGGCCGGCCTGGACGGGTCCAAGGAGACCATCGCCTACTGCCGTATCGGTGAGCGTTCTTCGCACACCTGGTTCGTGCTCCAGGAGCTCCTGGGACACGAAAACGTCAAGAACTACGACGGTAGTTGGACCGAATACGGCTCCCTGGTGGGCGCCCCGATCGAGTTGGGAAACTGATATGTGCTCTGCACCGAAACAAGGACAGACGATGCCTGCCAGCGTTGACCTCGACAAAGAAACCGTGATCACCGGTCGCGTCGTAGACGGTTCCGGTCAGTCGGTCGGCGGCGCATTCGTGCGCCTGCTCGATTCGACCGACGAGTTCACCGCCGAGGTCGTTGCCTCGGCCACGGGTGACTTCCGGTTCTTCGCGGCCCCCGGTACCTGGCGGGTGCGCGCGCTGTCGAAGGCGGGCAACGGTGACGCTGTGGTGGCCCCGTCCGGCGCCGGTATCCACGAGGTCGACGTCAAGGTCGCTTAGTCGGATGCCCGGAGCCATCCGGGTCTACCGTGACGGCGAGCACACACTAAACTCGACAACGTGGTGCTGTTCTACGAAATCATGTTGGTCGTGGCCGCCGTGGTGATCACGTGGTTCGCGTTGTATGCGCTGTACCGGCTCATCACTGACGAGTCGTGACTGACGGTGCACCGATCCCGGGCTCGGCTGATCGGGCCGTAGCGGCCGCTGCCGAACGCGCGAGGATCACCGCGGAACGCAACGTTCCTGTTTTCGAGGACCTGCCCGGGCCCGCGGACACGGCGAACCTGCGCAAAGGCGCCGACCTCAACCATGCCCTGCTCGCGCTCCTCCCCCTGGTCGGGGTGTGGCGCGGTGAGGGCGAAGGTCGCGACGCGGCCGGTGACTACCGGTTCGGCCAGCAGATCATCGTGTCCCACGACGGCGGCGATTACCTCAACTGGGAAGCCCGGTCCTGGCGGCTCGACGAGGCAGGCGAATACGCCGCGCCCGGCCTGCGCGAGACCGGCTACTGGCGGTTCGTCAACGATCCCGCGGACGTCAACGAATCGCAGGCGATCGAACTTCTGCTGGCCAACTCGGCCGGATACGTCGAACTCTTCTACGGCCAGCCGCTGAACCAGTCGTCCTGGGAACTGGTCACCGACGCGCTGGCCCGCACCAAATCCGGCATGCTGGTCGGCGGCGCCAAGCGCCTCTACGGCATCGTCGAGGGCGGCGACCTGGCCTACGTCGAAGAACGGGTTGACGCCGATGGCGGCCTGGCTCCCCATCTATCGGCGCGCCTGACCCGCTTCGTCGGTTAATCCCTAGCTCACCAGGAGATCCGTGCGTACACGCATGCCCATGCTCGTTGTCGCAGGCGGTGTCGTGCTCTCCGGAGCGGTCGGGTGCGGATCTTCTCCGACCCCGTCGTCACCCGGCAGCAGCACTGCATCGGTGACCGTCGAGCACGGCGCATACGCGCACTGCCTGGGCGAACACGGTGTCACCGAAACCGCGGCGGCGCCCGCCGGTCCGCAACCGGGCCCTGCCGCGGCGCCTGCGGGCGTCGACCCGAGCACCTGGGCGCAGGCCACCCAGGCGTGCGCGTCACTGGCACCCGGCCCCGCAGGGCCCTAGAGGGGCTACAGCCGGCCGGCGTCGGTGACCCGCCGCAGGAACTGCTGCGTGCGGTCTTCCCTCGGCGCACCGAGTACCTGCTCGGGCGGCCCAGATTCGATGATGCGGCCACCGTCTAGGAAGGCGACGGTGCTGGCCACCTGGCGGGCGAAGCCCATCTCGTGGGTGGCCATCACGATGGTCCGGCCGGACTCGGCCAGCTCCCTGACCAGTTCGAGCACCTCGCCGACCAGCTCGGGATCCAGCGCGCTGGTGATCTCGTCGAGCAGGAGCAGTCGCGGGTCATACGCCAGCGCCCGCGCTATCGCCACCCGCTGCTGCTGGCCGCCGGACAGTTTGTCCGGGTAGGCATCGGCCTTGTCCGACAGCCCAACCCGGGCCAGCAGCTCCCGGCCGCGCTCGGCGGCTTCGCGGCGATCGGTGCCGTGCACGACGCGCGGCGCCAGCGTGACGTTGCCGAGCACGGTCATGTGCGGGAACAGGTTGTACGACTGGAACACCATCGCCATCGCCCGGCGGGCGATATCGCCGTCGAGCCGCGGATCGCTGATATCGCGGCCGTCGAGAAAGATCTGACCGTCGTCGATGTCTTCGAGCAGGTCGATACACCGGAGCAACGTCGACTTGCCCGAGCCCGACGCGCCGATCAGCACCACCACCTGATGTTCGGCGACGTCGAGGGTGATCCCGTCGAGCACAGTGCGATCGCCGTAGGCCTTGACCAGGTCGCGCACCGACAACACCGGCGTGGTCATATCGCCCCCTGCCGGGTCGCCGAGCGCCGTGCCACCCAGTCGGCCAGCCGCGCCGACGGCACCGCCAGCGCGATGAACAGCAGGCCGGCCACCACGTACGGGGTGAAGTTGTAACTGGTGGCGACCTGAATCTGCGCCGCCCGCACGGCATCCACGGCGCCGAGCACCGAAATCAGCCCGCAGTCCTTCTGCAACGCCACGAAATCGTTGAGCAGCGCCGGGGTCACCCTTCGGGCCGCCTGCGGCAGCACCACCAGTTGCAGCGTGCGACGGTAGCTCAACCCCAGTGACTTGGCGGCCGCGAGCTGCGACGGGTGCACGGATTCGATTCCGGCCCGGAACACCTCGGCGACGTAGGCCGAATACACCAGCACCAGGGCCAGCCCGCCGAGCAACACCGGATCGTTGGGCACGCCGGACAGCCGCAGCCCGGGCAGCCCGAAGCCGACGAGGTACAGCAGGATCAGCAGCGGCATCCCGCGGAACAGGTCGACGTAACCGGTTGCCAACGCGCGCACCGGAAACCACACCGGCCCCCGCAGCGTCCTGGCGGCGGCCAATGCCAGGCCCACGATGAGGATCAGGATCTGGCAGACGATCAGCACCCGGATGTTGAGCCACAGGCCCTCCAGCAGAGCGGGCAGGCTGTCCCAGCCGACCCGAACGTTGAAGAACGAGTTCTTCACCCGCGGCCACCCCGGTGACGACATGGTGGCGAACGCCACCACCGCCGCGAAGACCAGGGTGGAGGCCATCGCGATCAGGATGGAGCGCCGCGTGCGCGAGCGCCGATAGGCCAGCCGTTCGGCCGCCAGTGCTGTCACTTAAGGACCGGCGCGGCACCGGCTTCGGCCAGCCACTGCTGCTGCAGTTTGGCCAACGTCCCGTCGGACCGCAATCCGTCGACTACTTGCGACACACATTCGGTCAGCGGGTTGCCTTTGTCGAGCACAATGCCGAACTGCTCGGGTTTGTCTGTGCCCGTGGGCAATTGGCCGACGATGACGCCGTCGTCCAACTCACTTTGCACCTCGAAGGCCGTCGGCAGGTCCAGGACAAGCGCGTCGATCTGGCCGCTGCTCAACGCTGCCTTGGCATCGTCGTTGTTGTTGTAGACCGAGACGGGTGCGGTGGGTTTGACCGCCTCGGCGGCGGTGTAGCTGGTGGTGCCGACCTGGGCGCCCAGCCTGAGTCCACGCAACGCGTCGACGGTCTTGGCGGCCGCGGCCGGCGAAGACTTCAGGCTCACCACCGCCTGGGTGACGTCGAAGTAGGGCGAGGAGAAGTCCACCGCCTGTTTGCGTTCGTCGGTGATCGAGAATTCGTTCAGGTTGGCGTCGAAGGTCTTGGGGCCGGGCGCGATCGCGGCGTTGAACGGCACCCGGACCCAGTTCACGTCGGTCTTGGAATAGCCGAGTTTCTCGGCGACGGCGTAGGCCACCGCGGACTCGTAGCCCTTGCCGTTGGCCGGATCGTCGTCGACGAACCACGGCGGATACGCGGGCTGGTCGGTGCCGAAGGTCAACGCACCGGCCGACAGCGTCTTCAGCGACGCCTTGTCGCACTTGTCGGCTCCGGCTGACGAAGCGGCCGGTTTCTCATCGGCCGGAGCGCAGCCCGCGAGCACGAGCAGACCGGTTGTCGCCAGTGCGGAGACCAGCATCGAGGTAATACGCATCGCGGCATCATCGCGCACCCGTCGGTGCGGCGCCAGCGATCGAATCATCGGTCTTGCAAAGGTGCGAAAGGGTCCAAACATGGGACGACCCCCGAGCCGTGGTTCCTGGTTGGACGGACCAAGGGCTCGGGGGTCGGGTGGCTGCAGGAAATTCGCCAGCGCTCGCAGGTGAATTCCGTCGCCTGGTGCTGCTAGCTGGCAGCCACCTCACATGTCCATGAAGCTATCAATTTCGCGGACCACCTCCTCTCCTGTGTACCGACGAACGTACCCCCGTACCGCCGGCTCGACAACTCTTTTTCGCGGTCAGCGATCGCTGACAATCGCGGCGTCGACCATGCCCGCGAATTCATTTGCAATCGGTGCAGGTCGCAGCGGTTGACCGTCCAGGGTGTGCACCCGCGCAGCGAGCGTGATCGCCGAAATCAGCCAGACCCCTTGAGCTGTCAGGAGATCCGCAGGTCGCAGCGCGCGGTAGTCGCAGTCGTAACCCTTGGCCCTGGCCACGTCGAACACCGCCTGCTGGGTGGTGCCGCGCAGAATCGGATACCACGGCGGGGGCGTCAGGAGGCAGGGACCGTCCTCGGCTTCGACGGCGATCACCACCGTCGAGCGAGGGCCTTCCAGGATGAAGCCGTCCGAGCTGACGAAGATGACGTCGTCGGCGCCCCGGTGGGCCGCGTGCCGCAGCGCGGCCATGTTGATGGCGTACGACAGGGTCTTGGCGCCGGCCAGCAGCCACGGCATCGTGTCAGCGGCGTCGGCGGGCATGCCGCGTTCCAGCGTCACGGCCGAGACGCCTTCGCGGCGGGCACCCGCCACCCGCTCGGCCAACGGGTTGACGGTGACGTACGCCGTCGGGGCCGATCCGCTCTCCCGGCCGCGGGTGTAGACCAGCCGCAGCGCGCCCTCGGCCTGGCTCTCCCGCGCCCAGGCGCGGGCTGCGGTCCCGATCCCCTGTCGCCAGACGGGTAGGTCGGGTTCGGGCAGTTCCAGGGCCTTCGCCGAGTGCGTCAGCCGCCGCAGGTGCGCCTCGACCAGACAGGGGGCGCCGTCGCGAACCAGCAGCGTTTCGAAGACGCCGTCACCGCGGACGGCGGCCAAGTCGTCGGCGTGCAGCAGCGGCACACCAGGGTCTTGCGTCCCGCCGTCGAGCGTGACCACCACAGCCATGGGTGTACAGCCTAGTTCCGCGGGAATAACCCGAGCCCACGGACCGTAGTGTTGAGCTGTGAACGCTGTCCCCGCACCCGAGTCCGGGCCCGACGCCGGTGCCGTCTGGCATTACGGCGACCCGCTCGGTGAGCAGCGGGCCGCGCAGACCGGCGCCGCCGTCATCGATCGGTCGCACCGCGCGGTGCTGACCCTGGCCGGAGCCGAGCGGCAGAGCTGGCTGCACAGCATCTCGTCGCAGCACGTCGCCGCGCTGCCCGAAGGCACCACCACCCAGAACCTGAGCCTCGACGGTCAGGGACGCGTGGAAGACCACTGGATTCAGACCGAGCTGGGTGGCATCACCTATCTGGACACCGAACCCTGGCGGGGCGAGCCGCTGCTGGCCTATCTGACGAAGATGGTCTTCTGGGCGCAGGTCACCCCGGCCGCCGCCGATCTGGCCGTGCTGTCGTTGCTCGGGCCCCGGCTCGCCGACCCGGCCATCCTGGAGGCACTGCGGGTGCAGGCACTACCGGAACCGGCCGAGGCGGTGGAGCTGACCGGCGGGGGTTTCCTGCGCCGGATGCCCAGCGCTGTCGACGGCCCAATCGAGCTCGACCTGATCGTGCCGCGGGACGCCGCCGGGTCCTGGCTGAACCGGCTGACCGCAGCAGGCCTGCGTCGCGCGGGCGTGTGGGCATATGAAGCGCACCGGGTGGCCGCGCTGCGCCCCCGCCTCGGCGTCGACACCGACGAACGCACCATCCCCCACGAGGTCGGCTGGATCGGCCCCGCTGTCCACCTGGACAAGGGTTGCTACCGCGGGCAGGAGACCGTCGCGCGGGTGCACAACCTGGGCAAGCCGCCGCGGATGCTGGCGCTGGTGCACCTGGACGGTTCCGCCGACCGCCCGTCCACCGGGGATCCTATCCTCGCTGGTGGACGCGCTGTCGGACGGCTGGGAACCGTCGTCGACCACGTTGATCTCGGACCGGTGGCGCTCGCCCTGGTCAAACGCACGCTGCCCGCCGACACCGAATTGACGACCGGCGGAGACGTCGCAGTCGCAGCGGTGCTGGATGCCGACTCACTGCCGCCGACCGACGTCGCGGGCGCTGGACGCGTCGCCGTCGATCGGCTGCGTGGCCTGGCACGATGACCTGTGATGTGCACCGCCGCCGGGCCTACCAGCGCACGGCGTCTGGGCACGGTAAAGTAATCGCAGGACAATAAACACACACAGATCGGAGCCGCCTGCTCGTTGGGCCGCTCCGTTATTGCGCGAGGGGGTTCCCCCATGGGCCGCGGCCGGGCTAAGGCAAAGCAGACCAAGGTTGCTCGAGAGCTGAAATATAGCTCTCCGCAAACGGATTTCGAGCGGCTTCAGGCCGAGCTCGCTGGAGAGCCAGTGAGTCAACCTGAGGAGCGCGACGAAGTAGACGACTCCTCGTGGAGCGAACCAGACAGCTGGCGACGCTGACGCGAACCCGGGGTTCTCAGAACCTCGGGTGCCTTCCCACCATCGTGGCGCGCGGCAGGTCCTTGCTGCCCTTCTGAACGGTGCCGAGGGTCCAGCAATTCAGGTGCCGGGCGGTGAGAATCGCCAGTGCGCGGTCGGTGTCCTCCGGCGCGACGACGGCGACCATGCCGATACCCATGTTGAAGGTCTTCTCCATCTCGGCGGGATCGATCCGTCCCCGCTGAGCGATCAGACCGAACACCGGTGCCGGGGTCCAGGTACCGCGTTCCAACTCCGCGGTCAAGCCGGCCGGGATGACCCGCTCCAGGTTGCCGGCCAAGCCGCCGCCCGTGACGTGGCAGAACGTCCGGACCTGCGTCTCGGCGGCCAGAGCCAGGCAGTCCTTGGCGTAGATGCGGGTGGGTTCGAGCAGCTCTTCGCCGAGTGTGCGGCCGAATTCCTCGACGTGACCGGCCAGGTCCATCCGGTCGATCTCCAGCAGCACCTTGCGGGCCAGGGAGTAGCCGTTGGAGTGCAGCCCGGACGATCCCATCGCGATGATGACGTCCCCCGGCCGGACCCGGTCGGGTCCCAGCACGTTGTCGGCTTCGAC
Source organism: Mycobacterium sp. (assembly GCA_040511255.1). Lineage (GTDB taxonomy): Bacteria > Actinomycetota > Actinomycetes > Mycobacteriales > Mycobacteriaceae > Mycobacterium. Next base: position 4,092 of record JBEVHL010000291.1, on the reverse strand, counting down.
GACGCCGATCCCGGTGGCCGAGATGTCGTAGTGGTCGGGGTCCATCAGCCCGGGGTGCTCGGCGGTTTCGCCACCGAGCAGCGCGCAACCGGCCAGCACACAACCTTCAGCAATACCCGCCACGATGGCCTGCACCCGCTCGGGGACCGTCCGGCCGACGGCGATGTAGTCCTGCAGGAACAGCGGCTCGGCGCCGCATACCACCAGGTCGTCGACCACCATCGCGACCAGGTCGAGGCCGACGGTGTCGTGTTTGTCCATCGCCTGGGCCACCGCCAGCTTGGTGCCGACACCATCGGTCGAGGCCGCCAGCAGCGGCTCCCGGTAGCCGCCGCGCAGCGCGAACAGCCCCGCGAACCCGCCCAGGCCGCCTCGCACCTCGGGCCTGGTGGCTTTCATCGCCAACGGTTTGAACAGCTCGACAGCGCGGTCACCGGCTTCGATGTCCACCCCTGCCGACGCATAGGAAATGGCCGGCGTGAGGCCGGGGTCTTCAGCGCGGTCCGTCATCGAGGGTTAATCTACCGGGCCGGGGTCCAGGCCGGTATCCGCTCGGCCACAGGACGCGCTGGACACCCGCTGGGAACCGGCCTCGACGCGGGTCACCCTTGCTGACCATGAGCACGGCCGGCTACCTCGTGACGTTTCTCACAACAACCATCGCAGTGCTGTTCCCCGCAACTGCCGCGGCCACACCTGCATGCGGTCCGGGACCCGGATCTCGTTCGCCTGAGCTGTGGCGAACACCCATCCAACTGGGGGTTTGCGCCGAATCAATACGGTGAACACCCCGGCAGTGCGCTGTCTTGTTACCGGTTCCACCGGATATGTCGGTAGTCGTCTGATACCTGTGCTGCTGCACCGCGGCCATCAGGTCCGGGCGATGGCCCGCACCCCGGACAAGTTGGCCGACGTGCCCTGGCATAACGATGTCGAGATCGCCCAGGGCGACCTGTCGGATCCGGACACCCTGGCCGCCGCGTTCGACGGCATGGACGTCATCTACTACCTGGCCCATTCGATGGGCGGCGGGTCAGACGATTTCGTCGCCGAAGAGCGCAAGGCCGCCGAGAACGTGGCCGAGGCGGCCAAACGCGCCGGCGTCGGCCGCATCGTCTACTTGTCCGGTCTGCATCCGCCGGACGCCGAACTGTCCCGCCACCTGCAGTCCCGAACCGCGGTCGGCGAAGTGCTCATCGCGTCGGGGATCGAGACGGTGGTGCTGCAGGCCGGCGTCGTCATCGGGTCTGGTTCGGCATCGTTCGAGATGATTCGCCATCTCACCGAGGTGCTGCCGGTGATGACTACGCCGAAATGGGTGCACAACAAGATCCAACCGATCGCGGTGCACGATGTGCTGCACTATCTCGCCGAGGCGGCCACGGCAGCGGTGCCGAAATCGCGCACTTGGGACATCGGCGGGCCGGATGTCCTGGAGTACGGCGACATGATGCAGATCTACGCGCAGGCTGCCGGTCTGCGCCGACGCCGCATGCTGATCCTGCCGTTCCTGACGCCGACGATCGCCAGTTGGTGGGTGGGGCTGGTGACGCCTATCCCGTCCGGGCTGGCCCGGCCGCTGGTGGAGTCGCTGCACTGCGATGCGGTGGCCAACGAGCACGACATCGAGGCGTACGTCTCGCCCCCGCCCGAGGGGCTCACCCCGTACCGCAAGTCGGTCGAACTCGCGCTGGAGCATCTCAACCGCGGCCAGTTCGAGTCGACCTGGGAATCAGCCACGCCGGCGGGCCCGCTGCCCAGTGATCCGGACTGGTCGGGCGAGACCGTGTTCTCGGACTCGGTGTCGGCGACCACGTCGACCGAACCGGAAAAGGTCTGGGATGCGTTGAGCAACAACACCCACACCGGTCGTTGGCACGTGCAGTCCAGCGATGCGAAAAGCGTGATGCGGCTGCGTGATTGGGGACGGCTACCGGGCGACGCCTGGCTGGACATCACCGTCAGCCCGCGCACCGGTGGCGGCAGCGACTTCGACCAGAAAGCCACCCTGTGCCCGCACGGCCTTGCTGGTCGGGCCTATGCCATGACGGTGTGGCCGGTGCGCCGAATTCTGTTGCGGCAGCAGGTTTCCCGACTGCTCAAGTAGACCCGCCGCCGGGACCGCTAGGGCCGGCGAAGCGCTGAAGCGTTGTCGTTCTCGGATTGGACCACACTCACCGGAGTGACCCCGGCGCGCGCCGCGTTCGAGAGCATGTGTTCCATCACGTTCTTGCCGAGGGCCGTCTCGCTGGGCAGCTCGATCGGGTAGTTGCCGTCGAAACATGCACAGCACAACCGGGATCCGGGCTGCTCGGTGGCGCTGACCATGGCGTCGAGCGAGATGTAACCGAGGGTGTCCGCGCCGATCGCGTGACGGACGGCGTCGATCATCTCGCTCTGGGCACCGTCGCCTTTGGCGGCGTTGGCGATCAGTTCGGCGGGCGAGGCGAAATCGATGCCGTAGAAGCACGGCCACTTCACCGGCGGGGACGCGATCCGCACATGCACCTCGAGGGCGCCCGCTTCGCGCAGCATCCGGATCAGCGCGCGCTGGGTGTTACCCCGCACGATCGAATCGTCCACCACGATCAGTCGCTTCCCGCGGATGACTTCCTTGAGCGGGTTGAGCTTGAGCCGAATTCCGTTCTGCCGGATGGTCTGCGAGGGCTGGATGAACGTGCGGCCCACGTAGGCGTTCTTCATCAGGCCCTGACCGAACGGGATCCCGGATTCCTGGGCGTACCCGACGGCGGCCGGAGTGCCGGACTCGGGAACACCGATCACCAGGTCGCCTTCGACGGGCTTTTCCCTGGCCAGCCTGCGGCCGATCTCCACGCGCGTCGAATGCACCGACCGGCCGGCGATCACGCTGTCGGGCCGGGCCAGGTACACGTACTCGAACACGCACCCCTTGGGGGTGGGGTTGGCGAAGCGGGTGGAACGGACGCCGTCGGCGTCGATGGCCAACAATTCGCCCGGTTCGATATCGCGGACGAAGGACGCGCCGACGATGTCGAGCGCCGCGGTTTCCGAGGCGACGACCCAGCCACGGTCCAGCCGGCCGAGCGACAGTGGCCGCACGCCGTGCGGGTCACGCGCGGCGTACAGGGTGTTCTCGTCCATGAAGGTCAGGCAGAACGCGCCACGCACCGTGGGCAGCAGCTCAAGAGCGGCCTGTTCCAGGGTGGAATCGGCGGCCCCGTGCGCCAGCAGTGCACCGAGGATGTCGGAGTCCGTGGTCGCGGCGGCGGCGCCGCGCATGCCGACCAGACCGGCGCTGCGTGCGCGCGCTGCCAGATCGGTGGTGTTGACCAGGTTGCCGTTGTGGCCCAGCGCAACGCCGGTGCCTGCGGCCGTATTACGGAAGACCGGCTGGGCGTTTTCCCAGGTGGTTGAACCGGTAGTGGAGTAGCGGCAGTGCCCGATGGCGACGTGACCCTCCATCGCGGCCAGCGTCTGCTCGTCGAACACCTGGCTGACCAGGCCGAGGTCCTTGAAGACAAGCACCTGCGAGCCATCGGCGACGGCGATACCCGCCGCCTCCTGGCCGCGGTGCTGCAAGGCGTAGAGGCCGTAGTAGGTGAGCTTGGCGACTTCCTCGCCGGGTGCCCATACTCCGAAAACGCCGCATTCTTCGCGGGGGGGTTCATCTACCTGGTCGTTCAATTGGCCAGTCACGATTGGGGGCTGCTTCCCTGGGCGCGGTTCGCTGACTCTGCAAAGTCTACGGTCACTCGGCGTTCTTGGCCGAATCGCCACCGTGTGTCATTTCAAACACGGTGTCCGGGAATACAGTCGCCTCACGGCGTCCAGCCAGTGGCGCCTCGACGGGACGGCAGTAGCTATGACCGACAGACCGAACATTCTGATCATCTGGGGCGACGACATCGGCCAGAGCAACCTGAGCTGCTACAGCGACGGCGTGATGGGCTACCGCACGAAGAACATCGACCGGATCGCCGCCGAAGGAGCCCGGTTCACCGATTACTACGGCGAGCAGAGTTGCACCGCGGGTCGCGCGGCGTTCATCACCGGCCAGAACCCGTACCGGACCGGGATGACGAAGGTGGGCATGCCGGGCGCCCCGCTGGG
>JBEVHL010000290.1:0-19032 GCA_040511255.1 Mycobacterium sp. | reverse complement strand
GTGGGCGGTGCCGATCCTGCGGGGAGACCTCACCGCCTCGCTGGGGATGAGCGAACCAGGCGCGGGTTCCGATCTGGCCGGACTGCAGACCCGGGCCGTGCTGGACGGCGAGCACTTCGTGGTCAACGGGCAGAAGGTCTGGACCTCGGGAGCGCACGACGCCGATGTCCTGCTGACGTTCGTGCGCACCGACCCGGGTGCGCCCAAGCACAAGGGCATCAGCGTGCTCCTCATCCCCACCGATATCCCCGGGGTGGACCGCCGTCCGTTCGCATCGGTCTATGACCGTGCACACCTCGACTTCAACGAAGTGTTCTTCAACGATGTCCGGGTGCCTACAGAGAACCTGGTCGGTCCGCTGCACGGCGGATGGGGCGTGGCCAACGGATCACTCGGGCACGAGCGGACCATGCTCTGGATGGCCTTCGCCGACCGGTTGCAAGATCTGGTGGAGGACTTCAGACCCGAGTCTGAGCTGGACCGTGACCACTACGCCACGCTGGTGATGGACGATCTCGCCCTGCGCCTGCTGGGGTCCGCCGCGCTGGCGGGCGCCGCCCGTGGCCAGGTGGACGTCGCCGCTCTCTCGGTGCTGAAGGTGCTCGGCTCAGAGGCCGAGCAGGCCGCCGCCGAACACGCGCTGGGTGCCGCCGGACGCGACGGACTCTTGGACCCCGCGACCACTGCCGCCTACCACCCGTACCGCATCGACCACTACGGTGCCGGCTGGTTTGCGCGCTACGCCGGCAGCTTCGCAGGCACCATCTCCGGCGGGACCTCAGAGATCCAGCGCAATATCATCGCCCAGCGCGTGCTGGGCCTGCCGCGCGGCTGAGTCAGGCTCGCGCCGTGTTCTCGACGATGATCTCGCAGGCGGTGTCGTAGAACGCGCTGATGAGCGTCGAGAACGACAGCTCGAAGGGATAGATCATGTACACGTCCAACCGGTCCAGGTTCCAGTCCGGCAGCACGGGCACGATGCTGCCGTCGCGCAACTCGTTGGTGCAGATGATCTGATTGGGCATGGCACCGACGCCGAGCCCCTGCAGGATGTACTGCTTGCCCACCTGAAAGCTGTTGGTGCGTGCGCGTATTGCCGGTGCCAGCTCGAAGCTGCGCTTCTGCTTGGTCACGGTGAGTTTCCGCTGGCCGCTGTTACCGCCGCAATCGATGAACGGCAGCGAATTCAGTTGTGCCGGAGCCGTAATGGGCTCGGGCAGAGTGTGCACGAATTCCGGTGAGGCGCACAGGAACAGCTCGAGGCTGAACACTTTCCGTGCGATCAGCGTCGAATCCTGTAGTGGACCGGTGCCGAAGACCACGTCGAAGCCGTCGTTGACCGGGTGCGCCGTGTCGTCGACCAGTCGAATATCCAACCGCGAGTGGGGATACCGCTGCAAGAAGGTGGCCCCCACCCTCGAGGCGTAGTCAATCCCGACGAAGATCGGCATGGCCACGCGCAGCTCGCCTTGCGGCTCCTGCTTGCTGCCTTCCACCAGCGCCCGGACATTGTTCGCGTGGGCCAGAATGTCGATGCCCTGGTGATAGATCTTCTCGCCGAGATCGGTGACCGTGAGCTGATGGGTGTTTCTGCGCAACAACTTGATTCCGAGGTCGGATTCCAGCTTGCTCAGCTGGCGGCTGACCGTCGATTTCGGCATGCCGAGCAGGGTGGCCGCCTTCGAAAGACTGCGGCACTCGACGACTTTGCCGAAAACCAACAGCGCATCGACGTCGAACGACAGATTCTGTTCCACCCACCGCAGTGTTCCAGATGTGCAACACCGTGTTGCGGTTTTGAGTCTATGTGGGCCGATTTGTCAAGTGCTACGGTCGGCCTTCAGGCCCGATGAGGAGCGTCTTGTGAGTACCGAAGCCCTGGTGACGAAACCCGCGAGCGGCCATTGGACCGACGCATATCCGGATCTCGGCCGCGGTCCGGTCTCGCTGGAAGACTGCGTCTCAGAAGAGTTCTACGACAAGGAACGCGAGCACATCTTCAGGAAGACATGGCTCTACCTGGGACGCGTGGAACGGGTGCCGAAGTCCGGCAGCTACTTCACCAGGGAACTGAAATTTCTCAACACCTCGATCATCGTCGTGCGGGGCAAGGACGGCGTCATCCGCGCCATGCACAACGTCTGCCCACACCGCGGCAACAAGATGTTGTGGGAGGACGACCCCTTCCAAGAGGTATCGGGCCGAGCTCCGTTGCTGTACTGCCGCTTTCACGGCTGGCGGTACAAACTGGACGGTTCGCTGCACTCGGCGACCCGGACGGATCTGCTGCTGGACTTCGACGCCGACAGCTGCCGGGTGCCTGCCATCCAGTGCGAGGTCTGGGAAGGTTTCATCTTCGTCAACCTCAACCCGGACAACACCGAGTCGGTCCGCGACTACCTCGGCGAGCTGGCCCACGGTATCGAGGGCTATCCGTTCGCCGGGCCGCATCAGGTCTATCGGTTCAACGCCGAGTTGCAGTGCAACTGGAAGATCTTCCTCGACGGCTTCGCCGAGAGCTACCACGGCCCCTATCTGCACGCGTCCTCCTTCGGCGCCGTCACGGCCGAGGCCAGGGCGGCGTTCGACCAGCCGAACCCGTTCACCGACGCGCTGTCCTACCGGCTCAACGGCCCGCACCGGACGTACTCGTTCGCCGGCGAACCGTCACAGAAGACCCCCTACTCCAAGCCGATCGAGTGCGTGATGGAGGCCAGCGCGGCCGGGCCGTGGACCAAACGCACCGATCGCGGTCCGATGCCGCCAGGACTCAACCCCACTCGCTCGGAGAAATACGGCTTCGACTCCTACCAGTTCTTTCCGAATTTCATCCTCATCTTCGGCGCCTCCGGATACACGGTGCACACCCACTGGCCCACCGGGGCGCACTCCCACCTCTTCGAAACCGAGATGTACTACCAGCCCCCGAAAACCCATAGGGAACGACTCGGCCAAGAGCTGACCGTGACGTACCTGAACGACATCATCCTGGAAGACGCCAGCCCGTCTGAAGGTCTGCAGGCCATGCTCAACAGTGGTGCGCTCACCCATTTCACGATGAACGACGAGGAGATTCTGCTGCGCCATCTACACAAGGTGGTGGCCGACTATGTTTCTGTCGGAGAGGCCGAGGCCTGCGAGCGGGGCGCGCGATGACCGCCACACTGCCACAGGAGTTTTCGGCACTGGAGCCCTTCGTGCCCGAGTGGTCCATCGAAGATGGCCACCAGCGTTACGTCAAACGGGTCAACAGCTCGATGGCAGAGATCCAGGCGTTCTACGACGCGGTATTCCCCCTGGCCGACGAGGCGGTCGCCTACGTCGACAAGTTCGACTACGCCGAACCCCTGCCGGAGGACGTGGCAAATCTGCGCAACCTGCTCTACTCCTTGATCACCGTCTCGCTGGCCGTCGAACTGTGGCAGCAACCGCGCGTAAAACATTCTGCCAACACCATTCTCACGAGAGTCAGCTGATCACCATGACCATCTCCACCGCACAGGTCGAGGTCATCGACCTGACCCCCAATATCGGCAGCGAGCTCAGGACGGACCTGGACACGCTGCTCAGCGGCCGCGCCGCCGAAACCATCCGAGCGATCCTGGATCGGCGCGGGGTGATCTTCTTCCGCGGGTTGGAGATCACCGACGAGCAGCAGGTGGCGATCGCCAAGACCCTGGGCAACATCGTGGCAGGCGAGGGCGAGGGCGGCATCTACAAGATCTCGCTCGACGAGGACGTCAACCAGCGCGCGCAATACCTGAAGGGCTCGATGTTCTGGCACTTCGACGGCTCACTGCAGCCCTATCCCAATCTTGCGGCGCTGCTGCGGGCCATCACCCTGTCGGAGACCGGTGGGCAGACCGAGTTCTGCAACACCTACGCCGCCTATGACGACCTGCCCCAGGCGGACAAGGAAACCATCGCCGAGCTACGGGTGGTGCACAGCGCGGAGCGCTCGCAGTACTACGTCCGGCCGGAGATGAGCTACGACGAAGTCGCGTTCTGGCAGAAGTCGCCGACGAAGTCGTGCCCGATGGTGTGGAATCACGAATCCGGCCGCAAGTCGCTTCTCCTGGGCGCGACGGCGGACTACGTGATCGGCATGTCACCGGAGGACAGTCGCGCTCTGCTTGCGCGCCTTCGTGATTGGGCCACCCAGCCCAGGTACGTCTACCGCCACGACTGGCAGCCGGGTGATCTCCTGATCTGGAGCAATACCGGCACCATGCATCGAGTGTTGCCCTATCCCGATGACAGTGGCCGCCTCATGCACCGCACCATCCTGGCCGGTGAAGAGCCCCTGCTGTGAAACTCGGCATCGCGACGCCGGTGGTCACCAACGTGGCCGGTTCGGCGTTGACGTGGGAACAAGACGCCACCATCGAAGACATCGGCCGGGTCGCGGAGACCGCGGACCGGCTGGGCTATCACCACATGACCTGCAGCGAGCACATCGGCCTGCCCTCGACAGAGACCGATCGCCGTGGGGCGCGGTACTGGGATCCACTGTCCACCTTCGGTTACGTGTCGGCGCGAACACGTCAGATCAAGTTCGCCACCATGACGCTGGTGCTCGGCTACCACCATCCGCTGGCGATCGTAAAGCGCTACGGCACACTGGATCATGTCAGCAACGGCCGGGTGATCCTCGGTCTCGGGGTCGGCTCACTGAAGGAGGAATTCGATCTCCTGGGTGCACCGTTCGACGATCGCGGTGCCCGGGGCGACGACCACCTACGAGCACTACGGGCGGCACTGGCGAGCAACCAACCGACCTACGACGGCGAGTTCTACTCCTTTGGCGGCCTGACCGTCGATCCCTGCGCTTTGCAGCCACACCTGCCGTTCTGGATCGGCGGCCGCACCAAACGGTCGTTGCGGCGGGCGGTGACGCTTGCCGAGGGCTGGTGCCCGTTCTACGTGTCCATCGAGACCGCGGCGCAGTGGCTGGAGACATTCGATGTACCAAGCGGATTCGAAGTCGTCATGCCGGCCGAACAGCCACTGGATCCGGTGGGGGAGCCGCAGGCGACCGCGGACACCCTGGGACGGATGGCCGCGGGCGGGACCACGACACTGTCGGCCCGGTTCGTGCACCACTCGCTGGAGCACTATCTGGAGCAGCTCCACGCACTGGTCGAACTGCCCGGGGCCGAGCTGACCCACCAGAGCACGTCGGTCGGAGGAGTGAAATGACGGCCACCACCAGGGACGTCTATTACGACCCGTGGGACATCGAGCTCAACGCCGACCCGTATCCGATGTTTCAGCGGCTGCGAGACACCGCGCCGCTCTATTACAACGCAGAACACGACTTCTACGCCCTGAGCCGGTTCGAGGACGTCAATCGCGCGCTGGTCGATCATCAGACCTTCAGTTCCGCCAGGGGCGTGGTGCTGGAGATCCTGAAGGCCGACATCGAGATCCCGCCGGGTACACTGATTTTCGAAGATCCACCGATCCACGACATCCACCGCAATCTCCTCTCGCGCGCCTTCACACCGCGCAAGATCACCGCCATCGAGCCGATGATCCGGGAGTTCACCGCGCGCTGCCTCGACCCCCTGGTCGGCGGCGATGAGTTCGACTTCGTCACACAGCTCGGATCCGTCATGCCGCTGCGGGTGGTCGGCTTGTTGTTCGGCATCCCAGAGCACTTCCAACGGCTGGTCCAAGAGGACGGCGACCGCCACGTCCGCACGGAGCGTGGCGGTCAGATGACCGACAATGCCGACGGCGTGATGACCGACGGGCAGGTGTTCGCCGAGTTCATCGACTGGCGGATGGACCACCCCGCAGACGACCTGACCACCGAACTTCTCCACGCCGAGTTCGAAGACGAAACCGGCGCCACCCGGCGGCTGCATCGCGACGAACTGCTGATGTTCATGAACGTGGTCTCAGTCGCCGGCGCCGAGACCACCACCCGCCTGATCGGATGGTCGGGCAAGCTGCTGTCCGAACATCCCGACCAGCGGCGCCGACTCGCGGCCGATCGGTCGTTGCTGCCCAAGGCCATCGAAGAGATCCTGCGGTACGAGCCCCCGGCGTTGCAGGCCGCGCGGTACGTCACCCGCGATGTCGAGTACTACGGGCAGACCGTTCCGGCGGGCAGTGCGATGCTCGCGTTGATCGGGGCGGCGAACCGGGACGAGGGGCGATTCGGCCCCGACGCGGAGAACTTCGACGTGAGCCGGACACCGCGCCAGCATCTGACCTTCGGTGTCGGCGCGCACTACTGCCTGGGCAACGCCCTGGCCCGGCTCGAAGGGCGCATTGCCCTCGACGAGATCCTGAACCGGTTCCCCGACTGGGAAATCAATCTCGACCAGGCCGTCTTCTCCTCGTCGTCGGCCGTCCGCGGCTGGGACAGCATGCCGGCCCGAATCTGAGCAGGCCAGTTGCGCCACGGCGCGGCAGCCATCCTCTACTATGCCTAATCGGAACAGTCCTGACTGGTGTAGATGGGATGAGGCGTGGATTTCGAGCTGGACGCCGAACAGACCGCCTGGCTCGCCGAGGTGCGCGCGTTCCTCGAACAGAACGTCACGCCGCAGCTGCAGGCTGAACTCGCCGAACACGATTTGGAGTTCCGCGGCGGCGAACTGACAGCCTTCCGCCGCAAGCTCGGGGAGAAGGGTTGGTTCGGGCTGAACTGGCCGGTGGAATACGGCGGCCTCGGGCTCAGCGCCGTTCATCAACACCTGATGGTCAGCGAGTTCGAGTACTGGGGGGTACCCGGGCCCGACCTGACGGTGACGTCGGTGGCTCCGATGATCATGAGACACGGTACCGAGCAGAACAAGAAAGAGTTCCTCCCGCCCATCGCCCGAGGTGAAATGGTCTGCGCCGTCGGCTATTCCGAGCCGGAAGCCGGCACCGACCTGGCCAGCCTGCGAACCCGTGCGGTACTCGACGGCGACGAATGGGTGATCACCGGGACGAAGATCTGGAACAGCGGTGCGCAACGCTCGACCCACGAATGGCTCTGCGTCCGCACCGATCCCGACGAGCCCCGGCATCGCGGGATATCGGTGATCATCGTGCCCATCGATCATCCCGGCGTCGAGATCCGGCCGTTGATCGCGTGGTCCGGGTACCGCACCAACGAGGTGTTCTTCCGTGATGTCCGGGTGCCTGTCGGCAATCTGATCGGCGAGGTCAATCGCGGATGGCAGTACATCACCGGGGCGCTCGACCTGGAGCGTGGCGCGCTGACCAACGCCGGCGACCTGCGTCGCGCAGTGGAGGAGCTGAAAACGCTCTCCCGGCAACCGGTCCGCGACGGTTCGGTGCCCGCCGCAGGCCCGGCATTCCGGCGCCGTCTGGCACAGGCCGAGGCCGACGTCGAGATCGCCACCCTGATGGGCTATGAAGCATCCTCGATGCTGGCGAACGGCGTGATCCCCAGCGTCGAAGTCAGCGTCGAGAAAGTCTTCACCAGTGAATTGCGCCAGCGGATCGCCGATTTGGCCATCGACCTGCTGGGTCCGGACGGCCTGTTGGCGCACCGCAGCGCCGGCGCACCGCAGGCCGGGAAGTTCGAACGCCTCTACCGGGCCGCGCCGCTGATGCGATTCGGCGGCGGCGCCAACGAGGTCCTGCGGGATGTGATCGCCCAGCGCGGTCACCGGATGCCGTCCTACGGGCGTTAGACATGAGATTGATTCCCGATAGCGACGCGACAGATCTGGCAGCCATGCTGCGTGGCCTGCTGGCCGCCGAATGTCCGATCACCGTGGTGCGCGCACTGCGGGACCGGCCGGCCGAGCCGGCACCGGAGACGCTGTGGAAGTCGCTCGCCGACGCCGGGGTGCTCGGTCTTGCCGTGGCCGAAGATCTCGGCGGCGCCGGCGGCGGACTGCCCGATCTCGGAATCTTCTACGTCGAGGCCGGTCGGGCCCTGTGCCCGCTGGCGGTGCACAGCACCGTGCACGCCGGCCTGGCGATCGACCTGCTGGGCGGTCCGGAACAGAAGGCTGCGTGGCTACCCGAACTCAGCGCGGGAACGCTGCGCGGCACCGCCGCGCTGTCGAGTACCCGCGATGCCGGCGTGGTGACGCCGTCGTTGCGGGCCGAGCGGCGCGATGACGGCTGGTATCTCGGTGGCACAGTCGATTTCGTCTGTGACGCCGACGGCGCCGATGTCCTGGTGGTGTCGGCCGACAACGGCGGACGGACACTGGGCTTCATCGTCGACGGCCAGGCGCCGGGACTGACGCTCACCCCGCTGAGCATGATGGGCGGGTTCCGCGCCTGCACAGTCTTGTTCGACGCGGTTCGGGTCGCCGAGCCGACCGCGGTACTGGGTGCCGACAGCGGGCTCGGTGCGGACGAGCTGCGGCGGGTGGCCAACGCGGGGGTGGCGCTGCTGTCCCTGGATCTCGTGGGGGTGGGGGAGGCCGTGCTCGAGCGCACCGTCGACTACGTCAACATGCGTCAGCAATTCGGCAGGCCGATCGGCTCATTCCAGGCGGCGCAACACCTGATCGCCAATATGCACATCGCACTGGCCGGGGCCCGCCTGGCCGCCCACTCCGCGGTCTTCTGGATCGGCAAGGGCCACATCGGTACTCGCCAGACCGCCGTCGCGCGGATGGCCGCCGCCGACGCCGCGAAACTGATCACCCTCGATGCCCATCAATTGCACGGCGGCATGGGCTACGTGCTGGAGACCGACCTGCACCTGTGGTCGGAACGGGCGCGCGTGCTGTCCACCTTGGGCGGCGGTGCCGACATCGCGGCGACCTGGTTGGAAGAGGAGCTATGAGCACAGACAGCCTGATCGACGCCGAGTCGGCCGAGCGCGTCGGCCACGTCGCGGCCACCGCCACCGGGGAGGTGAACCGACGGGACTGGCAACGCTGGGCGGCCTCGGTCGGCGACCACAACCCGCTGTGGTTCGACACCGACTACGCGCACGCCGCCGGCTACGCCGACATCATCTGCCCGCCGCTGTTCCTGCAGTACTGCGTGCTGCCGGTGACGTCCCTACTGGACCTGCGGCCCGACGGCTCGTCCGGTGCGGTGTCCGGCAGTCTGGCGTTTCCCCGCGCCCCCAAACGCATGGCCGGCGGTGAGAGCACCACGTTCCACCTGCCCGCCTACCACCGCGACGAGATCGAGATGGTCCGCACCATCGAGTCGATCGTCCAAAAGCAGGGCAGATCAGGAAGTTTCGTCCTGGTGACCTGGTACACCAGCTATCGCAACCAGCGACACGAACTGGTGGCCGAGGCCACCACGTCGATGATCGCCCGGCCGTGAGGAACCCGATGACAGACGCCCAGGTGTACTACGAAGACATCGCGCCAGGCGATGAGATCACCACCCTGACGGTCACCGTGGACGAGACACAGATGTTCTTCTTCAGCGCCGCCACCTACAACGGGCACCGCATCCATTACGACAAGCAGTGGGCGCGTGAGGTCGAAGGCTACGACGACGTGCTGGTGCAGGGTCCGCTGCAATCGGCGCTGTTGGCCCGCGCCATCACCGACTGGATCGGTGGGCGCGGCAGGCTGGTCGAGTACGCCGTGCAGAACCGGGCGATCGCCCACCCGGGTCAGGCGTTGACATTCGGTGGGGTGGTGACCGCGAAGCGCGTGACAGACGGGGTCGGCCTGGTGGACCTGGAGATCACCGGCCGACGTGATGCCGATGTGCTGATGCCCGGCACCGCCACCGTCGCGCTGCCCCGCCGTGACGAGTCGCAGTGATGGGGCTGCGCGGCGAAGCGGCGATCATCGGAATCGCCGAACTGCCTGCCCAGCGTAAACAGACCAGACCGGAACTGTTCACCATCGACCAGTACGCCCAGCTGGCCAGGATGGTGGTCGAGGACGCCGGCATCGACGCGTCGGCGGTGAACGGTCTGGTCTGCCACGGCATCGCCGAATCCGAGATGTTCGCCCCTGCCACCCTGAGCGAATATCTGGGATTGCCAATCGATTTCGGAGAACGGGTGGACCTGGGGGGCGCCACTTCGGCTGGCATGGTGTGGCGGGCGGCGGCGGCCGTCGAACTCGGCCTGTGTGATGCCGTGCTCGCGGTGGTCCCCGGATCCACGATGCTGCCGAAATCCGACCGGAACCCGGCCCCGCCGCCCGGGTGGTACGGCGCATCGAGCAACAAGTACGGCTCCCCGCAGGCCGAATACGAGATTCCCTACGGCAACGTCGGGCAGAACGGGCCCTACGCGCAGATCGCCCAGCGCTACGCCGCGCTCTACGGCTACGACCCGACCGCGCTGGCCAAGATCGCCGTCGACCAGCGGACCAATGCCTGCGCCCACCCCGGTGCGGTATTCGAAGGCAAGCCGCTCACCGTGGACGACGTATTGGCCAGCCCGATGATCGCCGACCCCATCCACATGCTGGAGACCGTGATGCGGGTGCAGGGCGGCACCGGCGTGCTGATCGCCAACGCCGACCTCGCCCGCACCGCCCGGCACCGTCCCGTGTGGATCACAGGCTTCGGCGAGCACATCGCATTCAAGACGCCGACGTATGCGCAGGATCTGATGACCACGCCGGTGGCGCGGTCCGCGGAGAAAGCCTTTGCCATGGCCGGACTGGACCGCGCCGATATCGACATGGCGTCGCTGTACGACTGCTACACCATCACCGTGTTGATGACGCTGGAAGACGCCGGCTTCTGCGGCAAAGGCCAGGGGATGTCGTGGGTACAGTCGCGCGACCTGACGTTCCGCGGTGAGTTCCCGCTCAACACCGCAGGCGGCCAACTGTCGTTCGGCCAGGCGGGGATGGCCGGCGGCATGCACCACGTGGTCGACGCGGCCCGCCAGGTCATGGGCCGGTCCGCCGCCGCGCAAATCGCCGACTGCAACACGGCATTCGTCACCGGTACCGGCGGCATCATGAGCGAGCAGGTGGCGTTGATCTTGGCCGGCGACTGAGGTCGTGGAGCCACCCCGACCACCCCGGGCGAGAAAGTCAGCGCTGGGTCTTGCGCCGCTTCTGCGCAGGCTCCACGCGGGCCTTCGCCAGCCGGTCCAGATCGGCCAGCATGGTGTCGGCCCTGCGGCATTCGTCCTCGTAGTACTGCACCGACCAGCGCAGCACCACCTCGGGGTAGGCCCAGCCCGGTACCGGTGCGGCACCCTCGGCGTCGGCCAGCGCGCGCAACCGCATGCGTTCGGACTGCTCGCGGTGTGCCAGCAGCACTTCCCGTAGTTTCGCGGGATCTGCGGTGTGGCCCAGCCACATTCGCAACATCACCCCGTGCTTGAGCACGGCCGGTTCCGCCGGTGACTCGTTGGCCCACGCCGTGACGGCCTGCTCGCCCTCCGGGGTGATCCGGTACAGCCGCTTGCCCCGCACGTCGTTCTTGTCGACGATCCGCGAGGTGACCAGGCCGAGATCCTCCAGTTTGTGCAGTTCGCCGTAGATCTGGCTGTAGGACGGCGCCCAGTAGAAGAAACGCAGGCTCCAATCCGCCCACTTCTTGACGTCGTAACCCGAGAGTTCTTCGTCGAAGGACAACAGGCCGAGGACAGCCCAGCTGGTCGCCCGCAGCTGCGGATACGACTCGGTGCCGTCGACGGTCATGGCGCCACCCTAAACGAGACACCTTCGCCGATCCGGTATATCCCAGACATAGTTCTGATAGGAATAGTTTGCTTAGGAGGTGCAGGCGGAGATGGACTGGTGCTGAACAAGACTGTGTCGGCAATGCTGCAGGCGCTCAACGACGGATTTCCCGCGGTCGAGCGGATGACGGCAGTCGAAGCGCGTGCGGCCGTCGCCGCACGACGGCAACCGGACCCGAACCCCGACGACGTCGCAGAGAACGTCGACCGCGAGATCGACGGGCCCGGCGGACCGCTTCCGATCCGGATCTACCGGCCACACCGGACCGAGGGCGCCGCGGTGGTGTTCTGTCACGGTGGCGGTTTCGTGTTCTGCGATATCGACAGCCACGACAGCTTCTGCCGGGCGATGGCCAACCACACCGCAGCGGCGGTCATCTCGGTCGGCTACCGGCTGGCCCCTGAGCATCCGGCGCCGGCCGCTGTCGAAGACGCGTTCGCCGCCCTCACGTGGGCTGTCGAGCACGCGACCGATCTCGGCGCGGACCCGCACCGGATCGCGATTGCCGGCGACAGCGCGGGTGGCAACCTGGCGGCGGCGACCGCGCTGCTCTGCCGTGAGCGCGGAGGCCCGATGCCCGCAGCGCAGGTGCTCCTATACCCGGTGATCGACCCGACGTTCGACACCGAGAGCTACCGCAGGCACGCCACCGGCTACTTCAACACCCGCGACGCCATGCAGTGGTACTGGCGCCACTATCTGGGCGGTACCGCCGTCGGCGAACCGGCGTGGCTGGTCGCCCCCGCCCGGGCCGGCTCGCACGTTGGACTGCCGCCCGCGCTGATCGTCACCGCCGAGTTGGATCCGCTGTACAGCGAAGGCGTGGCCTACGCCCGTCAGCTCCGAGCGGCCGGAGTGTCGGTGCTGCACCGCGACTTTCCCGGGTTGTTCCACGGGTTCCTGACGATGATGGCGTTCCCGCCTGCGGCCGCGGCCAGGGAGTTGCTCTGGGCCGATCTGCGCACGCTGCTCACCCCGGCCCGGGTGCCGGCATGACCGCCTTGGAGCAGACCTACGACGCGATCGTGATCGGCGCGGGTTTCGCCGGCCTCTACGCGGTGCACCGGCTGGCCTCCGCCGGATTGAGCGTGCTCGGTGTGGAGGCGGCGCGTGGTGTGGGCGGCACCTGGTACTGGAATCGGTACCCCGGCGCCCGGTGCGATGTCGAAAGTGTGGACTACTCCTACTCCTTCGACGACGCGCTGCAGGACAGTTGGACCTGGAGCGAGCGCTTCGCCGCGCAGCCGGAGATCCTGGCCTACCTCGAACACGTCGCCGACCGCTTCGATCTGCGGCGGCACTATCGGTTCGACACCGAAGTGGTTGGCGCACAGTTCGATTCCGACACGTCGTCGTGGCGGGTGCGCACCGGCGGGGGACAGTCGCACACCGGACGCTTCCTGCTGTGTGCGACGGGCTGCCTGTCGGCAGTCAATCGGCCCGACCTCCCCGGCGTCGACGATTTCCGCGGCGAGATCTACTACACCGCCAACTGGCCGCATGACGAGCCGGATTTCCGGGGCAGACACGTCGGGCTCATCGGCACCGGATCCTCAGGCATCCAGGCCGTTCCGCTCATTGCCGACCAGGCCGAGTCGCTGGTGGTCTTCCAACGCTCGCCGAACTACAGCGTCCCCATGCCGAACCGGCCACTGACCGACGACGACCTGGACCGAATCCGCCGGGAGTACCCGGCGCGCCGCCGCAAGGCGGCCTACGCGCCGGCAGGCACCCCGCATACCAGCAAGGCCAAACCGGCGGCCGAAACCGCCCCGCAGGATCGGCTGCACGCGCTGGCGGAACGCTGGGCGCAAGGTGGAGTGTTGTTCAGCAAGACGTTTCCGGATCAGCTGACCGATCTCGCTGCGAACGACATCGCCCGCCAGTTCGCCGAAGATCAGATCCGCGGCATCGTGGACGATCCCCGGGTCGCCGAGGATCTGATCCCCACCGACCATCCCATCGGCACCAAGCGGATCTGTACCGACATCGGGTATTACGCCACCTTCAACCGGGAGAACACCACGCTGGTCAACCTGCGCCGTGAGCCGATTTACGCCGTCACCGCCGACGGGATACGCACCGGTGCCGCCACCTATCCGTGCGACGTGCTGGTGTTCGCCACCGGCTTCGATGCGATGACCGGTGCGCTCACCCGTATCGACCCCGTCGGGCCTGCCGGTGACCGTCTGGCCGACGTGTGGGCCGACGGCCCGCTGACCTTCCTCGGCCTCATGGTGCCGCGGCTGCCGAACCTGTTCAGCCTCAGCGGCCCCGGCAGCCCGTCAGTGCTGGCGAACATGGTGCTGCACGCCGAGGTGCAGGTCGACTGGGTGCTCGACCTGATCCAGTTCGCCGTCGCCCGCGGCATCGACGAGGTGGAACCACGCCGGGACGCCGCCGCGGACTGGACCGCTCACGTGACCGAGGTGGCCGAACACACCCTGTTCCCGAAGGCGCAATCGTCGTGGTACCTGGGCGCCAACATCGACGGCAAGAAGCGGGTGTTCATGCCGTATGTCGGCGGATTCGGCGTCTACCGGGGCCACTGCGACGAGACCGCGGAGTGCGGGTACCCCGGGCTGGTGTTCACCTTACGATGACCAGCCTCACGGACAAAGTCGTCGTGATCACCAGCGCTGCCCGCGGCCAAGGTGCCGCGGAGGCCGAGCTGCTCAGCTCAGTCGGTGCACGCATCGTGGCCTGCGACGTCCTCGATGACGACGGCGCCGCACTGGTCGATCGGCTCGGTGGCTCGGTGACCTACCGGCGCCTCGACGTCACCGATCCGGCGGCCTGGGCTGCGCTGGTAGCCGAGGTCGGGCGGATCGATGTGCTGGTCAACAACGCCGGTGTCTTCGGCAAAGCCCCGCTGGCCGATTGGTCCGCCGAGCAGATCCGAGCGGTGTTGGACGTCAACCTGGTGGGCCCGATTCTCGGTATGCAGGCGGTGTCGGCGGTGATGCCGCCGGGCAGTGCCATCGTCAACGTGGCCTCCACCGCGGCGCTGCGGGGATACGGTGGTGCGCTGCCGTACTCGTCGTCCAAGTGGGGTCTGCGCGGGGCCAGTCGTTCGGCCGCACTGGAATTCGCGCCGCTGGGCATCCGGGTGAACTGCATCTGCCCCGGTGCCGTCGACACCCCGATGATCGACGTGGACACCTTGGACCTCTCCCATCTGCCCGTGCCCCGCGCCGCGCAGGCCATGGAGATCGCGAACATGGTCGCCTTCCTGGTCGGCGACGGCGCCGGCTACTGCACCGGTGCCGAGTTCGTCATCGACGGCGGGGCGACGGCGTGATCGCGATCCTCAATCGACCCGTCCGGACGTCGCGGGCTTGGTTGAATCCAGGCATGGCTCCGCCGCGCACGCTCGTCGACGTCATCGACCGCGGCGCGCTTCTCTTCGGGGACCGTCCCGCCGTGGCCGACGGCGAGACCTCCCTGACCTACGCGGCGCTGCGCACCCGGGTACGCGCGATGGCGTCGCACCTGCACTCCGATGGCGTCCGACCCGGTGACGTCGTCGCGGTGACGGGCCGGAATCGGGTGGCCTGGGTGGTCGCCGCCTTCGGTGCGTCGATGTGCGGTGCGGTGGTCGCACCGCTGAGTGACAACCTGACCGACGCCGAACGGACCGCCACCCTCGACGAGTTGGGCGCCGCTCAGGTGCTCACGGGTGACGCGAATGTCGTTGGCGCAGAAGCAGATGGACCGCCAACGGGATCTCTACCCCGGCCTGACCACACCGCATTGCTGCTGGCCACCTCCGGGACGACGGGCAAACCCGATTACGTGCCGATGACGCACGGGCAGCTGGTCCGGCTCTACAGCGAGGTCAGCCGCCGCCTGGGATTGACACCGGACGACCGGATCTTCGGCGCGGTCCCACTGGCCCACTCGTTCGGCTTCAACGGCGTGCTGCTGGCGGGGTTGCTGGCCGGGGCCTGCGTTCGGCTGCTACCGGGCTACGACCGGCACCGGGCGGCCGCGGTGGTGCTCGCCGAGCGGTTGACCGTGGTCGCGGGCCCGCCGACCGTGTTCTACGACCTGGCGCAGGCTGCTGTGCCGCTTGGTGATTCGTGCCGACTGGCGGTCACCGGCAGCGCGGAGATATCGGCAGCAGCGCTGCGTGCCACGTGCGATCGGCTCGGCATCGACCAGGTGGTGGTGGGCTACGGGCTGACCGAGGCAGCAGGCACGGTCGCGCTCGACCGGCTGCGCCGCGGCGTCGACGAGGTGTGGATGACGCCGCTGACCGGCGTCGAGGTGCGCATCGTCGACGACACCGGCGCGCAGCTCGGTGTCGGTGTGACCGGCCGAATCCTGGTGCGCGGCTTCAACGTCTGCCGACGCAGCTACGGCCATCCGGCCCTGGACCCGTCGCATTGGCTGGACACCGGCGACCTGGGTCGGTTGGACGGCAGCGGCAGGCTGCTCGTCGAATCACGACGCGACGACATGGTCGTCGTCAACGGGTTCAACGTCTATCCGCACCAGGTCGAAGCCGTGCTCCTGGCGCATCCCGGCGTGACCGCCGCGGCGGTGGTCGGGCGGCCCGATCCGCGACGGGGCCAGGTGCTGGTCGCCGCCGTCGTGCCGGTGGCAGGGCAGCAGACCGCAGAGGCTGATCTGCTGGCCCACTGCCGGAAGTCGTTGCCACTGTTCAAGGTTCCGCACCGGGTCATCACACTCGCGCAATTGCCACTGACCCCGACAGGCAAAGTGTCCCGGTCGGCGCTGCGACGCCGACTCGATCAGGAGAACATCGATGTTTGAGACCGTCCAGCACCTGCTGCGCAGCCGCATGAGCGACGACACCGTCGCCGTGGCCTACGGCGAGGCCACCTGGAGTTGGCGGGAGCATCTGGCCGAGGCGTCGGCGGAAGCGTCGGCGGTGATCGGTCTGGCCGACCCCGGGCGTCCGCTGCACGTCGGCGCACTGTTGGCCAACTCGCCGGCCATGTTGCGGGCCATGGCCGCCGCGGCACTGGGGGGATATGTGTTGTGCGGCATCAACACCACCCGTCGCGGCGACGGGCTGCTATCGGATATCCGGCGGTCGGACTGCCAACTGCTACTCGTCGACGACCACCACCTGGACCTGTTGACCGGGCTGGATCTCACCGGCATCACTGTGCTCGACGTGACCTCATCGCGGTACCTGGAGGCCGTCGCCGCCGCAGGCCCGTTGGTGCCGTACCGCGAGGTCGGACCGAATGACCCGCTGATGATGATCTTCACCTCCGGCACCAGCGGCAACCCCAAGGCGGTGCCGTTCGCGCACGGGATGGCGGTGGTCTGCGGACTGAGTCTGGTTGCCCAGCTGGAGATCACGGCTGACGACGTGTGCTACCTGGCGATGCCGCTGTTCCATTCCAACGGTGTGGCGGCCGGGTGGTCGGTGGCCATCAACAGCGGTGCAACCATGGTCCCGGCCCGGTTCTCGGCGTCGGGCTTCCTGCCCGATATCCGTCGATACGGGGCCACGTACCTGAACTACGTCGGCAAGCCACTGGCCCTGGTGTTGGCGACGCCCGAGCAGCCCGACGACCACGACAACACCTTGCGCGCGGCGTTCGGTAACGAGGCCACCGACCGGGACATTGCCGAGTTCACCCGCAGATTCGGCTGCCGGGTGCTCGACGGGTTCGGCTCCAGTGAATTCGCCGTGATCATCGTGCGCGAAGACGGCACCCCGCCCGGATCGATCGGCAAGGGCTATCCGGGGGTGGCGATCTACCACCCCGATGCGGTAACCGAATGTGCGCCTGCGGTTTTCGACGCTACCGGCGCGTTGGCCAACTTCGACCAGGCGGTGGGGGAGTTGGTGAACACCGACGGTTCGGGTCCGTTCGGCGGTTACTACAACGACCCGGCGGCCACCGCGGAGCGGGTGCGCCACGGGATGTACTGGTCGGGCGATCTGGCCTACCGTGATGCCGACGGATGGATCTATCTGGCCGGCCGCACCGCGGACTGGTTGCGCGTCGACGGGGAGAACCTGGCCGCGGCGCCCATCGAACGGATCTTGCAGCGACTGACCCCGGTGAGCCAGGTGGCGGTGTACGCCGTGCCCGATCAGCGGGTCGGCGACCAGGTGATGGCGGCGTTGGTGCTCGCCGACGGCCAAACCCTCACGCCGGCCGAGCTGACGGATTTCCTTGCCGCACAACCCGATCTGTCACCCAAGGCCTGGCCGCGCTATGTGCGAATCAACCACGTGCTTCCGCAGACGGCCACCAACAAAATCCTCAAACGGGCGCTGATCGGCGAGGGAGTGACCGCCGGCGACGGAGTGCTGTGGGAACGGCAGGACCGCGGCCGAACCTACCTGCCCGTGGTGTTCTCCGGGGCGTCGGCATGACGACGGTCGCGGCGCCGTCCGTCGGCGAGATCCTCGAACTGCAACGCACCGCTTTCTTGGCCGACGGCATCCCCGACCTGGCCACCCGCATCGACCGGGTGAACCGGCTGCAGGCGATGATCCTGGACCACACCGACGACCTGGTCGCGGCATTGGCCGAAGACTTCGGCACCAGGGCGCGTGAGGTCTCGGTGCTGGCCGACATCGTCGGCGTGATGGGCGATCTGGACTATCAGAAAAAGCATCTGCGGTCGTGGCTGAAGACCCAGTCGCGCGGCTGGCTGCTGCACCGCACCGGGCTGCAACAGCGGATCCGGCACGACCCGCTGGGCGTGGTCGGCGTGATGGGGCCGTGGAACTTTCCGGTGCAACTGACCATGCTGCCCGCCGGAACCGCTCTGGCGGCGGGCAACCGGGTGATGGTGCGCCCCTCAGAGGTCACCGCAGTCACCACCCAACTGCTGGCAGGCGTTGCTGCACACTACTTTCCGGTCGAAGAACTGGCCGTGCTCACCGACGCCCAGGCTGACGGCCCCACCTTCGCAGCGCTCGCCTTCGACCATCTGTTCTTCACTGGCTCACCGGCCGTCGGGGCACTGGTGGCCCAGGCCGCCGGCCGCAACCTGGTGCCGGTGACGTTGGAACTGGGCGGAAAGAACCCGGCGGTGGTGGATCGCAGCGCCGACCTGACCAGGGCGGCCCGGCGGATCGCCGCGTCACGCATGGTCAACGGCGGTCAGGTGTGCATGTGTCCCGATTACGTCCTGGTGCCCGACGAGGCACTGGAGGAGTTCGTCGCCGAGGTACTGACCCAGTGGCGCAAGGACTTTCCGCAGATCCTGGGCAACGGTGACTACACCTCGGCGGTCAACGACCGGCACTTCGATCATGTGGTGGGCCTCATCGACGACGCGGTGGCGCTCGGTGCCCGCCACGCCCAACACGTCCCGCCGGGGGAGGCGCTGCCGGACCGGAAATCACGCAAGATCCCACCGACCGTCCTGACCGGCGTACCTCCGGACGCACAGGTGAATCGGGAGGAGATCTTCG
>JBEVHL010000289.1:0-4888 GCA_040511255.1 Mycobacterium sp. | reverse complement strand
GTTAGATAGCGCCCTCAAGTTGCGCGATGACCTCGTGCGTTTAACCTCGCACCATGGCGACCGGTGGAGTGCTTTTCGACATCGACGGTGTGCTGGTGACCTCGTGGAAGCCGATACCCGGTGCCTCCGAGACATTGAAGGCCTTGGCAGACCACCAGATCGCCCGCTCATACCTGACGAACACCACCACGCGGACCCGGGTGCAGATCGCCGGATTGCTCACCGATGCGGGCATGGAGGTCACCCCCGACGAGGTGATCACCGCCGCCGTGCTCACCGCCGACTTCGTCCGGGACCGCTACCCGGACGCGCACTGCTTTTTGG
The DNA here is from genome assembly GCA_040511255.1 of Mycobacterium sp. Taxonomy (GTDB): domain Bacteria; phylum Actinomycetota; class Actinomycetes; order Mycobacteriales; family Mycobacteriaceae; genus Mycobacterium. Next base: position 4,564 of record JBEVHL010000289.1, on the reverse strand, counting down.
TCAACAGCGGCAATATCGCCGACGACATGCCGGGCATCGACATCCTGGCCTCGGTCGACACCCGCGGCGGACCGATGCCCGACGCCCCCGATGTGGTGCTGCTCGGTGGCGCCGGCCCGGAATACGACCACGTCACGCTGTCCTGGGTCTACGACTGGATGGCCCAGGGCGTGCCCGTCGTCGCCATGCACCGCAGCACATCGTGGACCACCACCGACGGCCTGCGCATCGACACCGGCATGTATCTGACCGGGATGGAAGAGGTGTCCGGCCGCAAGGCCACCGCCGTCGGCAAGCCGGCCCCGGAAGGCTTCCTGGCCTCGGCGGCGCGGCTCGGCGTCGAGCCCGACGAGATGTACATGGTCGGCGACGACCTCAACAACGATGTGTTGGCCGGACAGGTGGTCGGCATGACCGGCGTCCTGGTCCGCACCGGCAAGTTCCGGCAGGACACGCTGGACCGCTGGGCCGCCGACGAGTTCGCGATGCAGCCCAACAACGTCATCGACTCGATCGCCGACCTGCCCGAACTGCTCGGCCTCTAGGAACGCCTAAGGTTCGCGGCCGATTTTCCGGACCGCGTCGATCCGTTCCTTCAGCTGCACGCTGTTGGCCGCTGCGATCGGCGGACCGCCGCACACCCGGCGCAGTTCGTTGTGGATCCAGCCGTGCGGCTTGCCGGTGCGGTGATGCGTCGCCGCCACCAGCGCGTTGAGCTCGCGGCGCAGTTCGCGCAATTGCCCGTGGGTGGTGTTCACCGGGCCGGGCACCGCGGCCTCGCCGGACGCCGTTCGCTTCTGCAGCTGTTCGTCCTGGCGGCGGCTGAGCAGATCTCGCATCTGGGTGGCATCCAGCAGGCCGGGGATGCCGAGGTAGTCGGCTTCCTCGTCGCTGCCGGACGGCGTCGCCGTGCCGAAGGACGACCCGTCGAAGATCACCTGGTCCAATTCGGCGTCGGCGCCGAGCATCTCGAAGCCATTGTCCAGCTCGCTGGGCTCGTTCTTCTGCTTCTCCTCGAATTCTTCGAACTCGTCTTTGGCCTCGCGGTGCGGCTTGCCCAGCACATGGTTGCGCTGCTCTTCCATCTCGCTGGCCAGCTGCAGCAGGTTCGGCACCGACGGCAAGAAGATGCTGGCGGTCTCGCCGGGCTGGCGGGACCGCACATACCGGCCGATCGCCTGCGCGAAGAACAACGGGGTGGACGCGCTGGTGGCGTAGACCCCGACGGCCAGGCGTGGCACGTCGACACCTTCGGACACCATCCGCACGGCGACCAGCCACCGGCTGGTGCCCTGGGAGTACGCGGTGATGCGGTCCGACGACCCGGGATCATCCGAGAGCACCACGGTCGGCACTTCACCGGTGATGGTCGTCAGCAGCTGGGCGTAGGCCCGCGCGGCCGTCTGATCGGAAGCGATGATCATGCCGCCGGCATCCGGTACGTGCTGGCGCTTCTGCTGCAGTCGCTTGTCGGCGGCCGCGATCACCGCGGGCATCCAGTCACCGGCCGGGTTCAGTGCGGTCCGCCAGGCGCGCGCGGTCTGCTCGGCATTGAGCGGTTCACCCAACCGGGCCGCATGCTCTTCACCGGCGCTGTCCCGCCAGCGCGACTCACCGGAGTACGCCAGGAACACCACCGGCCGGACAACGCCGTCGGCGAGCGCGTCGGCGTAGCCGTAGGTGTGGTCGGCCTGCGAGCGCTCCAGCCCGTCGGGGCCGCGTTCGTAGGTGACGAACGGGATGGCGCTGTCGTCGCTGCGGAACGGTGTCCCGGTCAGCGAGAGCCGGCGCGTCGCGTCGTCGAACGCCTCCCGGATGGCGTCGCCCCAGCTTTTGGCGTCACCGCCGTGGTGGATCTCGTCGAAGATGACCAGCGTCTTGTGGTTCTCCGTGCGGACCCGGTGCCGGGTGGGGTGGCTGGCCACCTGGGCATAGGTGACGACGACGCCGTGGTATTCGTCAGATGTCTGGGAGTTCGAGTTGCTGAACTTGGGATCGAGCGAGATGCCCAGCCTGGCGGCGGCCCGCGCCCACTGGATCTTGAGGTGCTCGGTGGGGACGACGACGGTGACCTTGGTGACTGTGCGTTCGCCCAGCAGTTCGGCGGCGACGCGCAGAGCGAAGGTGGTCTTCCCGGAGCCTGGGGTGGCGACAGCGAGGAAATCCTTGGGTTTGGCACCCAGATAGCGCACCAAAGCCCGCCGTTGCCAGCCCCGTAGTGCTTGGGCGCTGGGCGCTTCACCAGCCCGCACCCGAAGCTCCTCTCTGAATCGAAATGAAGCTTAGGCCAAGGCGTTACGCCGGCGCATCTTCGCTCGGCGCGTCGCGTCCTTCGTGTCGCTAGAGATAAAAATTGTCGTTGTCGATGAAGAACTGACGACGCTCGTCATCGGTCATGTCCGCCAGCGCCGGGAAGCCTTCGAAGTAGCGCTCCCGTGGTGCCCCGGGGGCGAACAGCATCAGGATCGACGCGGGCTCGTCGGCTTCGTTGCGGAAGCCGTGAATTCCACCGGGCGGCACGTAAAGGTAGTCCCCGACTGCGCCATCGACCCAGTCGCGTCCGTCGTGCAGCCTCATCCGGCCCGACAGCACGAAGAACGATTCGGACATCGTCTTGTGGAAATGCGGACCCGGTCCCCCCGCCTTGGGGGCCAGGTCGACGCGGTAGAGCCCGAAGTCCCCGTCGGTCGACTGCTGGTTGGCCAGGTAGTGATAGTCGACGCCCCACGAGCTGTAGTCGGGCGGGGCGTCGCCCTGGCGCAGGGTGGCGGTGATCTCACCGGTGTCCCCGGTGTACCTGACCGGGGGATAGGACGGTCCGACGATCGACATGCGCGCTCCGTTGCGGTCGTAGCATGGTGACGTGGGCAAGAGCGTCATCGAAGAGGGCACCCGCGTCAGCCGGCTTCTAGACGCCCAGAATAAAGCCGTCGAGTTGTTCGCCGAGATCGAGCGGCGGGGAATGATCAGGCCCGGCGTCAGCGAGCGGGAACTGTCCGACGAAATCAGGGATCTGGCCGCCGACATGTTCGGCGTGACCCGGCACTGGCACAAGCGCATCGTGCGGGCCGGCGAGAACACGCTGCAGCCCTACCGGAAGACGCCGCCCGACCGGCAGATCGCCGCCGACGACATCCTGTTCTGCGATTTCGGGCCGATCTTCGAACGCTGGGAGGCCGACTTCGGCCGCACCTACGTGCTCGGCGACGACGCAGACAAACTCGCGCTGCGCGACGCACTGCCGCAGGTGTGGAACGCCGGCCGGGACTACTTCGAGACGCACCCCGATGTCACCGGTGCCGAACTGTTCGCCCACGTCGTCGAACTCAGCCGCGACGCGGGCTGGGAGTTCGGCGGCACCATCGCCGGTCATCTGGTCGGGCAGTTCCCGCACGAGAAGATCGACGGTGAGGACATCGAGTCCTACGTCGCGCCTGGTTCAGACCGCCCGATGCGGCGCACCGACGGCGCAGGCCAGGTATGTCACTGGATCCTGGAAGTGCATCTGGTCGATCCGGTGCGCCGCTTCGGCGGGTTCTACGAGGAGCTGCTGGACCTGGCCTGAACGGCCGCGGGGTAGGTCACCCCGGTGAGTTCCTCGGAGACCGCCCACAGTCGCTGCTGCAACCCGAGGTCGTGGGACTTGTCGCTGGAGGCCACCACCTTTGGGTAACCGCGCATTTCCTCGAAACCGTCGGGGCCGTAGTACTGGCCGCCGAGGACCCCGGGATCTGTCGCCGCTCGTAGCGTGGGCAGCGCGCCCATGGCGGCAGACTGGCTGACCAGGGAGAAGACGGGTGCCAGGAAGTCAGGCAGGTGCCGCGCGAGTTCGGTGTCCGAACCGCCGGGATGTGCGGCCGCGGCCAGCGTCGTGCCGTGGTTGGCGAGCCGTCGCTGCAGTTCGTAGGTGAACAGCAGATTGGCGAGCTTTGCTTGGCCGTAGGCCCGGACCCGGTGGTAGCTGTGTTCCCACTGCAGGTCGTCGAAGTGGATGTCGGCCAGGATGCGGTGGCCGAGGCTGCTTACCGTCACCACCCGCGAGCCCTCGACCGGGAGGAGGCGATCCAGCAGCAGGCCGGTGAAGGCGAAGTGGCCCAGGTGATTGGTGCCGAACTGCAGCTCGAAGCCGTCCTCGGTCGTCGACTTGGGCGTCCACATCACCCCGGCGTTGTTGATCAGCAGGTCGATGCTGTCGTACCGCGACCTGAGCTCGTCGGCGGCGGCCCGGATCGAAGCCAGCGACGTCAGGTCGAGCTCCTGCAGGGTGACCTGGGCACCGGGGCTGCGCCGGGCGATCAGGTCGGCGGCCGAGCGGCCCTTGTCGAGGTTGCGCACCGCGAGGATTACCTGCGCGCCCTTGTCTGCCAGCGCTTTCGCCGTCTCGAATCCGAGGCCGGTGTTGGCGCCGGTGATGACTGCGGTGCGGCCGGTTTGGTCGGGGATGTCGGCGGTGGTCCAGTTGCTCATGGTGTGTCTCCTAGAATGGTTTAACCGGGGCGTGCGCTCCGCTTGATTCGACTATACGGAACGATCGCCCCGTTTCGTTGGGAGGTGTGACGTGACC
>JBEVHL010000288.1:0-13395 GCA_040511255.1 Mycobacterium sp. | reverse complement strand
TCTTGCGGGTGGCGATATGGAAGTCGCCAGGCAACGTCGTGCCGGGCAGCGCGACCACTACCAGGTCACCGACTGCGAAATTCGTTGCACCGCAGACGATATCGCGGGGCTCCGGTTCACCGACGTCGACCTTACAGGCCCTGATCGGTTTCTTGAACTCCGTGAGTTCCTCGATCTCGGCTACCCGGCCGACCGTCAGCGGGCCGGTTACCGGACCGAGCGTGATGACGTCTTCGACCTCATGGCCGACGCGGATCAGCGCCCGCTCGAGGTCTTCCGGAGAGACATCCCAACCGGGTGCGCCGACTGCGACGACCTCACGCAGCCAGCTGTATGGAACGCGCATCAGGCCCCAACTCCGAACGGCAGCGAGAACCGGACGTCGCCTTCGACCATGTCGCGCATGTCGGGAATCCCGTTGCGGAACTGCAGAGTTCGTTCCAGGCCCATCCCGAACGCGAATCCGGAATAGTCCAGCGGATCAATACCGGCCGCGCGCAACACATTCGGATTCACCATGCCGCAGCCGCCCCACTCGACCCAGCCGGCGCCGCCCTTCTTGTTGGCGAACCAGACGTCGACCTCCGCCGACGGCTCGGTGAACGGAAAGAAGTGCGGGCGGATCCGCGTCCTGGCCTCGGGTCCGAACTCCGAGCGCGCAAACGCATCCAGGGTGCCCTTCAGGTGCGCCATGGTCAGACCCCGGTCGACGGCCAGGCCCTCGACCTGGTGGAACACCGGGGTGTGGGTGGAGTCGAGCTCGTCGGTGCGGAAGGTCCGGCCGATCGAGATGATGTAGACGGGCAGCTCCCGTTCCAGCAGCGCGCGGACCTGCACCGGGGAGGTATGGGTACGCAGCAGTTGTCGGGAGCCTTCCGGGGCGATGTGGAAGGTGTCCTGCTCGCTGCGTGCCGGGTGGTCTGGCGCGAAGTTCAGGGCGTCGAAGTTGAACTGTTCGGTCTCGACCTCTGGGCCCTCGGCCAGCTCCCAGCCCATCGCCACAAACGTGTCGGCGACGTGCTCGGCGAGGATCGTGATCGGATGGCGCGCGCCGGTGGGTTGACGCGTCGACGGCAGGGTCACGTCGATGCGCTCGGCGACCAGCACCGCGGCATCGCGGGCAGCCCGCAGTGCCGCCAGCCGCTCGTCGTAGAGGCGCTGCGCCTCGGTGCGGGCGACGTTGACCCGCTTTCCGGCGTCCGCCCGGTCAGTCTTGGGCAACGTCGCCAGCGCTTGACGAGCCAGCGCTATCGGGGAGCGGTCGCCGAGCTGTTCGGTCTTCGCCCGGGCCAGACCGTCAAGGTCCTCGGCCTGCTCGAAGGCATGACGAGCCGCGCTGACTGCTTGCGTCAGCGATTCCTCGGACAGATCGACAGGTGCCTCACCCACGCGGCGATCATAGGTGATCGCGTTACCGCTCTTTCCCACCGCGACGCGTCCGTCGCGCGATACCCTCGCGCCGTGCTCAGGCCTGTGATCGTCGCCACGCTCTGGGTGATCGCCGCCGCATTCGCAATCCCGGCCGTCGCGATCGACGACTGGTGGTGGTTGCCCGCGATCATCATGGCCGCCCTGGCCGCCCTCGGGACCGCCGACCTGATCCAGACCCGGCACTCGATCCTGCGGACCTATCCGATCCTCGGGCACGCCAGATTTCTGCTGGAAAAGATCCGGCCGGAGATCCGCCAGTACTTCGTCGAATCCAATACCGAAGGAACACCGTTCGACCGCGAAACCCGAGACATGGTCTACGAACGAGCCAAAGGCACCAAGGGTGACGAGCCGTTCGGTACCGAGCGCGACGTCTACGCCCTGGGTTACGAATTCCTGCGACACTCTCTGCGGGCCAAGTTCGCCGCCGAAATCGCACCGCGGGTCCGCCTCGGCGGCCCGGACTGCACACAGCCGTATGACATTGCCCTGCTCAATGTTTCGGCAATGAGTTTCGGCGCGCTGTCGGCGAACGCCATCGAAGCGCTCAACGGCGGGGCGGCGCGCGGCGGGTTCGCCCATGACACCGGCGAGGGCGGCATCAGCCCGTATCACCTCAAGCCGGGCGGCGACCTGATCTGGGAGATCGGATCGGGGTATTTCGGCTGCCGAGACGCCGACGGCAACTTCGATCCCGAGATCTTCGCCAAGAAGGCGACCATCCCGTCGGTCAAGGCGATCTCGATCAAGTTGTCCCAGGGCGCCAAACCCGGCCTGGGTGGGGTGCTGCCCGGACCAAAGGTCAGCGCAGAAATTGCCGCCACCCGCGGCGTGCCGGAGGGCAAGACCGTGGTGTCGCCGCCCGCGCACGGCGCGTTCACCACCCCGGTCGAGATGATGGCGTTCATCTCCACGCTGCGCCGGCTATCCGGGGGCAAGCCGATCGGTTTCAAGCTGTGCGTGGGGGCCAGAACCGAATTCCTGGCGATCTGTAAGGCCATGCTGGCCACCGGCGTAACTCCCGACTTCGTCATCGTCGATGGCTCCGAGGGCGGCACCGGTGCGGCGCCGCAGGAGTTTGAAGATCACGTCGGGATGCCGTTGACCGAAGGCCTGATGCTGGTGCACAACGCGCTGGTCGGGACCGGTCTGCGGGATCGGATCCGGATCGGCGCGTCCGGCAAGGTCGCCAGCGGTGTCGACATCGTCAGCCGCGTCATCCAGGGCGCCGATTTCACGTTGTCCGCGCGGGCGATGATGTTCGCCGTCGGCTGCATCCAGGCGCTGACGTGTAACACCAACCACTGCCCCACCGGGGTGGCCACGCAGGACCCGGCCCGGTCCCGCGCGCTGTACGTGCCGGACAAGACCGAGCGGGTGTTCAATTTCCAGCGCGCCACCGTCGCCAGCGCCGCGCAGATGGTGGCGTCGATGGGGTTGGACAGTTTCGCCGACCTGACCCCGGCGATGCTCAACCGTCGCATCGAGGGGCAACGCACCCGCACGTACGCCGAGATCTACGACTGGCTGATGCCGGGCGAACTCCTGGAGGACCCGCCGGCGGAATGGCTGTCCGACTGGATCGAGGCCAGCGCGGACGAATTTCGCTGATCGACCGCCACCGTCGCGGTGGCCAGTGAGCGGCGCACGTGCCGCCTACGCGCCACCCGCATACACATGAGTGCACCGAACACACCCAATGCCGTGCCGGTGACCAGCGCCGGCAGCACCCCATTGGTCAGCACCAGGAATCCGAAAGCCGCTGCAACGCCCAGCAGCGCATAGCGAAAGGGCGTCCACGGACCCGGTTCACCGAACCGCGTCGAGACCGCCATTCCCAACACCAGCGCCACGGCGTGGCCGATCTCGGTGAAATCGCGGGCGATGACCGCTGCGGCCACCGCGACGCCCACCCACCAGCCCACCCATGCCGGTCGCCACCGCCGCGGGATGGCGGTGGTCAGTCCGCCGAGCACGCCGACGGCGCCGTAGCTCATCCCGACATCGGTGGCTCTGGTCACCGCCGTTGACAACAGTTCCGAGCGCAGCGCCACCGTCAGCCCTGCGGCTACCAGCAGAGTGGCCCCGATGTGGCCGACGGCGAAGGCCAGGATCAGCCGCGTGCTGCAGAAGATCGTTTCGCAGATGGCCAGCAGGCAGACCAACCCCGGCAACCAGACGTAGATCGGTCCGGCGTCGACGACGAACGCGCTGTCCAGCAGGGTGCCGATATGGCCCTGGCCGAAGTTGTACAGGTTGGTGCTGGCGCGACGGATCACCCGGTCCTGTAGGTCGGGACCGAGCACGAGCATGAAGATGGTCACCGCGAGCAGAGCCCCCGCGTACATCACGGTGACCCGCACCCGGGCCAGCCGGGCCAATGTGAACACCATCGCCATCCACTATGCCCGCGCTATTGCTCGTCGGCCTCGTCGTCCCCTGGTAACTCGCTACGAGTTCTGACCCGGTACATCGTCAGGTCGGCGGGCACGCCGTGCGGGCGGGGCGCGAACATCTGCTTGCGCACCCGCTTGGTGGTGACGCCCAGTTCGTCGAGATCGGTCTGGTCGATCAACTCGAGCGTCGGTCCCGACACGATGATGCCGCCGCGGGTGGCGCGCTCCATCACCCGGGCCGCGATGTTGACGTCGACACCCAGCCAGTCCGCGCCGATGCGTTGCGGCCGGCCGGTGTGGATGCCGAAGCGCATCCGCGGCGTGTAGCCGTCGACGTCGACCGTCTTCACCGCCTCCCTGGCGGTCAGCACGGCGCTCAGGGCGACCGTCGGGCTGCGGAAGACGGCCATGATGCCGTCGCCCATCCGTTTGACAATGTGGCCGCCGCGGCCCAGCAGTGGCGGTTCGATGGCGGCGGAGACGCGGCGCAGCAGCGTGAGGGTGGCGTCGTCCCCTTCCTGCAGTGACCAGTCGGAAAATCCGACCAGATCGGTGAAGACAATGGTGACCTCGGAGTTGGACGGACGCTTCGACACCCGTTCGGTGACTGCCTGCCAGATCTGGAGGCCGGCCAGGCTGAACTCCCTGGTCGCAGCGTCCTGATCACCGAGCAGGCGATCAGCGGCGCGAGCGGCGGCACGAGGTCCGCCGTCGCCCGCCCTCGACAACGGGTCGCCGAATTCCGGGTCCCCCGGAAGAGCGCGGCGGGCGCGTTTGATCAGGGAGATGATGCCGGGGCTGTGGTTGGTCTCGGAGAACCACTCGGCCACACCGCGACCGGATCGCGAGGCCGGGCCGTCCGCTGGCGTCTCGACGACCTGCTCCAGTCCGCCAGAGCATTGCTCCGGGGGCTGAGGTCTTTCAGGCTCCATCCGCGTCAGGGTATGTGGTGCCCACTGAGCCGGGCAACGAACCCGGCCGGATCGGCTGACGTGTGCTCAGCCACACCGCCGCGGTCACGCGCGGGCGGCGCTGCGATACACAGTCCGTAACGGTGCAGGCCAGTCCGGCGCAACACTGTCGACAACGATCGTTGTCAAGCCTATGGTGAGGGCCTCAGCAAACCCGGGAGAGTGACCATGAGTCCTATCTCAACGACGCGTACCACCACCGCCGTCTCACCGGATGACCCGTTGGGTCCGGACTCGCTGACCTGGAAGTACTTCGGCGACCTGCGCACCGGAATGCTGGGCGTGTGGATCGGCGCCATTCAGAACATGTATCCGCCACTCGGCGCAGGCGTAGCCGACCATTCGATCCTGCTGCGCGAACCGTTGCAACGGGTGGCCCGCTCGGTCTACCCGATCATGGGCGTCGTCTACGACGGTGACCGCGCCACTCAGACCGGCGCCCAGATCAAAGGTTTCCACGCCGGCATCAAGGGCGTCGACGCGCAGGGCCGGCGCTACCACGCGTTGAATCCGGAAACGTTCTACTGGGCGCACGCCACCTTCTTCATGTTGATCATCAAGGTCGCCGAGTACTTCTGCGGCGGCCTGACCGAAGCCGAGAAACGTCAACTCTTCGACGAACACGTGCAGTGGTACCGGATGTACGGCATGAGCATGCGGCCGGTGCCTGACAGCTGGGAGGCGTTCCAGGAGTACTGGGATCGCACCTGCCGCGAGGACCTGGAGCTCAATCAGGCGACGCTGGACATCTTCTCGATCAAGATTCCGAAGCCGAAGTTCGTGCTGATGCCGACGCCGTTGTGGGATCAGCTGTTTCGTCCGATGGTGGCGGGCCAGCGTTGGATCGCGGCCGGTCTGTTCGACCCGGCAGTGCGGGAGAAGGCGGGCATGCACTGGACTCCCAGTGACGAGGTACTGCTGCGGCTCTTCGGCAAGGCGGTCGAGATCGCGTTCCTGGCGGTGCCCGACGAGGTCCGGTTGCACCCCCGGGCGTTGGCCGCCTATCGACGCGCCTCGGGTCGCGACGCCGTCAATGCCCCACTGGTGGAGGCGCCGTTCTTCACCGCTCCGCCCCGCGATCACAAAGGACTCCCCCGGCACTATTCACCGCGGCGGAGACCACCACTGCCGATCGCGCTCGCCGAGCGCGCCGGGTCCTTGGTGCACACCACGTTCTCCTTGGCCGGACTCCGTCCCGCGCGCGGCAGAAAGCCTGCGGCGTAACGTCTACCGAAATTCCCGTATCCCTCCAGAAGCGAATTGAGATTCCATGATCGAGTGGTCCGACGTTGACCTCGCTGTGCGCGACGCCGTCCGGCAGTTCCTGGACAAAGAGGTCCGCCCCCATGTCGACGCGCTGGAGAGCGGCGAGATGGAACCCTATCCCGTCATCCGAAAGCTGTTCTCCACATTCGGGATTGACGTGATGGCCACCGAATCTCTGGAAAAGCGCCTGGCCCGGCTGCGCACCGGCGAGTCGTCGACCAAGGGCGACTCGGGCGGCGGCGGCATGTTCGGCGGCGACGGGTCCGGGATGGGCTTCGTGGTGATCTCGGAGCTGTGCCGGGTGTGCATGGGCGTGGTCACCGGAATGGGTGTGAGCCTGGGCCTGACGGTGCCGACCATCATGGGTCGCGGCACGCTGGCTCAGCAGGAGCGTTGGCTGCCCGGGTTGGTCACCTACGAGAAGGTCGGCGCCTGGGCCATCACCGAACCCGATTCCGGCTCGGATGCGTTCGGCGGCATGAAGTCCTACGTGGTGCGCGACGGCGATGACTACATCCTCAACGGGCAGAAGACGTTCATCACCAACGGACCCGATGCCGATGTGGTAGTCGTGTACGCCAAGCTGGACGAGGGCGATCCGGCGATCGACAAGCGCGACCGCAAGGTGCTGACGTTCGTACTCGACCGTGGGATGGAAGGCTTCGTGCAGTCGAAACCGTTCCGCAAGATGGGTATTCACTCATCCCGCACCGGCGAGCTGTTCTTCAACAATGTCCGGCTCGGCCGGGACCGGCTGTTGGGCGAGACCGAGAACAACGCGGCGGGCGACGGCCGCGAGAGCGCCCGGTCCAGTTTCTCCGCGGAGCGGATCGGGGTGGCCGCGATGGCCTTCGGTGTGATCGAGGAATGTCTGCGGCTGTGCGTCGACTACGCGAAGACCCGCGTCCTATGGGGTAAGGAGATCGGCCAGTTCCAGCTCATCCAGCTCAAGCTGGCAAATATGGAAGTGGCCCGGATCAACGTGCGCAACATGCTGTTCCGGGTGATCGAGGCCTCGCAGACCGGTGCGGAGATCTCACTGGCGGAGGCGTCGGCCATCAAGTACTACTGCTCGCAGGCGGCCACCGACGTCGCGATGGAAGCGGTGCAGCTGTTCGGCGGCAACGGTTACATGACCGAGTACCGGGTGGAGCAGCTGGCCCGCGACGCCAAGTCGCTGATGATCTATGCGGGTAGCAACGAAGTGCAGATCACCCACGTCGCGCGGGGGCTGTTGGCCGACTGAGCGGACTGGCATTCGTCACGGTTCACAACCGCGCTGGATCGGACCGATCAGTTGAAGCGCGCAGCCCGCGCGCTCTGGTAGAGGCAGATCGCTGCCGCCGCAGCCACATTGAGGCTCTCGGCGCTGCCGGGCATGGTAATCCGAACGCGGCGATCCGCCAGCGCGGCGACCTCGGCAGGCAGGCCCTGCGATTCGGGCCCGAACAACCACGCGGTCGGGGCGCCGAGCAGGGACTCGGCGGCATCGAGGTCGATCTCGCCGTCCACCGTGGTGGCCAGCGTCTGCAACCCGCCCGCCCGCAAGAGCGAAACCGCCGCGGCCGCATCAGGTTCCTCGACGACGGGGATCGAGAAGATACTGCCGGTCGAGGCGCGCAGACACTTCCCGTTGTAGGGGTCGACACTGTTGCCGGCCAACACCACCGCCGCCGCCCCCATCGCGTCCGCGATCCGGATCAGGGTGCCCGCATTACCGGGCTCGGAGATTTCGTAGGCGACCGCGACCAGCCGCGGCGCCGAAGCCAGGACGTCGGCCAGCGTGGCCTGCGGCACCTCACACACCGCGACGAGCCCGACGGGAGTGACGGTGTCCGACAATGCTTTCGCGGCTTTCTCGGTCACCAGATGCACGGGCGCTTGAATCTTCAGGGACCCCAGCAGCGAGCCGAACCGGTCGAGCGCGGCCTCGGTGGCAAACACCTCAGACACCAGACCGCGCCGCGACGCTGCCTCGACGAGGTTGGGTCCCTCGGCGAGAAAGCGTCCGGCGCGGTGGCGTCCGACGTGTCGGTGCAGTTTGACCGCTGCCGACACTCGGGTGGAGCGTTCGGTCAGCGGGCCTTCGGCCAGGCTCAGGCGGCTTCCCCGGACGGCGCGTTGACGTCCTCAGGTAGCTCGGCCCGCGCGATGTCGACCAGCGCGGTGAACGCGGCGGGATCGCTGATGGCGATCTCGGAGAGGTTCTTGCGATCCACCTCGATGCCTGCGAGCTTGAGGCCCTGGATCAGGCGGTTGTAGGTGATGCCGTTGGCGCGGCCCGCGGCGTTGATCCGCGAGATCCACAACTTACGGAAGTCGCCCTTACGCGCCTTGCGGTCACGGTAGGCATACGTCAGCGAATGCAGCTGCTGCTCTTTCGCCTTCCGGTAGAGCCTGGACCGCTGACCGCGATAGCCCTTGGAGGCCTTAAGGACTGTGCGCCGCTTCTTCTGGGCGTTGACTGCCCTCTTCACGCGTGCCATGGGGTGTTCCTCTTCTTAATGTCTAATTCGAACTAAATGTCAGGGGGACGGACTTAACCGTTCAGCATCTTGTTGACACGCCGAGTGTCGTTCGCAGCCACTTCGGTCCGGCCGTCGAGACGGCGGGTCCGCTTGGTCGCCTTGTGCTCGAGCAGGTGGCGCTTGCCGGCCTTCTCACGCACGATCTTCCCGGTGCCCGTACGACGGAACCGCTTGGAAGCGCCGCTGTGGGTCTTTGCCTTAGGCATGTGTCCTCAGTTCTATTGATGGATCAGGTCGGTGTTGGATCTGGAGTCTCGGCAGGTGCCGCCGGGGCGGTGCTGCTGGCGCGCTGCGGCGTCGGCGCGTCGGCGTCGTGCGCCGCGCGGGCCCGTGTCTTCGCTCCGCGGTGCGGTGCCAGCACCATCGTCATGTTGCGGCCGTCCTGCTTGGCGGACGTCTCGACGAAGCCGTAGTCGGCCACATCGGCGCCCAGCTTCTGCAACAGTCGGTAGCCCAACTCGGGCCGGGACTGCTCACGTCCACGGAACATGATGGTGACCTTGACCTTCGATCCCGCTTCCAGGAAGCGGACGACGTGACCTTTTTTGGTCTCGTAGTCGTGCGGGTCGATCTTGGGTCGAAGCTTCTGTTCCTTGACGACGGTCTGCTGCTGGTTCTTGCGCGACTCGCGTTCTTTCAACGCCGTCTCGTACTTGAATTTGCCGTAGTCCATGATCTTGCAGACTGGCGGTTTTGCGTCTGGCGCTACTTCGACAAGGTCGAGATCGGCGTCTACGGCGACGCGGAGAGCATCTTCGATACGCACGATGCCTACCTGCTCGCCGCCGGGACCGATCAGGCGAACTTCAGGTACGCGAATGCGCTCGTTGATACGGGTCTCAGTGCTGATGGGGCCTCCCGGGTTGTTCCTCTGGTCATGACCTGACCTCGGTAAACGTCGGGAACCAGCGGGCGGAATGCCACGTCATCAGCAAAAAAGCCCTGCATGTCGCAGGGCCCAAAGCCGACCGGTCACGGCGTGAGCCGCCTGCGTGCAACGCAGAACCTGCATCCGTAGGATGCCTGTGACCGGACCGTTGAGCCGTTAGGCCAACGGTGGGAGTGGGACTCCACTTGCTGTCCCTGGCGTTAGCCGGGACGGTCGCACGTGCCAGTCTAGCAGCCATGACCGATGATCCGAGAATCGCGCCAGAGCCGTCACCGGACCCTCTAGAAGACCCCGACCTGGGGCCCGTCCGCGAACTCGCCGAAATCCCCGCCGTCGAAGTCATCACCCGCGCCTGCGTGATGTTCATGAGCGCGACGGCCGAGAAGCTCGGGCTGTCGTCGCCGAACCCAGAGGACAGCCCGCACCGCGATCTCGACGAGGCGCGCCGACTGATCACCGCGCTCGCCGGGTTGGTCCAAGCCTCCGCCGAATACCTGGGCCCGCACGCCGGTCCGGTCCGCGACGGCCTCAAGAGTTTGCAGCTGGCTTTCCGGGAGGCCAGCGCCGCCCCGGACGAGCCAGGCCACGGTCCAGGCGAGAAGTACACGGGACCAGTCTGGTAGGTCCTCCACCCATTCCCAGGTTGGAGCGAATATCCTCGCGGCCTATGACCCTCGTTACCCGCTCGACGAGCAGGCCTAAATCCCGCTATCGGTGGGTTCCCGCGGCCGCAGGCTGGACGATCGGCGTCATTGCGACCCTGTCGTTGCTCGCGAGTGTCTCGCCGCTGGCGCGCTGGGTCATCCGGATCCCCCGGGAATTCGTCAACGACTACCTGTTCAACTTTCCGGACACCAGCTTCGCGTGGGCGTTCGTCCTGGCCCTGCTCGCCGCGGCCTTGGCCGCGCGCAAGAGCGTCGCGTGGTGGTTGCTCATCCTGTACATGGTCGCCGCGATCGTCTGGAACGTCGGCGACCTGGTCACCGGCGAAGAATCGATGGTCGAGGATTTCGGCGAGATCATCGGCCTGGTCTTCCACGTCGCGGCAATCGCGTTCCTGGTACTGGCCCGCAAGGAGTTCTGGGCCAGGGTCCGCCGCGGCGCGCTGTTCAAGGCGGCCGGCGCGCTGGTGGCCGGCATGGCGGTCGGCATCCTGGTCGGCTGGGGGCTGCTCGAGATGTTCCCCGGCACGCTCGATCACGACGAACGACTGCCGTACGCCGCCAACCGGGTCATCGCGTTCGCCGGTGTCGACGCCGACGCGTTCGACGGGCACCACCCGCACGTGTTCGTCAACGCCCTGCTCGGCCTGTTCGGCGCACTCGCCCTGATGGTCGCCGCGGTGGTGCTGTTCCAGTCCCAGCGCGCCGAGAACGCACTGACCGGCGAGGACGAATCCGCCATCCGCGGCCTGCTGGAGGTGTACGGCAAGAACGACTCGCTGGGCTATTTCGCCACCCGCAGGGACAAATCGGTGGTGTTCGCCCCCAACGGGCGGGCCGCCATCACCTACCGGGTCGAAGCAGGTGTCTGCCTGGCCAGCGGTGACCCGGTCGGTGATCCCCGGGCCTGGCCGCAGGCCATGACCGCCTGGCTGTCGCTGTGCCAGGACTACGGCTGGGCACCCGGTGTGATGGGCGCCAGTTCGGCCGCGGCGCAAGCCTTCCGCGAGGCCGGCCTGAACGCGATCGAACTGGGCGACGAAGCCATCCTGCACCCCGACAAATACCGGCTGTCCGGGCCGGAGATGAAACCGGTTCGCCAAGCGGTGACCAGGGCCCGCCGGGCGGGCTTGTCCGTCCGGATCCGCCGGCACCGCGAGCTCACACCGGCGGAGATGGCCGAGGTGACCAAACGGGCCGACCAGTGGCGCGACACCGAGACCGAACGTGGTTTCTCGATGGCGCTCGGCCGGCTCGGTGACCCCGCCGACGCCGACTGCCTGCTGGTGGAAGCCGTCCGCGGCGACGCCGAGTCCGAGTCCGCCGAAGTGGTGGCGATGCTTTCGCTGGTGCCCTGGGGCACCAACGGTGCGTCGCTGGACCTGATGCGCCGCTCCCCGCAGTCCCCCAACGGGACGATCGAGCTGATGGTCAGCGAACTGGCATTGCAGTCCGAAGGCATTGGCATCAGCCGGATTTCGTTGAACTTCGCGATGTTCCGGTCGGCCTTCGAGGAGGGCGCACAGCTGGGCGCCGGCCCGGTGGCCCGACTGTGGCGGGGTCTGCTGATCTTCTTCTCGCGGTGGTGGCAGCTGGAGACGCTGTACCGCTCCAACATGAAGTACCAGCCGGAGTGGGTGCCGCGCTTCGCCTGCTACGAGGATGCGCGGCTGATCCCGCGGGTCGGCGTCGCCTCGGTGATCGCCGAGGGCTTCCTGGTGCTGCCGTTCAGCCGCCGCACCAAACAGCACACCGGTCAGCATTCGTCGGTGCCGGAAACCTTGGTTGCGACGGGCCTGCTGCACGAGGACGGCACCACGCCCGATATCAGTGGGCTTCAGATCGACCAGCCCGAGGACAATGCTGCGCCGCGACTGCCCGAGCAGGTGCGGGTGCGGATGGCCAAGCTGAAATCATTGCAGGACAGCGGTATTGACGCCTACCCCGTGGGACACCCGCCCAGCCACACGGTGGTCCAGGCCCTCGAGGCCGCCGACGGCACGTCCGTCAGCGTGTCGGGGCGGGTACTGCGGATGCGGGACTACGGCGGTGTGCTGTTCGCGCAGCTGCGGGACTGGTCGGGCGAAGTGCAGCTGTTGTTCGACAACTCGTCGCTGGCCGAGGGCGACACCGCAGGCTTCACGGCGGCCATCGACCTCGGCGACCTGGTCGAGGTGACCGGCGTGATGGGCGCCAGCAAGAACGGCACCCGCTCGGTGCTGGCACAGAGCTGGCGGCTGATCGGCAAATGCCTACGCCCGTTGCCCGACAAGTGGAAGGGCCTGACCGACCAGGAGGCCCGCGTCCGCACCCGCTACGTCGACCTGGCCATCAACACCGAGTCGCGTGACCTGATCCGGGCCCGCAGCCACGTACTGCACGCCATCCGGGAAACGTTGTTCGCCAAGGATTTTCTCGAGGTCGAGACGCCGATCCTGCAGCAGATCCACGGCGGGGCCAACGCCAGGCCGTTCGTCACGCACATCAACGCCTACGACCTCAACCTGTATCTGCGGATCGCGCCCGAGCTCTATCTCAAGCGGTTGTGCGTCGGCGGGGTGGAGCGGGTGTTCGAACTGGGCCGGGCCTTCCGCAACGAAGGGGTGGATTTCAGTCACAACCCCGAGTTCACGCTGTTGGAGGCCTACCAGGCGCATGCGGATTATCTGGTCTGGATCGACGGCTGCCGCGAGCTGATCCAGAACGCGGCGCAGGCCGCCAACGGCGCACACGTGGTGATGCGCCCGCGGGATGACGGCAGCCTGGAGCCCGTCGACATCTCCGGCACGTGGGCGGTCAAGACGGTGCATGGGGCGGTGTCGGAGGCTCTGGGTGAGCACGTCGACACCGAAACCGACCTGGCCACGCTGCGCCGGTTCGCCGACGCCGCCAAAATCCCGTATCAGACGCACTGGGATCCCGGTGCCGTCGTCCTGGAAATGTACGAGCACCTGGTCGAAGACCGCACCGAGGCGCCGACGTTCTACACGGACTTCCCCACCTCGGTATCCCCGTTGACCCGGCCGCACCGCAGCAAGCCGGGTGTCGCCGAACGCTGGGATCTGGTGGCCTGGGGCGTCGAACTGGGCACCGCCTACAGCGAGCTGACCGATCCCGTGGAGCAGCGGCGCCGGTTGCAGGAACAGTCGCTGCTGGCGGCGGGCGGCGATCCCGAGGCGATGGAACTCGACGAGGATTTCCTGCAGGCGATGGAGTACGCGATGCCCCCGACCGGTGGTCTCGGCATGGGTG
>JBEVHL010000287.1:0-21536 GCA_040511255.1 Mycobacterium sp. | reverse complement strand
CGGGTCACCCCGGCGGCAGCGCACACCGCGGCGATGGTGACATCACCTGCCCGAGCCACGTCGCGAAGCGCTGCCAGCATCCGGTCGCGCGACCGACGGAACCGCGGATCGTCGCGGGACGCATCTCTCATCTCGCGCCGTCCCTTCCGCTCATGACATCCGAGATACCGCACAGTACGCCGCCACCCGCACTAGACGGCGTTCCAGAATCGGTGCGCCCGCTCGGCGACCCGGCCGGGGTATTCTCCGTTGATAGCGTGTGTGGCATCCGCCCACAGCTCAACCTGCCCATGGCGCAACAACTTCCGGGCCCTCCCGACAGCAGGACCGGGTCGCAACATGACGCTGCGGCCGGCAATGAACGCCAGCACCGGGATGTCGAGTCCGCGCAACTGGTTGTCGGTGAACAACTTCGGTACCGGCAACCGGAAGACGAATCCGACCATCGCCGCCGCGACCAGGCGAGCCTCGGGCAGCGAATCGTCGACGGCAGCGCCACCGGTGAGCCAGCTCAGGAATCGGCGCCGCCAGGCCTCGGGCACCGCCGGGCTGACCATGGCGCCGGACGCCAGCAGGGTCTTCACCGGGATCCGGCCGAATGTCATCACCGGATCCAGCAGCGTCAACGACGCCGCCCGACCCGGCCGCAGCGCAGCGACATTGACCGCCGCCCACCCGCCGATCGACGCCCCCATCAGATGCACCCGACCCAGGTTCAGGCCGGCCAGCGTCAGCTCCAACCAGTGCGCCTGATCGTCGGGTCCGCCGATTGGCTTGTCCTGCACCGAAAGACCGGCCTCACCCAGCAGATCGACGCAGTACACGGTGCGGCAGGTCAACAACCCCGGCAGATTGGCGCGCCACATCGGGGTTGACGCGTTACGACCGGGCAGCAGCACCACCGGCGGGCCGGACGGGTCGGCGCCGTCGAATCGGTACACCCGGACCGTGCCGAAAGATGTCGGCACGTCGAACAACGCTCCGAACGGCGGCAGTTCGGACATCCCGTCGCGGTAGGCAGCCAGATAGCGCGCCCAGCCGTCGAATCCGTCATCGTCGACGAAATGGCCCACCGGCAGCCGAGCACCCCGCGGGGCCCTGTTCACCGCGGGGACAGCCAGATCGCGGGACGGTTCGATGGCCGGAAGTGTAAACCGGGACTATTCGACGGTGACGGACTTTGCCAGGTTTCGCGGTTTGTCCACATCGTAGCCACGGGCCTGCGCCACGGCCGCGGCGAACACCTGTAGCGGAATCGTCGACAGCAGCGGCTGGAAAAGCGTTGACACCGCCGGTATTTCGATCAGATGGTCCGCGTAGGGACGAACCGTGTCGTCACCCTCCTCCGCGATGACGATGGTCATCGCCCCGCGGGCCTGGATCTCGCGGATATTGCTCAGCATCTTCGAGTGCAGCATGGCCGCACCCTTGGGCGATGGCATCACCACGATCACCGGAACACCGTCTTCGATCAGAGCGATGGGTCCGTGCTTTAGCTCTCCGGCCGCGAAGCCTTCGGCGTGCATGTAGGCCAACTCTTTGAGCTTCAGCGCACCCTCGAGCGCCACCGGATATCCGACGTGCCTGCCGAGGAACAGCACGGTCTGCGACTGCGCGAACCGATGCGCCAGAGCCGTGACGGGTTCCATGCAGGTCAGTACCCGGGCAATCAGGTCGGGCATGGCCTCGAGCTCGTCGAATTCCCGCTGCACCTCGTCGGGATATTTGGTGCCACGGGCCTGCGCCAGCGCCAAACCGACCAGATAGTTGGCGGCGATCTGCGCCAGGAAGGTCTTGGTGGACGCCACCCCGATCTCCGGTCCGGCGCGCGTATAGAGCACCGCATCGCATTCCCGCGGAATCTGGCTGCCGTTGGTGTTGCAGATGGCCAGCACTTTGGCTTTCTGCTCCTTGGCGTGCCGGACGGCCTCGAGCGTGTCGGCGGTCTCCCCCGACTGCGAGATGGCGACCACCAGGGTGCTGCGGTCCAAAACCGGGTCGCGGTACCGGAATTCGCTGGCCAGCTCGACCTCGACCGGCAACCGGGTCCAGTGTTCGATGGCGTACTTGGCCAGCAGCCCGGAGTGGTACGCCGTCCCGCAGGCCACGACGAAGACCTTGTCGATCTCACGCAGCTCCTGGTCGGAGAGGCGCTGCTCGTCGAGCACGATGCGCCCGTCGACGAAATGTCCGAGCAGGGTGTCGGCGACGGCGGCGGGCTGCTCGGCGATCTCCTTGAGCATGAAGTACTCGTAGCCACCTTTTTCGGCGGCGGAGAGATCCCAGTCGATGTGAAACTCGCGGTACTCGACGTCGGGGTTGCCGTGGAAATCGGTGATCGTGTAACCGTCGGCGGTGAGCACCACGGCCTGGTCCTGACCGAGTTCGACAGCGTTGCGGGTGTACTCGATGAACGCGGCGACATCGGAGCCGAGGAACATTTCGCCGACGCCGACGCCGACCACCAGCGGCGTGGAGCGCCGCGCCGCGACGATGGTGCCTGGGTCGTCAGCGCTGGCGAAGACCAGGGTGAAGTGGCCCTCCAGGCGCGGCAACACCGCCATCACCGAGGCGACGAAATCGCCCGCGGTGGGTCCGTGGTGGTACTGCCAGGACACCAGGTGCACGGCAACTTCGGTGTCGGTGTCGCTGGCGAACTCCACACCGGTGAGTTCGAGTTCGGCCCGCAGGGTGGTGAAATTTTCGATGATGCCGTTGTGAACGACGGCGATCTTGCCCGCCGCATCCCGATGCGGGTGGGCGTTGCGATCGGTGGGGCGACCGTGCGTGGCCCACCGGGTGTGTCCGAGGCCGGCCGTACCGGTCAACGCGGCCTGATCCGACTCGGTGAGCGCGGTTTCCAGGTTCGCCAGCCGGCCCGCGCGACGACGTACCGTCATCCCGCCCTGGCCGTCGAGCAGCGCGACTCCCGATGAGTCGTATCCCCGATACTCCATCCGGCGCAGCGCGCCGATGACGACATCGCAGGCCGGACGCTGGCCCACATAGCCGACGATTCCGCACATGGATATTCAGAGTAGTGCAGCGGGCGGCCCTCAACCCCGTCGTGCACGCCGGCATGGGCCCCGGCACACCACGCCAGTTACCTGCCCGTCCGGGCGCCTCCTGCACAATCCGCGCGCAGAGCAAGCTCGTCGAGCAAAGCACCCGCCGCAGGTCTTCGCGTAGCGAACCACCGCAACGTCAGCCACGGAACGTGACGCGGACGCCGGTGAGCTACGGTCAACGGGTGGCCACGACGAAGAAGCTTTTCGGCGCGCTGACCCGCCGCGGGCCGCACCGCCCCCTGCGCGGTGACCTGGCGTTTGCCGGTCTCCCCGGCGTCGTCTACACCCCCGAATCCGGGCTGAACCTGCCCGCGGTGGCCTTCGGCCACGATTGGCTCGCCCCCGCGGGCCGGTATGCGGGCACCCTTGAGCATCTGGCCTCGTGGGGCATCGTGGCCGCGGCGCCCGACACCGAAAAGGGCCTGGCGCCGTCGGTGCTGAACCTGGCGTTCGATCTGGGCACGACGCTGGACATCATCACCGGTGTCCGACTGGGACCGGGCAAGATCAGTGTGCATCCGGCCAAGCTGGCGGTCGCAGGCCACGGCTTCGGCGCGTCGGCCGCGATCTTCGCCGCGGCGGGAATGCCCAACCGGCTCAAGTCGGTGGCGGCCATCTTCCCCGCGGTGACCAAACCACCGGCCGAGCATCCCGCCGCGACGTTGAAGGTGCCCGGCGTGGTGTTCAGCGGGCCTGCCGACCCGGCGACGTTGCGGTCCAATGCGCTGAACCTGACCAAGGTCTGGGACGGCGCCGTGCAGAGGCTGGTCACCAAAGGCGAGGCCGACGGGTTCGCCGAAGGTCGGAAGATGGCCAAGTTCCTCGGCTTGCCGGGTTCGGATCGCAGCACCCAGAAAACCGTCCGGGCGCTGCTGACCGGCTACCTGCTCTACACGCTGACCGGCGACAAGACCTACCGGGATTTCGCCGACGCCGAGGCGGTGCTGCCGAAAACCGACACGCTTGACCCCGAGCTCACGACGGCAACGCCCGAAGAGAAACTGGTCACGCTGCTACGGGCGTAGGCGCGAAGAGAGGGTCCCAGCCCGCCGCCTCAGTCCTCCTCGGGTTCCGGTGCCTCGACCAGTAGTGACATCCCGTGATGCGCAGGCATTTCGACGGCGAAGCTGAACAGATCGTCGACCGTGGCGAACTGCTTGCCGCTGAACATGTCCGACACCCGGCCACCCGGCGGAAGTTTGTCCGACCGCACCGTGCCCGCGATGTCCTCGTTGGCGAAGTTCAGCACCGTCAGCTGGTACTGCCCCGGCTCGTCGAGCTGATGAACCAGCACCAGCATCCCCCGATGGGAGACCTCGGGGATGTCGATCTGCCGACTGGTGGCGATCCCGTAGTGCGAGCGCACCCGCAGGATGGCCTGCAACTGCCGCAGGAAGCTGGTCTCGTCGGCCAGCTGATCCGGCACCGAACCGTAAAGGCTTCGGCCCCTTGGCATTCCGGCCTGTGATCGGGTGGCCCGCGGGTTGACGCCCATCAGGTCGTGCCCGGCCCGGTGGATCCACCGGGTGTCGCCGCCTTCCAGCAGCTCCTCGATCTGGTCCGGCGGCAGCGTGAGCATGCCGCACAGGTCCCAGCCCGACAGGGCGAAGACACCGGGCTGCAGCGCGTTGAACATCGCCAACAGCAGGTGCGCCCGCCGGATCCGGTCGATGTCCCCGATGGAGTCCAGGTCGGTGATGCCAAGGGTCGCGGTGATCACGGTGGCGGTGGTGCAGGCGATGCCGTTGGTGGTGAACACCAGGTTGTACGGGCCGTTGTCGCCCGTGAGGCCGTTGGCCAGATCGCTGCGAACCGTTTCACCGAGTACCTCGCCGGTGATCTCTTCGCCCTTGTAGGTGTACACGTCGTCGCGGTGACCGGTGGACCAGTGCACCAGTTCGTAGGTCAGCTCGTCGTGGTTCTGCAGGGCATGCACCAGCGACGCCGGATCGACGCCCAGCTCCAGGGTGGTGCGCAGGGTCAGCCGTAGAAATTCGGTGTCCGCGGTGACCAGTGCGTGCTGGTAGGCCGGCCGGTTGATGAAGTCGTACGACAGGTCGGCGCCGGCCTCGCCGATCTGGCGGATGTCGTCGATGGTGAGGTTGAGCTCCTGGAAGGTGAACCCACCGAGCTTGCGCACCATGCTGGCGATCAGGTGGTTGGCCGCCTCGGACAGCGGATGGCCCTCTGACCAACCCGGCCCGCCCTCTTCGGCAGCGGTCTTCTCGGCGCCGAGGAAGCCGTTGGCGTCCAGCCGCAGGCCACCGGAGCCCAGGTCGGTCAGCGAGTGCAGGGCGTCGCCCATCACCAGGCGCATGCCGGCGAACGACGGGTCCAACCAGTTGATGGACGGCTGGCCGTCCTTGAAGTAGTGCAGGTACACCCAGCGACGCTCGACTCCGTCGACGCCCGCAACTGCCCGGGTCACGCTCCAGTTGGTCTCCTTGACACCTTCGGCGTAGAAGATCACCCGCTGCAGTCGGCCGATGATGTAGCCGGCCTTGTCCAGCCAGTCCTCGGTGGCGGCGTCGATATTCACCGAATCCACGCCGGCGGGCACGTCGGGCAGGTGTTCCCAGTCCCGCGGATCGATCTCGATCATGTGGTAGATGCCGGGGTAATCGGCGTACTTCAGCTCCGCCAGCCGGAAGTCCGCGCCCTTGCCGGTATGGCCGGGCACGATGTCGTCGATGATGGTGCCGCCGTACCAGTTGGCGGTGCCGCACATCTGCCGGAAGTCTTCTTCCGAGCCGAAGGCCGGATCGATTTGCGTGCTGATCCGATCGAAGTGCCCGTCCACGCTGGGGGTGTACTGCCAGCCCGAGATACCGCCGGCCCGTTTGACCGGACCGGTATGAACGCCCTCGATGCCGATCTCGGAGAAGGCCTTCCACATCTCCTCGTCGGCCATCGCCTTGAGGAACGACTCGTCAGGCCGGGTGATCAACGACAACGGGTACGCGGTGAACCACACCGACGCGGTGTCGACTGCTCCGCGCGCATTCGGATTGGCGTACGGGTTCTGCCACATCGAGCCCTGGCCGGAGAACTGCTGGCTGATCTCGTTGGCGTCAGCCAGCATCGACTGCGACAGCAGCCACGAGACGTAGGCGGGGTTCTCGCCGCTGGCCGGGCCGTCCTGTGCGACGGAACGGCGTGCGAAGGGTGCCTTGACACGGGGCCGGAACCGCAGCGAGCGGGGCCGGGCGGGGTGAAGGTGTTCGTCGTAGGTGATCTCCGTGGGCTCGTTGGGCTCGCTGACATCAGTCTTCGTCGTATCCGACACAGAACTCCTCGTTGCGGGTTGCGGTGACGCCGGCCCGGCACAGGCGTAGCGATCCCCTGGGCCAGTATTACCGCGGTAGGCCCGGACTGAAACCGGACGGACGGTCATGTTGTGGAACGAACAGGTCACGGACGCGAGATGCGGCGCGGATACCCGCCCGACCAACTGGTTGGGGGTGCATCGCCAGGTTATGGCTAGAGTGCCTCTATGCGTACCGGCATCTTCCTCAGTTATGCGGGCGGTTTCCGCGAAGCCGTCGAGCAGGTCGTCGAACTCGAGCAGGTCGGTGTCGACATCGCGCTCGTCGCCGAGGCGTACTCCTATGACGCGATCAGCCAGCTTGGGTACCTGGCCGCCAAGACCTCGACAATCGAAATCGGTTCCGGCGTGGTCCCCATCTACACCCGCACACCATCGCTGCTGGCGATGACCGCGGCCGGCCTGGACTATGTGTCCGACGGTCGCTTCCGGCTCGGCATCGGCACCTCCGGCCCCCAGGTGGTGGAAGGCTTCCACGGCGTGCCGTTCGACGCGCCCTTGGGCCGCACCCGCGAGGTCGTCGAGATCTGCCGTCAGGTGTGGCGTCGCGAGAAGGTGCAGTTCGACGGCAAGCACTACCAGCTGCCGCTGCCCGCCGAGCGCGGCACCGGGCTGGGCAAACCGCTGAAGCTGATCAATCACCCTGTCCGCGAGAAGATCCCGATCACCATCGCCGCCCTGGGACCCAAGAACGTCGAACTGACAGCGGAGATCGCCGAGGGCTGGCAGCCGATCTTCTACTACCCCGAGAAGGCCGACGCGGCGTGGGGTGACGCCCTGCGGGCCGGCCAGGCCAAACGCGACCCCACGTTGGGACCGCTGGACGTGATGGTGTCGGCCAGCCTGGCGATCGGCGACAACGTCGATGATCGGCTGGCGTGGGCGAAACCCCAACTGGCGCTGTATATCGGCGGTATGGGCGCGCGCGGCAAGAACTTCTACCACAACCTGGCCACCCGGTACGGCTTCGGCGATGTGGCCGACCGCATCCAGGATCTCTACCTGGCCGGCAACAAAGCCGAAGCCATCGCCGCGGTGCCCGACGAGTTGGTGCGCAACGTGTCGCTGGTCGGTCCCCGGGGCTTCGTCAAGGAACGGGTGGCCGCCTACGCCGAGGCCGGGGTCACCACCTTGCTGGTGCACCCGCTCAGCACCGACGACCGCGAAACTCTCGGTTTCGTACAGGAGTTGCTCGAAATCACCCGAGGGTGACCGCCGCAATCCGGCGCGCTCTCGCGTCGGACGCCCCTGCCATCACCGACCTCACGCTGCTGGCGTATGCCAAGTGGGTTCCTCTGATCGGTCGCGAGCCGCTGCCGATGACGGTGGACTATTCGGTGGCGGTCATCGCGCACCGGATCGATCTGCTCCACGACGCCACGACATTGGCCGGTCTCATCGAAACTGTCGACGAGGGCGATTGCCTGTTGATCGAGAACGTGGCCGTGCATCCTGACTTTCAGGGCCGCGGCTACGGCCGGCACCTCCTGACCCACGCGGAAACCCTTGCGGCGCAGGCAGGAATCGGTCGCATGCGGTTGTACACGAACAGCAAATTCCTGACGAATATCACGCTGTACCGCTCGCTCGGGTACACCGTCGATCGCGAAGAGCCGTTCCATGGCGGCGCCATCACGCACATGTCCAAGCCGCTGTGACCGTCAGACCAGCACCGTGCCGCCGTCGACCGTGAGCACCGTTCCGGTGCCGTAGGCCTGCTCCATGCAGTACACGTAGGCCAGCGCGACGTCGGTGACCTCGCCGATCCGGCCGAGCGGAAGGTCCTGCGCTGCCTGGGCATACATGGCGTTGCGATCGGCTTCGGTCATCGCGTCCCACAGCGGGGTACGCACGACGCCGGGGGCCACCGCATTCACCCGGATGGGCGCAAGCTCCACGGCCAGCGCGGTGGTCAACGTGTTCATCGCACCGCAGAGGCTCACCGGCAGCGCACCGAAATCCGGTTGCTCGGCGGCGGTGCCGCTGGTCAGCGTGATGGAACCGCCAGGCCGCAGGTGGGGCGCAAAGATGCGCACAGCCGTCACGGCGCCGACGAACCGGGTCTGGAAGAAGCCGGTGATCGCCGTCGGCGTCAGGTCGGCCAGCGCGACCGGCTCCAGTGGCTCCCCCGCGGTGTACACCAGATGGTCGATGTCACCGAGCTCGGTGGCCAGCCGGTCAAGAGCGGCGGTGTCGGTCAGATCGACGGTGGCGCCGGTGGCACCCTCAGGTAGCTGCGCAAGTGCGCGATCGACACTGGATTGTCGCCGCGACACCACGATCGGGGCAGCGCCGCGCTCAGCGACCGCGGTCGCAACGCCGAGGCCGATACCGGACGTGCCGCCGATGACCAGGATGCGTGCATTTTTCAGGATCATGGGTCCAGCTTGTGGCCGGTGGGTGCAGCGGTCAAAGACCTCTTCTGTCCTCTGGCGATACCCTGGGGGTATGACGGCTGCCGACCTGGACATGCGCAAGCTGCGCTATTTCGTGGCGGTCGCCGAGGAGCTTCACTTCGGGCGCGCCGCGAGCCGGTTACACATCGCCCAACCGGTGCTCTCCCGTCAGATCCGCGCTCTGGAACGTGAGCTCGGCGTCGACCTGCTGTCCCGTGATTCCCGCGGTACCCGACTTACCCCGGCAGGTGAGCAACTGCTCGGCGACGCCCGGTTTCTACTCGCCGAGTCGAAAGCTCTGCAGGACAGACTGTTCCGCGCAGCCGAACCCGTGTTGACCGTCACGGTGGGCGTGATGCCCGGCCTATTGGCCACCGCCGCCGTACAGTCTTTCGAGGCGGGCGATCCGGCTCGGCGAGTCAGGCTCATCCAGGTCAGCTGGGCCGATCAGGTCAGCGCCGTGCTTCAGGGCCGCGCCGACATCGTCTACGCGCGTGAGCCATTCGACACCGCTGGGCTCGGCACGCAACCACTGCTGGAAGAACCGCGGGACGTCGCCCTGCACATCAGCGATCCGCTGGCCTGCGCTCCGTCGGTGCAGTTGCGCGAACTGGCCGATCGGCGGCTACTGCAGGACGCCGCCGCCGTGCCGGAGTGGTATGCGATCGCGACACCGGCCCAACGTCGCGCCTCGGCGACCGCGGCCGCCGACACCGTGGAGGACAAGCTCGGATTGGTCGCAGCCAAGCAGGGTTTCGTCATCCTGCCGCACTCCACCAGCTCGTTCTACCGGCGGCCCGACGTCGCGGTGGTGCCCATCACCGACTTCCCGCCCAGCCGGGTCACGCTCATCTGGGACGCGACCGTGGCCGACACCGCTCGCGACGATTTCCTCGCCGCGGCGTTGGCCTGCCGCGACCAGACCATCTGACTCACTGGCCGGCCTGCGGTAGTTCGTCGGCCGCGATCTCACACGGTGTGGCACCCTCTGGCGCCGGAGCCGCGAGTGGTGCGGGCGGTGGCGGCGGTGGCGCCGGCTCGGTGGGTTCCGGGTTTGGTGCCACGGGTGCCGGCGCTGGCTCCGCGGGCTCAGTGGCGCAGTCGTCGTCCTCGGGAGTGGTTGCCGCGGCGATATTTTCGGGCTCCACCTCCTCGGTGTCCTCTTCTTTGTCGGTGTCGTCGGGGTCATCATCGGGGTCGTCAGGGTCGTCTGGCAGGTCGAGGCCGTCGGGCCCGTCTGGGTCGTCTGGGTCGTTTGGCTCGGCCAACTCCGACAGTTCGGGCGGCTCGGGCAGTTCCCCGACGTCGCCGCCCGGGTTGTCCAGCAGACCGCCGAACATGTCCGCGATCCGCCCGGCGATATCGCCGATGCCTCCTCCGGTGGGTAACCCACCCGCCGGCGCCCCCGGCAGCGATCCCAGTCCCGACGACGGCGGCGGAAGCGGCGATGCAACAGGAGATGTCAACGCCTCCAGCGGGTTCGGCGCCGGTGCCCCCACCGGGGCCGGGCCGGCGGCAGGCGGAACCAGCGAGGGCAGACCCGGGTCGGTCAGCTCCGCGGGCCACAGGTCGTCCAGGGAAGCGGCCGCCGCAGCCCGGACCGGGGCCGCGGAACGCGACGCAGGAGCCGCGGGCGGAACATAGCGCGGTCCCAGGTCGCCGGGCACCTCGAAGCGCACCCCGTCATGAGCGCCGATTGCATCCGCAGCGACGCGGTAGGCCGCGGCCACCTCATCGGTCACCGCCCGCATCGCCGGTACCCACTGACCACGAATGACGTTGTCCACAAACGGTGTGATCTGCGTGTCGACCACAGCTGCCGACGGGTCGTCATCCCCGGTGACGCCGGCCGACACCGCCGACGCGGCCGCCAGCCACCCCGGTCGCTGCGCCTGGCCGGCGGCCGCTGTCGTGGCTTCGACTTTGCGCTCGACGAGACGCCACAGTTGATCGCGCAACGCCGCACACACGTCGGCGGCAGTGCGCACCGCGTCGGTCACCGTGGCCGCGGCCGCGCAGTGCCGGCCGACGAAGTCGCCCGCGGCGTCACCACCGGCTCCATCCCACGCCCCGCTCAATAATGCTGCCTGCGAACGCATTTCGACCAGGACATCGTCGGCCACCTGCGCAGCCGCCTGCCACCGCGCGCGGTCACCATCGAGCAGCTGCAGGTCCAAGCCGTCCTCGGCCTGGTAGCACTCCCGGACCTGCTCACTGTGCACCGTGAGGTCGTTGCTGCGGTAGCCGCGCACCCGACTCGCGTTCACGTACGTCTGCATGTCCTCGACCGCCGTCAGGCCTTCCGCCAGCCGGCCCGCCACATCGAAACCGGTGGCCACCGGTCAGTTGATCCGGACGGCGGCGTCACGGTCGGCGTCGAGGTAGTGGCCAGCACCCGCGCGCAGGCCGGCCGCGATCTCCGCGGCAGCGCGAGCCCACGCCGCCAGATCGTCACTCGCCCGCTGCATCTGCAGCCGCAGCTCCTCCCCGGCGACGGCATGTGCGCGGCCCGCGGTCAGACCGCCGAAGCCCAGCGGAGTACGCGCTACCCGGTCGAGTTGGTCAGCGGCAGCGTCGAACCGGTCTGCGACGGCACGGACCGCGGCGGTGTCCACGCGGGCGGACTGTTGTTCTCCCATGTTCTGTTGGACGCACAACAGGCCCGGCTGGTTCCAACCAGTTACCCTTGCGCGCTGACCGACTCCGCCACGCGGACGGCCAACTGGCGGGCGGTGTCCTCATCGGCGGCTTCCACCATGACCCGCACCATCTGCTCGGTTCCCGAGGGACGCAACAGGATTCGGCCGGTATCGCCGAGTTCGTCCTCGGCTTCCCTGACCGCGGTCTGCACCGACGGCGCCTCCGCGACCGTCGCCTTATCGGCAACGTGCACGTTGATCAGCACCTGCGGCAGCGCCGTCATCGGCGAGGCCAACTCCCCCAGCGATCTGCCGGTCTGGGCCATCCGCGACATCAGCCGCAGCCCGGTCACGATCCCGTCGCCGGTGGTGCCGAACGCGGGCAGCACGATATGGCCGGATTGCTCACCGCCGAGGGTGTATTCGCCGGCCCGCATCTCTTCGAGCACATAGCGGTCGCCGACACCGGTGGTCCGCACCTCGATCCCGGCCGCGCGCATCGCCAGGTGAAGTCCGAGGTTGCTCATCACCGTGGCGACCAGGGTGCTGGAGGCCAGCTCGTCGGCTTCCTGCATCGCGATGGCCAGCACCACCATGATCGAGTCACCGTCGATGATCTGGCCCGCCGCGTCGACCGCCAGGCAGCGGTCGGCGTCGCCGTCGTGCGCCAGGCCCAGGTCGGCACCGTACTTGAGCACCGCCGCTTGCAGCACGTCGAGGTGAGTCGAACCGCAGCCCTCGTTGATGTTGAGTCCGTCGGGTGCGGCGTTGATGGCATGCACGGTGGCACCGGCCGACCGGTAGGCGAGTTCGGCGGCCGTCGACGCGGCGCCGTTGGCGCAATCGACCACGACGGTCAGGCCGTCGAGCCGGGTGGTCGCGGCCTTGCCCACGTGGCGCAGGTAGCGCTCGAGGGCGTCTTCGGCATCGACGACCCGGCCGATACTGGCGCCGACGGGACGCTCACCGGGGCCCGAGGCCACCAATTCTTCGATCCGATCCTCGGTGGCGTCGTCGAGTTTGTGGCCGCCGGGGCCGAAGATCTTGATGCCGTTGTCGGGCATCGGATTGTGCGAGGCGGAGATCATCACGCCGAAGTCAGCGTCATACGCGCTGGTCAGATAGGAAATCGCCGGGGTAGGCAGCACGCCGACGCGCAACGCGTCGACACCTTCGCTGGTCAGGCCGGCGATAACGGCGGCTTCGAGCATCTCGCCGCTGGCGCGGGGGTCACGGCCCACCACCGCGATGCGGCGGCGGGCGGGACTGGCGCTGGCAAGCCGACGGGCGGCCGCCGAACTCAGTGCGACCGCGAGTTCTGCGGTCAGATCGCGATTGGCGACGCCGCGGACGCCGTCAGTGCCGAATAGTCGACCCATGCGGACAAACCTCTCACAGTTGGTCCCCCCAATGTGACCGCGAGCGTGCGTGTTCGTAGAAAAACACGCACGCTCGCGACCAAAAAGCAACCTGATTGCAGGTCAGCGCTTGGAGTACTGCGGGGCCTTACGGGCCTTCTTGAGGCCGTACTTCTTGCGCTCGATGGCACGCGGGTCGCGGGTCAGGAACCCGGCCTTCTTGAGTGCGGGCCGATCGTCGATCGAGACGATGATCAGCGCGCGGGCGATGGCCAGACGCAGTGCGCCGGCCTGGCCGGACACGCCGCCGCCGTCGAGGTGGGCGAACACGTCGAACGCGTCGACCCGGTCAACGGTGACCAGCGGAGCCTTGATCAGCTGCTGATGCACCTTGTTGGGGAAGTACTCCTCCAGGCTGCGGCCGTCCAGTTCGAACTTGCCGGTGCCAGGAACCAGGCGCACCCGGACGACGGCTTCCTTACGGCGGCCGACGGTCTGGATGGGCCGTTCGAGGATGACCGGCTCGCGGCGCGGTGCCTCGTCGACAGCAGCGACCTCTTCGGCCTCTTCTGCGATCACGGCGTCTTCACCGAGGACCTCTTCGACTGCTTCCTCGACGGCTTCGATGTTGTCTGTCGACTCGGTCACTGGCTTACCTGCTTGATCTCGAACGGGGTCGGCTGCTGGGCGGTGTGGGGATGTTCCGGCCCGACGTAGACGCGCAGCTTCTTCTGCATCTGATGGCCCAGCTTGGTGTGGGGCAGCATGCCGATGATGGCGCGCTCGACGACGCGGTCGGCGTGCTTCTGCATCTCATCGCCGATGGAACGGGCCCGCAGACCGCCGGGGTAACCCGAGTGGTGGTAGGCCATTTTGCTGGTCAGTTTGTCGCCGCTGATGGAGACCTTGTCGGCGTTGATGACGATGACGAAGTCGCCACCGTCAACGTTGGGGGTGTATGTCGGCTTGTGCTTACCGCGCAGCAGGGTTGCTACTGCAACGGCAAGGCGGCCGAGCACCACATCCGTGGCATCGATGACCAACCACTCATGCGTGGTGTCACCTGCCTTCGGTGTGTATGTCGTAGGCACAGCGCTTACCTTCTCTTCTCGGGTTGATCCCGGGTTCTGAGGCCCAGGTATCGGTCTCGGCGGCGGATTTGGTGCCTCGGCGACCGACATTGACCCGAGGACCTACGTGTCCTGAACAGACGCTCCGCACGCCAACGGAGCAGCCTACCGGTCGCCGTCAGTGCAGGTCAAAACGCGCATTCGCCCGGCGACCAGACACAGAATCGCACGACCGGCGGACCGGAAGTGCGATTCTGTGTCTGCTCGGCGAAACGTGGGTCAGAAGAAGCCCTGCGCGGTGTTGCTGTAGGACACCAGCAGGTTCTTGGTCTGCTGGTAGTGGTCGAGCATCATCTTGTGGTTCTCGCGGCCGATCCCGGACTGCTTGTAGCCGCCGAACGCCGCGTGCGCGGGGTACTGGTGGTAGCAGTTGGTCCAGACCCGGCCGGCTTTGATGTCACGGCCCGCCCGGTATGCGGTGTTGCCATCGCGGCTCCACACCCCAGCACCCAATCCGTACAGGGTGTCGTTGGCCTGGTCGATGGCGTCGGCGTAATCGGTGAACGACGTGACCGCCACGACGGGGCCGAAGATCTCCTCCTGGAAGATCCGCATCTTGTTGTTGCCGGTGAAAATCGTTGGCGCGACGTAGTATCCGCCGTTGAGATCGCCGCCGAGCTGCGCGCGTTCCCCACCGGTGACAACCTGCGCGCCTTCGCTCTTGCCGATCTCGATATACGACAGGATCTTCTCCAGCTGATCGTTGGAGGCCTGCGCACCGATCATGGTCTCGGTGTCCAGCGGATCGCCCTGGCGGACCGCCTTGGTGCGGATGGCGGCCAGCGCCAGGAACTCGTCGTAGATGTCTGCCTGGATCAGCGAGCGCGACGGGCAGGTGCAGACCTCACCCTGGTTGAGGGCGAACATCGTGAAGCCCTCCAGCGCCTTGTCCTGGTAGCTGTCGGCCTGCGCGAGCACGTCGGAGAAGAAGATGTTCGGGCTCTTGCCGCCCAACTCCAGGGTGACCGGGATCAGGTTCTGCGACGCGTACTGCATGATCAGCCGGCCGGTGGTGGTCTCACCGGTGAAGGCGATCTTGGCGATCCGGTTGCTCGACGCCAGCGGCTTGCCCGCCTCGACGCCGAACCCGTTGACGATGTTCAGCACACCCGGTGGTAGCAGGTCACCGATGACCGAGATCAAATACAGGATCGACGCCGGGGTCTGCTCGGCCGGCTTGAGCACGATCGCGTTCCCTGCGGCCAGCGCGGGCGCCACCTTCCACACCGCCATCAGGATGGGGAAGTTCCACGGGATGATCTGCCCGACCACGCCCAGCGGCTCGTGGAAGTGGTACGCGACGGTGTCTTCGTCGATCTGGCTCAGCGAGCCCTCCTGCGCGCGGATGGCTCCGGCGAAGTAGCGGAAGTGGTCGACCGCCAGCGGAATATCGGCATTGAGCGTTTCCCGGACGGGCTTGCCGTTGTCCCAGGCCTCCGCAACCGCGATCGACTCCAGGTTCTCTTCGATGCGATCGGCGATCTTGTTGAGGATGACGGCGCGCTCGGCCGGTGAGGTCTTACCCCACGCGGGGGCGGCGGCGTGAGCGGCGTCCAGCGCCTTCTCGACGTCGGCTTCGTCGGAGCGGGCGACCTCGCAGAAGGTCTGGCCGGTGATCGGGGTGGGGTTTTCGAAGTAGCGGCCTTGCACCGGTGCTACCCATTCACCGCCGATGTAGTTGTCGTAGCGGGATTGGAAGGTCATCAATGAGCCTTCGGCGCCGGGGCGCGCGTACACAGTCATGGGGAGTTCTCCTGCGTCGGGGACGACAGATGTGTCGGTCGTCACTCACAGTAGAGACCGCCACGTTGCATCACGGTTGCATGCTCGCCGACTCAGCCCCGGGTCAGCCCAGCTCGTAGTCCAGCCCCGCCAGGTGCCCTTCCGCCTGAGCCCGGCCCACCGGCCCGATCGCGGCGCTGGTGTGTAGCACCTGCCAGCCTTCCCGGTCGTCGCGCCCTTCCGGCAGATCCAGCCACCGCCGCAGCAGTGACAGATCGCCTCGCGAGCACTGGGCCAGCACCGCGCCCCGGATACTCGCCGACAACTGGGTCCGCAGCCGGGCGATCGACGGCGACACCGATTGCGGGAGCAGCGGCCCGTGATACCCGGCCAGCGCCGACTCGACGTCGCCGACGTTCAGCGCCTCGAACACCTCACCGATGTCGGTGGTGATCGGCATCAACAGCCGGTACGGCCGTGACGCCAGGTGCTCGGGTCCGATCACCTTGCGCAGCCGGGACATCTCGGCGCGCACGGTGACGACGTCGAGGTCCTTGTCGTCGAGCAGTACTGCGAGATGGTCGGCACTGAGCCCTTCGGGATGGCGGCTGAGCAGGACCAGGATGTCGGCGTGCCGGCCGGTCAGGGTGGCCGCCCGCAGATGCCCGTACTGATCGGTGGTGACCCAGCGCGGCCGGTCGCCGCCGAGAACCACCAGGTGCGGTTTCCGGGCGGCCGGTGCCGGGGCGGTGCCCGTCAGCCGCAGCAGCGCAAGGTGGCTCTCCACCGCGACGGCGGTCGCCCGGACCAGAGCCAAGGTCTGCGCGGTCGCGACCTCCGGCCCGCCGGTCAGATCGATGGCGCCGAGCAGCGCGCCGGTGTCCGGGTCGTGCACAGGGGTGGCGGTGCAACTCCACGGCTGGACGATGCGGGAGAAGTGCTCCGAGCCGAAGATCTGCAGTTCGCGGTCCAGCGCCAGCGCGGTGCCGGGGGCGTTGGTGCCCGCGCCGCGCTCACTCCAGTCCGCACCGGGCACAAAGTTCATCGCCTCGGCTTTGCGACAGGCCAGCGGGTCGCCTTCCACCCAGAGCAGCGTGCCGTCGGCGGCGGTGACAGCGACGACCACACCGGAGTCGGCGGCGTCATCGACGAGCAGGCGCCGGATCACCGGCATGGCGGGAGCGAGTGGGTGGGCATCGCGCAAGTTCGCGATGCTCCGCGCGACCGGTGACGGGCGGGCGCCGTCGATGTCGGGGTCCACGCCCTTGGCGAGGCTGCGCTGCCAACTCATCGCGACCACGGGTCGTACGGCGGTGAAGTCCAGGGCGGTGGCGTCGACCTCGCCGGTGACGAAGCGTTCGTGCACCGCCCGCAGCGCCCGGGACGACTCTCGGTCGCGCGGGTCCTTCGTGCCTGGTTTGGTTTTCACCGGCTTCTCACACTCCTGGCCGGCACCTCACTGCCCAGCCGCGTGCCGACACCATAGTCCCAAAACCCGACCAGCAGTACGGCCCTACTCGGATTGGCCGGGTGTCTGTGCGGCCCCGCCGCGGGCTCTCCTTTCCCTGGCGGGGCCGCACAGAGGTATTCAGGCGCCCCAGGCGCCCGCGGCCCGCCGGTCGGTTTCGGCGAGCTGATCGGCGCCGTCTCGCACCGCGTTGCCCAGGCGGAGCAGGATGTCGTTGAGCGCGGCCGCAGACTGGTTCCAGGCGGCCTGTTCAACGCGGTAGGCCTCGGCCGCTTCGCGCGTCCAGATCTGTTGTAACGGGGCGATTCGGGCGACGAGATCTGCCAGTGCCGCGTTCATCCGGGCGGACGTGCGGTGGATATCGCTGCGCACAGAATGGTCGATCTCGGCGAAATCGTAGGACAGGACGGGATCCATGGCGGTTCTCCTGGGTGGTCGAATTGCTCAGGGCAGGCGGAGGTCGGCAGCTGATGCACTGATCTGCCGGGCGTGCTGATCCGCCGCCTCTTGCAGAGTCCGGTCGTTGTAGCGGATGGTTTCGGCGATGGTGTCCAGGGCGTGGCAGAGCCGGTTCGATTCTGAGTTCCAGCGATCCACCACGTCTTTGAAGCGCAAGGCCGCCATGCCGTTCCACACCGACGGCGGAACGGCCGTCATCCGGCCGATGAATGCGTGCAGCTCCGTGCGAATCTCGGCGGCTCGGGCGTCGGTCGCCGTGGCGACGCTCTGCATGAGCGCAAAGTCGGTATTCAGAGCACCCGGCGATGCAGGTGTGGTCACGTTGGCCTCCTCGTTCCTGGTGTTGCAGAAATCTTTGGCAACTTCTACTTATTAGACTGTCGCCGAACGGTTTTGGTTCCACTGTCGGTCAACTAATTTCATGTGCTGACCGCACCGCCTGCTCGCACGCGGGGGCAATGTCGTGTTCTGCGCCGACCGCACTCTGACAACCGATGCTGATCCGGACGCCGCCGTCGAGGATGACCACCCAGCGGACGTCGTGGCCCGGCCTGACCTCGCGGTAGGTTATGGCAGGCCGCCCGGCGCGGATATCGGCCGGATGGAAATCGGTGAACACGCCGGCGGGTTGGCTGTCGAAGGCGCGGCGCAGAGTGGCCGCGGAGGCCGCGAGGTCTTCGTCGCGCGCCCGGGCCTGGGTGAGGTGCAAGATCGTCCGTCGATCGGTGGGCGACACCACCTGCACGCGGGCCGAGCCGGGACCCGCGGTGACGCGCTGCACCGCCCAGCCGGCCGGGATGTCCATCGTCACCCGACCTTCCACCAGTGCGGTCGACGGCATCGGCGAAGTGCCCTCCGCGCGATGTCCACCCCGGAGCCCCACGGCCACCACACCGACCAGGACCGCGCCGACCACCGCGGCGGTCAGTGGCCAACGGGTGGGCCGTGACGGCGGGTCGGGAACTGCGTCCTGGCGCTGTGTTGCCGTTGCCGCCCTGGTCATCTGACGATCACTGACCCAGAGGACGTCGCGGCCTGCGGCGCGCAGCCCATCGCCGATCATCCCGGCCAGTGCCTGCGCGCCGGGTACAGCTGCGGGGTTGTCCAGCCACACCGGTCCCGCATCGCAGCGCGCCAGCACCGTCCGCACCACCGAATCTGCAACGAGATCCGGTGCACCAGAACGGCTCTCGACGAGCAGTGCCTTCTGCGGGCCGGATACGGCCACCAGGTGCGGTGCGATCTCCACGACGATGCCTCCGTCGGCCGCGATAAACGACGATCGCGTACTGGTTTCGACGCTGCCGCAGAGCTGGCGCGCCATCGCGCTCACCACTCCCGCGCGGGTGGCCGGCCACCACGACGGGTGCACCAGCACGGTGTGGTCGATACCGCGCAGCACAGGTGCCAGCACTGCCCGCCAGACCTGCCCGGCCTCCACCGGGCGGTCGCCGACCAGAACCAACGGATCGTCACCACCATCGAGGGCGGCGGCCACCTCGACCGGGTCGACCGGCTCGGTGACCCCACCCAATCGGCGGATCGCCACCGGTCCGACTTCGCAGACCGCGCTCACCGTGGTGCGGTCCACGCCACCTGCACCACCTGTTCGCCGCCGGCCCGCGTGCTCAGAAAACCTCGACCAGGTGGCAGTACCCGCGGACGCCGGGTGCCCAGCAGCGCACCCTCGTCTGGAGATCCGCTGAGCTGCAAGCCCATCGCGCCGAGCTCCCGGACGGCGGCGAGCACCGGCTCGTACAGTGCGCGGGCCGCACCACCGCTGCGACGGGCGATCACCAGATGCAGCCCGACGTCCCTGGCGTGCGGCAGCAGTTCGACCAAGGGCGACAGTGGGCTCGCCCCCGCGCCGGCCAGCAGGTCGTAATCGTCGACCACCAGATACAGCTCCGGGCCGGTCCACCACGATCGCGCGCGTAACTGGCTGTGAGTCACCTCGGGACCGGGCAGGCGGCAGCGCAGCAGGTCGATCAGGGCAGGCAACTCGGCGGCGACCGCCGCGGGCGTGGCCAGATAGCCCGCGAGCTCGTCGAATTCGCCGAGCAGGCTGCGACGCGGATCCAGCAGAATCAGTTGCGCCTGCGACGCTGCGGCGGTGCGCAGGATCTCCCGGCACAGCATCCGCAACGTGGCGGTCTTGCCGCTCTGAGGGTTGCCGAGAATCAGCAGGTGCGGCTCTCGGTGGAAATCGACTGTCACCGTGGCCAACCGGTCCTCGTCAAGTCCGATCATCACCAGGGCTGGATCGTCGGCAGCCGGCAGGGCATTGTGGTCGATTCGCGCGGGCAGCAGCCGGATCGCCGGCGCCCGGTCGTCGCCGTACCGGGCTCGAAGAAGAGCTCCGCTGCCGGCGAGCTCCGGCAGCGCGGTGACGAACGGCAGGCCGTCAGGGGTCAGTCCGTGCCCGGGACAGCCCAGCGGAACAGCGCGGGCGCGTTTGCGGTCGATCTCGGAATCCGCCGGGTCGCCCAGCCGCAGTTCGATGCGCGTACCGATCTGGTCTTTCAGTGCAGGCCGGATATCCGCCCAGCGTGCGGCCCCCAGCACCACATGCACACCATGCGAAAGACCCTCGGCCGCAATCGCAGTGACCAGCGGTTCGAGATCGTCGAAGTCTTGGCGGACAGCGTGCCAGCCATCGACCACCAGAAATACGTCACCGTCCGGCGCGGCGGTCCCGGAGGCGCGATTGCGAAGCACTGCGGCGACTTCCGCGACGGTACGCCGTACCAGGTCCGCGTCCCGTCGACCGACCACCGCTCCGACATGGGGTAGCTCCGCCAGCATCGACAGCCCGCCGCCGCCGAAATCCAAGCAGTAGAACTGAACTCGGCGTGGATCATGCCGCAGCGCAAGCGCCGCCACGAGGGTGCGCAGCGCTGTGGACTTACCGGCCTGCGGCCCGCCCACCACCGCGACGTTGCCTGCCGCCCCCGACAGATCGACCATCACCGCGATCCGGCGTTGTTCGAAAGCATGGTCGGATACCCCGATGGGCACCACGAGGTCGCGCTGCGGTGGATAGTCGGCGAGCACAGCTTCCAGCGCCGGAGACTCGACCAATGGCGGCAGCCAGACCCGGTGTGCCTGCGGGCCCTGACCGGCCAGGCTGTCCAGGACGGCGTCGACCAGAGTGGTGCCCCGCGGCGATTCGTCGGGAAGGTGGGTGGGCCCGGTGACGCGGCCGACAGGCGCGGCCGTGAACAGGGTCGGCGCGGTCAGCGGCTCGAAACGTCGAGTGTTCGCGTGGGCGATCCGCCCCGAGACGAAGGCGGACTGGAATCGGATCGGCTCAGCCGCGCCGACTTTCAGATAGGCCGCACCTGGTGTCCCGGGAAGTTCGTAGGCGTCGGGAACACCGATGGTCATCCGAGATTCGTTCGCCGACAAGGTCTTCAGACAGATCCGGTACGACAGGTGGGAGTCGAGGCCGCGCAATCTACCCTCGTCCAGACGTTGGCTGGCCAGGAGCAGGTGAATGCCCAGTGAGCGCCCCAACCGCCCGATCGCGACGAAGACGTCGATGAAGTCGGGATGTTGGCTGAGCAGCTCGGAGAATTCGTCGACGATCACGAACAACGTCGGCAACGCAGCCAGCGGCTGCCCCTCCTGTCGAGCCCGGTGGTAGTCGGTGACGCCGGCCAGGTTGCCCGCTGCCCGCAGGATCTGCTGGCGGCGGTGGATCTCACCGGTGAGCGCATCACGCATGCGCTCGACCAGGTGTGCCTCTTCCGCCAGGTTGGTGATGACCGCCGAAACATGTGGCGCCCGAGCGAGATCCAGAAAGCTTGCCCCGCCTTTGAAGTCGACCAGGATCAAGTTGAGTACCGACGGCGAATGACGGGCGATCATTCCGAGCGCAACGGTGCGCAGGAGCTCGGATTTGCCGGATCCGGTGGCCCCTACGCACAGGCCGTGCGGGCCCATCCCCTGCTGCGCGGCTTCGTTGATGT